>CAIRHD010000330.1 GCA_903878265.1 uncultured Bacteroidales bacterium | reverse complement strand
CCATTGTAAAACAGGCATAAGTTCGATGTTTAATTCTGGTTCAACGGTAGGGGTTTGTTCCAATATTTTTGGTGTAAATTACCATCGCAATTTTATACCATCTTTTGTTTGGGGCGGCAATTCCGGTTTCAGGAAACACAGACTCGAAGAAGCAATGGATACAGCAAAAGCGGTGTATGCCCGTCGCGAACTGCCTTTTGATTCAGTGGAAGAGGATATTTTTAAAGCAGTTTTTGAACTGGCAAGCGATAATAGGGTGCTTTAAGAGTTTTCGGATTGTAGATTTCGGATAGTGGATTGGCTGAAGATTGTAAATCAACAATCGTAAATCGCAAATCACCAATTTTAAACGATCCAGCCATTGAAACATTCCATTGAAAGCATTGTTAATCTACTGGCATGGTTATTGACAAAGCACTTTCGTTAAATAAACAGGCACTAAATAAGCCAATCTGTCATATTTACTTATGGATAATACTATAAACTTAGCTGAACTGCATCTTTCGAATGTGATGGAAGATGAAACTGAATTTATCCCTTTGCTTTCGGCAGAGGATGAAGAAAATATAAATGCTGAAGACGTTCCACCCATTTTGCCTATTTTGCCTCTTCGAAATACGGTTTTGTTCCCAGGAGTTGTAATACCAATAACTGTAGGCCGCGATAAATCAATACGGCTTATCAAGGAATTCTATAAGGGTGAGCGTATAATAGGCGTTGTTTCGCAAAAAGATGGGGATATTGAAGATCCAGGATACGATGACCTCAATAAAATCGGGACTGTTGCTTATATCATAAAAATCCTTCAACTGCCTGATGGCAATACTACGGCAATTATTCAGGGCAAGAAACGCTTTGAATTGGGTACGTTGCTTCAATCGGAACCTTATTTTAAAGCCGAAGTCCACAGCATCGACAAACAGGTTTTCATCATCAATAAAGATAAGAATTTTGAGGCTTTGATTTCTTCTATAAAAGACCTCTCGATACAAATCATCAATCAGTCGCCTAATTTGCCAAGTGAAGCTGCTTTTGCAATAAAGAATATTGAAAGCCCTGTTTTCCTGGTAAATTTTGTAGCTTCGAACCTGAACGTTGAAATAAACGAAAAGCAGAACCTGCTAAGTATCCTTGATTTGGAAGAGCGTGCAAATCGTGTTTTAGTCCTGTTAACCAAAGACTTGCAGATGTTGGACCTGAAAAACCAGATCCAAAGCAAGGTTAAAGTTGATATGGATAAGCAGCAGCGCGACTATTTCCTGAACCAGCAACTGAAACAAATACAAGATGAGTTAGGCAGCAACCCTAACGAACAACAAATCAACGAAATTAAAGCTAAAGCCTATTCAAAAAAATGGCCCGAAGTTGCTTTTAAGATTTTTGAAAAGGAAATTGCCAAATTACAGCGCATGAACCCGATGGCAATGGAGTTTGGCATGCAGGTAAACTACCTCGAAGTGATGGTTGATTTGCCTTGGGACACTTTTACTCAGGACAATTTCGATTTGCACCATGCTCAAAAAGTCCTGGATAAGGATCACTACGGGATGGAAAAAGTGAAGGAACGCATTATCGAATATCTTGCTGTGCTGAAACTTAAAGGCGACATGAAATCACCTATTTTATGCCTTGTTGGTCCTCCTGGTGTTGGGAAAACTTCGTTGGGGAAATCGATAGCACGGGCTATTGGCCGCAATTACATTCGCATGTCGTTAGGCGGTTTGCACGACGAAGCCGAAATTCGTGGCCATCGAAGAACTTATATTGGTGCAATGCCTGGACGTATTGTACAAAGCATACGTAAAGCCAAATCGTCGAACCCTGTTTTCGTGCTCGACGAAATTGATAAGGTTTCGGGAATGACCGTTAACGGTGATCCATCCGCTGCACTTTTGGAAGTACTTGATCCTGAACAGAACAGTTCCTTTTACGACAATTTCCTTGAAGTTGAATACGACCTATCAAAAGTGATGTTTATTGCAACAGCGAATTCGCTTAACAATGTACACCCAGCTTTGCGCGACAGGATGGAAATTATTGACCTGAGCGGCTATTTGATTGAAGAAAAGATTGAAATTGCCCGTAAGCACCTTGTTCCAAAGCAAATGAAAGAACATGGCATAGACAAAAAGAAAATTGCCTTCAGCAAGCCCGTGCTTCAATCCATTATTGAAAACTATACAAGGGAATCTGGCGTTCGGCTGTTAGAAAAAACCATAGCAAAAGTTATCCGTAACCGTGCGCGTTTTATAGCCATGGACGAAATTATCCCTTCGAACCTCTCAAATGAGGACGTAGAGAAAATTTTGGGGGCTGCACCGTTCAACAACGAAAAAAGTTATTCAGGAAACACGCCTGGGGTAGCTACCGGCCTCGCTTGGACAGCTGTTGGCGGTGAAATCCTTTTTGTAGAAACAAGCCTAAGCCCAGGGAAAGGCAACCTCACCGTTACCGGCAACCTAGGCGACGTAATGAAAGAATCGGCTTCACTTGCATACGAATACCTTAAATCTCATGCAAGCCAATTGAAAATAGAAAATGATGTTTTCGAAAAATGGAATGTGCATATCCACGTTCCAGAAGGTGCTACACCAAAAGATGGCCCTTCGGCAGGAATCACCATGTTTACCGCATTGGCATCGGCATTTACAAAACAACCAGTAAATGACAAGTTGGCCATGTCGGGCGAAATAACGCTAAGAGGCCGCATACTTCCGGTTGGAGGCGTGAAAGAAAAAATACTTGCGGCAAAAAGGGCGCGAATCACCGATATTATCCTTTCGGAAGACAACAAACGGGATATCATGGAAATAAAACCTGATTATATAAAAGGCGTAAAATTCCATTATTTAACAAATATGATTGATGTGCTTGATATTGCCTTAATCAAGAAAAAGTAAAAAGGCACATTTTTAAAACAGAAAAACCGGATAATTTATCCGGTTTTTCTGTTTATTGTGTTTTTGTGATTTTGATAGTTTCGGTTCGGCCAGCCACACGGAAAACAACAAAATATGTTCCCGATTTTAAACCTTCAGCTTTTATATCAGCAGTATAATCACCTGGCGTATAAAATTTTTCAATCAATGTGTTGATTTTCTTTCCCAAATTGTCGTACAATTCGGCTGTAACAAATGTTGGCTTGCTTATGCTGAAACTAACTTTTGTCTGATAACTGAAAGGGTTTGGAGATGCTTTCAACGAAATTCCTAAAACATTTTCAGCAGATTCTTCAATTCCAACGTTTGTTTCCCCTTCCTTGAGCAAAATATCGTCGTTTGGATCGAAGGTTACGAAACTTGGCTCTTTATTAAAATCGAACGAAAAGATCTGTCCACTAAAACTATTAAAAACCCTGACAATTGTATCGGTTTCATCTTTAAAACTGATTTTCAAATCGATAGGCATTTGGAAGTACGGTAAAAATGCCTGATCCTGCTGTTTTGCTGTGAAATAAACCATCCACTCGCCTTTGGTTGGATGTTCGATGCTATAAATATTCTCATAAATCGGGTGGTCGGGTTTATAAACCCATTGATCAAAAAACCAATCCAATTGCTGCCCCGAACCTGTTTCCATTTTATTCTTAAAATCCTCAATTGTAGCCGATTTGTATCTAAATTCGGCGGTATCGGTGGCATACGCTTTAAATGCTGGGAAAAACACTGAATCGCCTAAAGTGTAACGCAGCATGTGCAGCACGCAACTTCCTTTCATATAAGTAATTGCATAATTGAACAAGGTATTTACGTTTGGCGTGGTAACAGCCCATGATGGTGAGGAAATAGGCCAATGCGGATTCGACGACAGATAATAATCGGCATTGCCTACCAACTCATTTTTATATGCATCGTAGCCACTTTGGTTTTCGGTCCAATATGCCTCTGTCCAAGTGGCGAAACCTTCGTTAAGGAAAATATCGGCCCAAGTGGCGCATGTAATCATATCGCCAAACCATTGATGGGCAAATTCGTGAGCAACAAGCGATTCGCTCCAACAATCGGGGCAAAGACTGGTGAGTGTCTGGTTTTCCATTCCTCCCCAGGCAAATTCGCTGTTGAGCGTGGCAAAACCATTTTTCTCAAAAGGATGGTCGCCAAATTCATCAGAATAAAATGAAGTCATTTCACCAATGATGCTTTTGATGTAAGTTGGATCTTCGCCGGGGTTATAATAGAACCGCATAGGAACAATTTCGGAGGTATTTGGATTAGTCCAATTAATAATGCTAAGGTTGTAGTTAACTCTTGCGGTAAGCACAACAAGGTAAGTGGCAACTGGATCGCGGCTAATCCAATGGTAAATAGTTTTATTGCCATCGACAACCGAATCCTGCAGCCGGCCATTAGATCCCAATTTTGCATTAGATGGAACGGTAGCTGTAATATCGGTAGTGGCTTTATCGCACGGCCTGTCGTAACACGGAAACCATTTTCGTGCTCCTTCAGGTTCGCAATCGGTAAACAAAAAACCTCCCGATGCATAAAAAGCACCATCATTTACATTATAATGTTTATAGTAAATCCTCACTTCCGCCAGTTCACCCGGATTGTAAACCTTATCCAATTGAATTGTTAACTTATCGCCCGAATGTGTGTAAGTTAACCCATTCATCCTTACCGAATCGATAGTTAAGGAAGTATTGGTCGCATCAAGCACAATTTGGTTCAATGTGCTATCAACGTGGAAAAGGATTTTTACATCGGCACTAAAGTTATTTGGATATGGACTTTTCAAGCAATTGAATACATTAATGTTGATGGTGTAATTTAGCACATCGAATGTATGTTTTGGCGAATTTTCCGAACGGAATGACTTCACAGCCAGGTTTTTGCTCTTCATTTTGGATTGTGAACAAATTTCGGAGCCTTTAACAACCAACGATTTCTGGGCATAGATTGATGTTGCAGCGGCAAGTACAAAAATAACGGAAATGATTAGTTTTTTCATGAAATGAACAAAAGTTAAAAACAGGCAAAAGTATATTTTTTTAGTTAACATAGGGAATGAATTGCAACGGCATGGTTCAAACTTGTATTTTTGATGATTCGTTTTATCGTTTCAAATGAACATATACAGAACCAATTGCCTCATCATTTTAACGTTGCTCTTGCTTACTTCCTGTAAATCAAGGCATTTTGAAAACGATGGAAGGACTGTGTTCAGGTATAACGAATCGGCTGGTATTACTTCGTTGGATCCTGCTTTCGCCCGAAACCAAGCCAATATTTGGGCTGTAAACCAATTATTTAATGGCTTGGTACAACTCGACGACAATTTGAAAGTGAAGCCTTGCATTGCCAAAAGCTGGGAAATTTCTACCGATGGGCAATTATATATATTTCATCTCCGCAGCGATGTTTACTTTCATCAAAGCGAAGCATTTGCCGATAAAAAAGCAAGAAAAGTGGTGGCCAACGATTTTGTTTTTAGTTTCAGGAGGTTACTCGACGAAAAACTTGCTTCGCCAGGGGCATGGGTTTTGGCGCAAGTTAAAAAAGAACATAGCAAAGCATTTGTTGCAACCAATGACAGTACACTGATTATCAGTCTCGAAGCACCATTTCCTCCATTCCTTGGCTTGCTCAGCATGCAGTATTGTTCGGTTGTGCCGTTTGAGGCAATTGAAAAATATGGGGTTGATTTCAGGCAACATCCGGTTGGTACCGGCCCCTTCTCTTTTGGTATATGGAAAGAAGGTGTTAAATTGGTGATGTTGAAAAATGAGCATTATTTCGAACTTGCCAATGGCATTCCCCTACCTTATTTGGATGCAGTGGCTGTATCATTTATTGTTGACAAGCAATCTGCGTTTCTTGAATTTATAAAAGGGAACCTCGATTTTGTGTCTGGAATCGATGCAAGTTATAAAGACGAATTGCTGACGAATGACGGATTGCTGCGAAGTAAATATTCCTTCAGGATAAACCTGACAAAGCAGCCCTATTTGAATACTGAATACCTAGGAATACTGATAGATACAAATTATAAAGCTGCTGCCGAAAGCCCGTTAAAACTCAAAATGATACGGCAAGCAATCAACCATGGATTCGATAGGGTAAAAATGATGCGCTATCTTCGCAACAACATTGGCATTGCTGGAACAGCCGGATTTGTTCCTGCCGGTATGCCTTGGTTCGACCAAAAGCAGGTTCAGGGTTATGATTTTGATCCAATAAAATCGACGCATTTACTTGCCCAAGCAGGATTTCCAGGTGGAAAAGGGCTTCCGCCAATAACGCTTACCACAAATGCTTCTTACCTTGATCTTTGCAAATTTATCCAAAGCCAACTTGGCGAAATTGGAATCGACATTCGGATTGATGTAACGCCACCAGCAACTTTGCGCGAACTGATCGCACAATCGAAAGTTAGTTTTTTCCGGGGCTCGTGGATTGCTGATTATCCTGATGCCGAAAATTACCTCTCGCTTTTTTATTCGCCAAATTTTTGCCCTGCTGGGCCAAATTATACCCATTTCTCGTCTGCACTTTTTGACAAAATGTATGAGGAATGTATCCGTGAAAGCAATGATTCGATAAGGGGACAAAAATATATGCAAATGGATCAAATACTCATTGAAGAAGCCCCAGTTGTAGTGCTGTATTACGACGAAGCACTTCGGTTCAGCCAAAAAAGCATTTCGGGTTTAAGTTCTAACCCATTGAATTTATTAAATTTGAAACAAGTAAAAAAGACAAAATGACATTCGACGATTTTCAAAAAATTGAACCACAAGATATTGATCAAAACCCATTTACATTGATTGATGATGACTGGTTCCTTCTTACGGCTGGGGATTTTGATTCATTTAACACCATGACAGCCAGTTGGGGAGGAATGGGGATACTATGGAACAAGCCCGTGGTTTTCTGTTTTGTGAGGCCACACCGCTACACCTACAAATTTATGGAGTCGAACGAGTTTTTCACCATGAGTTTTTTTAATAAAAACTTTAGGGAAGCACTTAATTTATGCGGTAAGGTTTCGGGTAGGCAAACTGATAAAATGAAAGCCACAGGATTAAAACCGATTGCTTCGCCACAAGGCACCATTTTTTTTGAACAAGCAAAATTGATGCTTGAGTGCCGCAAGTTGTACTTTTCGGATATTATCCCCGAAAACTTTATACTCGATAAAATAAATGCCAATTATCCAAAAAAGGATTATCACCGAATGTATATTGGGGAGATTATTTCATGCTTTACCAATGTGATATAAAGAGGTTGATTAGTTGAAAAACTGAATGGTTGAGGTGTTGATTGGTTGATTGTAAAGTTTATTGTTTGGAAGAAAATGCCTTGCTCGGAAGCCGGATAATATTCATAAAATCCTAATGGCCTATTGCTCAGTTGTGTGGCTGTAGATATTTCTATTCCTACTCACCATGCACTGTTTCTTGCTCCACTTTAAAGCCCTCAATAAATCAAGACAGACTAAATTTGAAAAAATGACAATATTTTTTGTAATTTAGCCAATCAAACCAAAGGTAATATCTGCAAAATATGCCTGAGAGCAAAAAGCTGTATTTAGTGTTCCTTCTTATGTGCATTGCTGTTTTACAAGCAATTGCACAGGATAGTATTGGTCTGACAAAAAGTAACGATTCCATATTAAAGAACATATCGGAGGACGAAGCAATCCTTTACAACATGATTAACGATATGCGTCGGCAGAATAAATTGTCAATTATACCTTTGTCGGAAGCATTAACCATTGTTGCACATGTGCATCTGAACGATTTGGTTTTTAATAAACCACAAGATAATGGGTGCAATGGTCAAGCTTGGAGTAAATCAGAGAAATGGACTTCCTGTTGCAATACCAAGGATGCTGCTGGGATAAAATGCATGACATCAAAACCTAAAGAGATTACAGGATACAACGGAAATGGTTACGAATTGGCATATTGGGGCGAAGAAAAGGCAACGCCCGCCGATGCTTCATCTTTGTGGCAGCAAGCAAACGCCTCTGCTGACATGATCCTCAGCCGTGGCAGATGGAAAGGGTTCCAATGGAAAGCAATTGGAGTAGGTATCAAGGAAGGATATGCCGTTCTTTGGCTCGGCGAAAAAACAGATAAAACCGTTATTGATAACTCGCTTAAAAAACATGAGGTAGCTAAAGCCAAAGATGATACTGCTAAAGTTGTTAAGGTAAAGGAAGCTAAAACCAAAAAAGAAGTACTTCCAAAAGACGTTACCAAGGGAAATGTTGAAATAAGCAAGCCGACGGTCAGCTCAGCAGCAAAGTATTACTTGATTGTTTTGAGCACAAAGAGCGCTGAAATTGCTGAATCAGAATTGAACAAAATAAAATCTTCTGGTTATCCTGATGCTTGTATTTTGAACAGCCAAGCCGGATACCGCATTGCTCTCACCTATTATGACACCGCTAAAAAAGCTGCAATTAAAGTTAACGAACTAAAAAGCACATTCACCGGGATTTGGGTTTTAAAGGAATAAAGTGGAATAATCTATTCTGGTAATCCAATAATCTGTGGCTCATTTGGCCCAATTTATAATTCAGCTTATTTATATTTTTCTGCCATCAGGCAAATGGTATTCCGAAGTCCGCAATCCAAATTCCGCAATCCGCATTCCTTTCCTTCTGTGCAAAACTCGATAATAACTTCCTCTCGAAAGCGTGTTTCCATTTTGAGGATTGGTATATCTTTGCAGCTGCATTATGGAAACAGTTCAAAATTACGATGAAGAAAGCATCCGGTCGCTTGACTGGAAGGAACATATCAGGCTGCGCCCGGGTATGTATATTGGTAAATTAGGCGATGGATCGTCGCATGATGATGGCATCTATGTGCTTATAAAAGAGATCATTGATAACTGTATCGATGAATTTACGATGGGCCATGGCCGCAATATTGAAGTTACGATAAAAGAGCATACCGTTTCCATCCGCGATTATGGACGGGGTATACCACTTGGCAAATTGGTCGAGTGTGTTTCGCAAATAAATACGGGGGCAAAATACGATTCAAAAGTTTTCAAAAAGGCAGTTGGGTTAAATGGCGTTGGTTCCAAAGCCGTGAATGCACTTTCGAGTTATTTTGTGGCACAGGCCATCCGGGATGGGCGAACCAATACGGTGGAATTCCATCAAGGTGTATTGGTGCGCGAAACAGGTGAACAACCTTCGGATCAGCGAAACGGCACATTTATAAGTTTCACACCTGATATTCAATTGTTTGGAAATTATCATTTCCTAAAGGAGTACATTGAGCAGATGCTCTGGAATTATTGTTTCTTGAACAATGGGCTGACAATAATTTTCAACGGTCAGCGCTTCCTTGCTAAAAATGGATTGCTCGATATGCTCGAAAAATCGAACAATGGCAGCGCGATAAATTATCCGATAATCCATATCAAAGATATTGATTTTGAATGTGCTTTTACCCACAGCGCAAAGCAATATGGCGAAGAGTATTATTCATTCGTGAATGGGCAGCATACCACACAAGGCGGATCACATCTTTCCGCTTTTCGCGATGCATTGGTTAAAACAATCCGCGAATTTTTCAACAAAGACTTTGAATACAGCGACATACGTTCGTCGATAATCGCGGCAGTAAGCATCAAGGTTAGTGAACCCTTGTTCGAATCGCAGACCAAAACCAAGCTTGGTTCTCAGCATATTGAGCCTGGTGGGGTTACGATAAATAAATTTATTGGCGATATCCTGAAAAAGAAGCTCGACAACTTCCTCCACATGAATTCGGATACCGCCGAGGCACTCTATCGTAAAATCCTCCAATCGGAAAAAGAACGGAAGGAGATGGCCAATATCAAGAAACTTGCCAAAGAAAGTGTCAAGAAAGTTAGCCTTCACAACAAAAAGCTGAGGGATTGCCGTTTGCATTACAACAGCAACGATTTGCGCCGACTCGAAACCACTTTGTTTATTACCGAAGGAGATTCGGCAAGCGGGTCTATAACAAAATCGCGCGATGTCAATACCCAAGCTGTATTCAGCCTGAAAGGAAAACCCCTAAACTGTTACGGGAAATCCAAAAAAGTGGTTTACGAAAACGAAGAGTTTAACCTATTGCAATCCGCTTTAAATATTGAGGACGATATTGAAAACCTACGTTACAACAACATTGTAATTGCAACCGATGCCGATGTGGATGGGATGCATATACGCTTGTTGTTGCTTACTTTTTTTCTTCAGTTTTTCCCCGATCTGGTAAAATCGGGCCATGTTTACATCCTTCAAACCCCGCTTTTCAGGGTCCGAAACAAGAAAAAAACCAATTACTGTTATTCGCAGCAGGAGCGGTTGGGTGCGGTAAAAGAATTAGGCCCAAATCCTGAAATCACACGTTTTAAAGGTCTTGGCGAGATTTCCCCAGATGAATTCCGTCATTTTATCGGTGCTTCTATGCGACTTGATCCTGTCATTCTAAAACATTTGTCCGAAATAGATAGCCTACTTTCGTTTTACATGGGTAGCAATACCCCCGAACGGCAATTGTTTATTATCGACAACCTGCGTAATGAAGGTGAAATTGAGGCCGAACTATTGGAGGACATAGCCTGATAATTTTGGTTTATTGGATTTTCTGAAACAGGGTTTGGGTGTTAGTCGTTTGGGTTCAGCATTTTGCTTCACATTTTTGACAACAAATAAGCATTATCTGATTTAGAAAGGAACTACAAACTTTCTTCCTAATAACCTACATCAAATGTAAGGTACACATATTTTCCTGGTATTGGGTGGATAGTTACAATTTCAAAATGGATTAATTATCCATATTAACCCAATCACAATAGCCAATATCGCACCAGAGAAGGTGAACCATTTTAGGAATATCTGTTTGTCTTTTACTACCGATTTAAAGGCGACAAGTCCTAAGATAAAGGCAAAAATGATCATGGTAAGCACTGTGCCCATGGCAAATGCCGTGATATAAATGACCGATTCCCACACAGATGGTAGTGCAAGTGAGGGCAATAGTGCAAACAGGTGGCTAAAGCCTGCAAACCCATGAATTATGCCAATCGAAAAAGCGGAAATTGCATTTTGTTTAAATTTCCCCGTGAGCTTATGTTCATGTCCGTGGCCATGGTCGCTGCCTTGTGTGTGGCTTTGTTCGTGTACAAGTGTGAAGCTAGGCTTGGGACTGAGTTTTTGGTTAACACGACCAAGAACCGAAATGGGTTTTGCTCCATGCGAATGTTGATGGATATGTGTATATAAATAAGGTGTTGTGTGGAAATGGGCGTGGGGTTTATTTCCATGCGAATGGTGGCGGTAAATCCTGAATAAAGCCAAGCAGCCAATCCCTATTAATAAAGTCCCAATTGCTGTTTCGCTATATTTAGAAATGGCTTCCACTGGCAATAATCCCTTAAATAAAACAAACGACAGTCCTATCAATAACATACCGATGGTATGCCCTAACCCCCATGAAAAGCCCACCATCCACGATTTTTTGCGGCTGTCGATAGCCAAAGGCGTAACGGCTGCAAGATGGTCTGGTCCTGTAACAACATGGGCTATACTGGCAATAAATCCAGTTAAAAATGTCAGCATTAGTATAGTTTTAAAAGCAAATATATTAATTTATTCGTTCGCGCCACTGTTTATTTTGAGCAATATACATTAGGAGGAGGGGAAAATGGATTATGGAATATTGAAGGTGGATTAGGGAAATGGAAGCACTCTCAGTAATTACCTTTGACCATTGACTTATTACCTTTGACTTCTGCCTGATTCTAATTCTACACTAGCTAACTACTTTAACCACTTTAGGCAATTTTTTATATCGTGAAAAGTTAACAAGTTTTTGATGCTATGAAATTAAGATTATTATCTTTGCCGCATCATAAAACAAAAGATAAATACACATAACTATATGATTACCAACAATTTTATTGACCGCCATAATGGGCCAAGCATTAACGAAACCGAGTTGATGTTGAAAGCAATAGGGGTAGAATCGCTTGACCAACTTATTGACGAAACAATTCCGGCTTCCATCAGGCTGCCAAAACCATTGAATTTGCCGTTGGGGCTTAATGAATTTGAATACCTAAACCATATTAAAGCACTGGCTGCCAAAAACAAAGTGTTTAAATCGTATATTGGTTTTGGCTATTATAACACAATTACGCCGGGCGTTATATTGAGAAACATTTTTGAAAACCCAGGTTGGTACACGTCATACACCCCGTATCAGGCCGAAATATCGCAAGGCCGCCTCGAAGCTTTGCTCACTTTCCAAACTATGGTATCGGACCTTACTGGAATGCCATTGGCAAATGCATCCTTGCTCGACGAAGCCACCGCAGCAGCCGAAGCCATGATCATGCTGCACAATGCACGCCCGCGCGAAGCTGTAAAAGCAGGTGCAAATACGTTTATTGTATCAAAAAATACATTCCCTCAAACAATTGCAGTTATTGAAACCCGCGCAAAACACCTTGGGATTGAAGTAGTAGTTAAGTCTTGCGATGAATTTGGACCTGCACCCAACATTTTCGGGATGCTGCTACAATATCCAAACCAATTTGGCGAAATACACGAATACCGTAAACTGGTAAACCTAGCACACGAAAATGGCATTGCAATTGCTGTTGCTGCCGACCTGTTAAGCCTGGCACTGCTTACACCTCCTGGCGAATGGGGGGCCGATGTTGTGGTTGGTTCCACACAGCGTTTTGGAATACCGATGGGATTTGGCGGTCCACATGCAGCATTTTTCGCTACAAAAGACGAATACAAACGATTTATTCCAGGGCGTATAATAGGAGTGTCGGTTGATGCCCAAGGCAACCGCGCCCTGCGCATGGCCTTACAAACCCGCGAGCAGCATATAAAACGCGAACGTGCCACTTCCAATATTTGCACTGCACAGGCATTATTGGCCATAATGGCCGGGATGTACGCCGCATATCATGGACCGAAAGGGATCAGGAATATTGCCCGTCATATTAATATATTGACTGGGGTTTTGAGTGCCGAAGTACAGAAATATGGTTACAAACAACTGAATGCCAATTTCTTTGATACGCTGTTGGTGGCTATTCCTGAAACTGTAAAAATAGAGAACCTGCGCAAACTAGCTATCGAAAGCCATGTAAACTTCAATTATATCGGCGTAGATCAGGTTGGTATCAGTTTGGATGAAACCACTTCGTTGGAAGATGTGAACCTTATACTCCACATTTTTGCTTCGGCAGCAAAAAAGCAGTTTGTGGAATTTGTTTGCAACCCCGAGGAGTGTGTACTTATCCGCACTTATGCCCCAGCCATGGACAGGAAATCAGATTATTTGACCGAACCCGTTTTTAACAGTTATCATTCGGAGACCGAAATGATGCGATTCCTTAAAAAACTGGAAAACCGCGATTTGGCACTCAACCGCAGTATGATTCCATTAGGTTCGTGTACGATGAAACTGAATGCAGTTGCCGAACTTATTCCCTTGAGCTGGCCCGAATTTGGAGCAATTCACCCCTTTGCACCTGTTGACCAGACCGAAGGCTACAACATACTGATACTTGAACTTGAAAAAGCACTTTGCGAAATTACTGGTTTCAAAGCCGTTTCTATGCAGCCGAATTCGGGTGCTTCGGGCGAATATGCAGGGTTGCTGGTAATTAAAGCATATCACGAAAGCCGTGGCGAAGGGCATCGCAATGTATGTCTTATACCTGCTTCGGCACATGGCACCAACCCTGCAAGCGCGGCTATGGCAGGCATGGAGGTTGTGGTTGTAAAAACAGATCCAAACGGAAACGTGGATATGGTTGACTTACGCGAAAAGGCGGTAAAACATGTCGCAAACCTTTCGGCATTGATGGTTACCTATCCATCTACACACGGTGTATTCGAAGAAAGCATACTTGAGATAGCGGCCATAATTCATGAAAATGGCGGACAGGTTTACATGGATGGCGCCAATATGAATGCACAGGTAGGGCTTACAAATCCGGGTACTATTGGGGCCGATGTTTGCCATTTGAACCTTCACAAAACATTTGCTATCCCCCACGGAGGCGGAGGCCCAGGTGTTGGCCCGATTGGTGTTTCCGAGCATTTGATGCCATTCTTGCCGGGCCATCCTATTGTTAAAACCGGCGGCGATCAGGCGATTCAGGCAGTGGCTTCAGCACCTTATGGAAGTGCGCTTGTGCTTCCGATTTCGTATGCTTACATAAAATTATTAGGCAGAAACGGCCTTACCGAAGCCACAAAATATGCTATCCTCACAGCTAATTATATTAAATCGAGGCTCGAAGGACATTACAAAATACTGTATTCGGGTAGTAAAGGCCGGGTGGCACACGAACTGATTTTGGACTGCAACCAATTCCTGAAAACTGCTGATGTTGCCGTTATTGACATTGCCAAACGCTTGATGGACTATGGTTTTCATGCTCCAACCGTTGCTTTTCCGGTGATGGGCACTTTAATGGTGGAACCTACCGAGAGCGAACCTTTGAGCGAACTCGACCGTTTTGTTGATGCCATGATTTCGATCCGTAAAGAAATTGCTGATATTGAAAACGGAGTTACCGATAAGCACGATAATGCCATTAAACATGCACCGCATACGCTTGCCATGGTTACTACAGATACCTGGACTTTGCCATATAGCAGGGAAAAAGCTGCATTCCCAATACCTTGTGCGAAAGAAGATAAATATTTCCCGGCTGTGACTCGTATTGATGATGCCTGGGGCGACAGGAATTTGGTTTGTACTTGCGCTCCAGTGGAAAGTTATGTGAAGTGAGGTGGGAGTGGTTGTTGGCTGATAGTTAACGGTTTTTGGTTAATGGAAAATAGTTGATATTGTATAATAATATAGAGTGTTGAAAGTTCTATTTTCCAAACACAACCTTAAATCAGTAAAAGAACAGTGCCATTAATTTTACGAGTAACTATTCAGTGGGATATAAATTGAGGATTTAGGGATGGTTTGGGCTTTGGCATCAGTGTTTTTTGTTATGCTTTGGAAGGCAATAAGCATTATTTGAGTTATCAGTGATCTAACAGCCTACAGATTAATAGCTTTAATCACATTAAAGGTAGAACTTCTTTTTTTTGGTATAAGGTGAATAGTTACAAACTTTTTATGGGTATAGTTCAAAGCGGCGGTAGAAAGGGTAAGGCAGATCATTTTAATACCGTTATGTTGTGTACCTATGCAAAATGATAGAATTCAATTTTTAATAAACATATATCAATAAGCCATGAAAAAATTATTAATGCTGGTGACTGCAATGCTTCTTTCTTCGTTCTTCTCCGTGTTTGCACAACCGAAAACAAAAATTGAGCTGAAAGATAATTGGTACTACCTTAACGGACAGAGGTTTTTTATTAAAGCTATCGGATATGAAATAGGCGCACGGCCTAATCAGCATCCTTATGAAGGTGTGAGGAATGATGACCTGGATTTATTGAAATTCGACCTGAAAGTGATCAAAGAAGGTGGGTACAATACCATCAGGACCTGGAGCCAATATTCGGAAGCACAATTAAAACTTGTGCAGGAATCAGGGCTGAAACTGATTATGGGAATAGATGTTAATCCTGATAAAAATTATGGGGATTCTGAATTTGTAACGGAATGTGTTGAAAAAGTGAAAAAGGTTACAGCTTATGCAAAGAAATATGATTGTATAATTACCTATCTGGTTATTAATGAGCCTCAAACAGATCATATATATAAGGTTACCGGTAAGGCGTTTGTAGGCCTGATGAAAACCTTGATAGATACCATACATAAAGAACACCCGGGAATTCCGGTAACGCTGTCGGCAAACGCGATGATAAGCGATTATATGGATGAAAGTTATTTTGATGTGTATGCCTACAATTGTTACGACCATTCGGAGGCCCAGACCGCAACCATGGGTTTTAAAGATTATATCAAAGGTTTAAATGAACTTAACGGTTTAAATAAACCTTTTATAACCACCGAATTTGGCTATTCGGTTTCACATAAAGGTTTTGGCCGTTATGGCGGCAATACGCTGAAACAACAAAGTGATGGGCTTATTGGAAATTATCGTGATCTTATTGATGCAGGGGCTGTAGGCATGTGCCCGTTTTACTATGCCGATGGCTGGTGGAAAGGCGGCGATAAAAATAGCCATGGCCTGGATCAACCGGAAGAATGGTTTGGTTTCTGGGGTTACAGTGATGCGAACGATAAATATGGATCGCCCCGCCCTGTATGGTTTGCCATGCGCGATTACATGAAAGGATTGATTATCAGCCCTAAAAATAACACAATTCATGTTGGAGCCTCAATTCCTTTAGAGCTTTATACTGACAAGGATGTTAAAAAAGTGGTGATAAAGTTTCTTGATAAAGTAATTTATACAAAAATCATAAACGGCGAAGGCTATTTTGCCGATCAATTGGTTATTAACCCTGTGGGGATTGAAGATATGGAACTTGCTTTCGAGTTTTACGATAAAGACAATAAAGTCGTCAAAAACGAATCAATTAATATCCTGGCTTCAAAAACGGCTTTCGAAGTGCCCAAGTTGACCATTGAGGTAACTCCTGGAAATGATTTGAATGAAGGTAAAATAGCCAGCATAAAAACCAGATTAGAAACTAAAGAAAATTTTAAGTTCCTAGGGGATTTGAAAGTATGCTATAATACCCATCTCGGATGGGAAGTCGGGCCACAAGCATCCGTTTCAATTAAAGACCAGTTAAATGAAAAGATAATTACCTCCGAAAACTTCTTCACTATCCCTGATAATTGCTGGGTTGTAAATGCATCGGCAGGCATTTCGGTTCAATATGGCAAGTTTGTATTCAGAATCCACGATCAAAAAATAACTTTCAGGGGCAACTGGGCTAAGGAAGCAGGCCGTAAATAAGGCATTGCATGAAATTGCTACCGCTATTGCGCGAATCGTTTCGGGTGGTTCTATAAATCTTTCGGTTTGTATCTCTCCGCTGTTGCGTAAATCGTTTTATGTGGTTCGATAAATCCGGGGCCCATACACATCATTTAGTAAGCATATCTCCCCTTTTCGCTGTCGTGCAAAAGCATTTGTAGCGGGTTAGGTTATATTATTTCAATATGTGGAAGGATTTGCATAGGAGCAAGGATTTAATTAACAAGCCAAAGGCAATAGATTGGATTGATTTGTCTTTTCATTCAGCCGAATTAAAAACTGCTTACAAGTAAGTGATTCAAGACAGATTTGTAAAGTTAAGCCTGATAGGGTAAAGTTAGGGTGTGAAGTTTCTAACACCACGAAAATCATGATTTAGGCTTTCCCAAATCACGACCTTACCTCAAATTGTGAAAAACATTGATCACATCGTCATCTTCTTCCATTTTTTCGATCAGTTTTTCAACATCGGCTTGTTGTTCCTCAGTTAACTCCTTGGTGTCGTTTGGGATGCGCTCGAAAGCAAATGTTTTGATCTCAAATTTATTGTCTTCCAAATACTTTTGGATAGAGCCGAAATTTTGAAATCCTGCATAAAGCACTATTTCGCCTTCGTCAACAAAAATTTCATCCAAGCCAAAATCAATCATTTCAAGCTCAAGCTCTTCAATATCAATTCCTTCCTTCATCGCAACTTTAAAAGTGCATTTGCGATCGAAAAGGAAATCGGACATGCCGGTAGTGCCGAGGCTGCCACCATATTTATTGAAATACATCCTTACATTGGCAACCGTGCGGGTTGGGTTATCAGTAGCAGTTTCAACAACCACAGCAACACCGTGAGGGGCGTAGCCTTCGTAAACCACTTCTTTGTAATCGGACGAATCCTTTGAAATTGCTCGTTTTATGGCGCGATCCACATTGTCCTTCGGCATGTTTTCGCTTCGTGCAGTTTGAATCAACAAACGAAGGCGTGCATTGCCACCGGGATCAGGGCCTCCGGATTTAACAGCCATTTCAATATCCTTGCCCAAGCGGGTAAAAACCCTGGCCATATTGCCCCAACGTTTCATTTTGCGTGCCTTACGAAATTCAAATGCTCTTCCCATAATCTGTTTTCTTAATCTGTTTTTGTTGTTTTTAATCAGCGCGCAAAAGTACTCCGAATCTGTTAATTGTTAGCATAGTGTTCAAAAAAGTGTTGGAAACTGTGTAAAGTTGATAAAAGTGGATTTCCTTACCTGAAAATCAGTCAAGGCTTCTTACTTTTTTATAAAACGCTGGCTACCGGCCAATCCATTCCCTGTAATTACCAAAGTATAAATACCTGGATTAATATCGTTTACCGGAATTGAAAAAGCGGATTGGCTTTTAGAAATTTCCGTAGCTTTTAGCTTTTGGCCCAACATATCAAAAATATGTATTGTTCCACTTGCTTGTGCATCTGATATTTTAACATTCAAAAAATCGCCAACAGGGTTGGGGTAAAGTAAAAGTTCAATATTGTTGAAAGCAAAATCGGAAATAACTGACGTAGCGAGTTGGTGCAAAGTGGCATCGCGGCGTCTAGTTAAAAAGGGTTTTATCCCGTAAGGTGTATGGTAGTCAACTTTTTGTTTAAAACCGTTATAGAAATCGGCAATGGTGTAGCCATAATCGAGCGAGCGGTAAATATCGGCTTTTGCAGCTTCCGTAATCAAAGTTTCGAGCGAATCAATATGCTGAAAAACAAGGTTCAAGTTGAGGATTTCATTGGTAATTGTATCCAGATATTGCTGGTATTTCTGCATAAATTCTGGGATAGCAAATATTTTTTTAGCTAATGGCCTCGGTTCAGTTTGGTTGTACCAATCGAGGCAATTGCGGCTTGTCCAGTCCTGGCTCACCCAATCAACGCCAAAAGTATTATCTGTATCATAACTGATAAATTCAAATTTACCGGAATTTGAATTATGGTAAAGGAAATAATTGTTATTGATATACATATAATCGTCCCAATTTCCTGTGGCTACATCAATTGCAAAAGCTTTCAGCAAAATGTCAATATTCAGTTTTTGAGCTATAAGCAAAGCAAAAGTGGAATCTGCCGGATGGTCAAGCAAAGTTATCAGTTCCACGAGGTCGGAATAATCATCTTCGGTTTCGTTGGTTTGCAGGTCGTAAGCTCTGCCACCTGTTGAAGAGCCACTCACAATATTTTTGTAATACTGTTGATCGCTGCCATGAAATACTAAATCGGCAGGGTAAGTGCATTTGTAGAGGTTGCCACTTTTTTCGCCATAAATCTTTTGTAACCAGTCCTTATCAAATTCTTCGAGATTTGTATATAGCCCATAATAGATATGGTTTATGTGCAATTTTACAAAGTTCGTGCGGCGTTTGGCCATTCCCGCCTTGTTCCATACGTAATAATAAAGTTTCTCTCGTATCATCGTCGGGTCGTTGTGCTGACCGTTGAGGTTGATTTTTTTTACTCCCTGATACCGGCGGGCTGATTCGTACTCGTTAAAACTTATTTTAAAGGATTTCTTTTGCGAAAAGCGGGAAGTGTTTCCTCGCAACCTGAAACCAACATTTGCCAAAGTGTCCCTACCAGTTTCATGTTCAAAAATAAACAAGGCTTTAAAATAATGGTCTGAAAGCACATCTTTATAAATAACGGCTAACGAATCAACTGGTATTTCGATAAAAACCGATGAAATCCTTGTATCATCAAACAAGGTATTTTGCGAATATAGTACTGAAAATGAAAATGTTGCAAAAATAAGAGAAAGGAGTAAGTTTCGCATAAGCAAAATAGTTAAGCGCAAAATCAGTTTTTGCTTTGAAAGGCTGGTTTGTTTAGTTGTAAATCAATGAGATAAGCCTAAATATCTCAAAAAATAAAAACTATAACCAAAAATGGTTGTGCAAACTTACGGAATTGGAATCAAATCTTGGTTACTAAAACTGCAATGGTCAGCTTAACAGTGTGATATAAATGCCTGTGATGATTGCGGTAGTAATCACACCACTGATATTTGCACCAATTGCCTGTGGCAGGATAAAAGCTTGTGGATTTACTTTTGAAACTTCTTTTTGAGCTACTTTGGCCGTGGTAGGCACACAACTTACAGCAGCAATACCTATAGTTGGATTATATTTTTTGCCTGAAAGGAAATAGAGAATATACCCACCTAAAATGCCGCCAATTCCAGAAATTAGTAAAGCTGTGATTCCTAACACTAACAAAATCAAAATTTTAGGGTCGAGCAATAAGCTTGCATCGCAAAGTACTCCTAAAAGCAAACCCAATAAAAATGTTGATCCATAAAGTAATGGCCCAGAAATAAAATTCAATAAATTGGTCAAGCCCGATTCTTTAATAGCAACACCGACAAAAAGCGATAAAAATAGGGGAGAGGCAACCGGGAACAAAAAAGAAAGAACGGTGCAAATCAAAACGGCAAAAGTGAGTTTCATGCCCGAATTTATTGGTTTCTTTTTACGTTTTGGCGGTTCTGGTTTTATACCACGGATATGTTTGGGAATCATCAACCGGATTAAATAGGGATAGCCACCGTAAGTTAAACCGAGGTACAAATATGCAACAACCGTTATCGGCACAAAAAGATGTTTTGCCAAGCTCAACGAAGTAAACAGGACCATGGGGCCGTCAGCACCTCCAACCATGGCTATAGATGCGGCTTCTTTTAAATTTAACCCAAAATAAACTGCAATTGGGATGGTCAAAAAAGTGCCCAGTTCGCCAAACATGGCCAAAAACATGCTCGAAAATGGTCGATCGAGCAAATAACTCACATCAAGCATGGCACCAATGCCCATAAAAACAAAGCATGCAATTAATCCGTTGCTGAACATCAGCACATAAATGGGTTGCAAAAAGTCGATTTGCATGATGTTCATCAATTGATCTGGCTCACTGATCATTGGATCCAAAAATAAATTCCCCATCGAACCATCGGGCATAAACATCACACCCGCGTTTATTGCCGACATGCCAATTCCCATTGGGATCATCAACAAAGGTTCCAGTATGCCCCTTTTTCCAAGATATACAAGCAATGCACCCAAAATCATCAATCCAAACCGTGCAATTATAATCGTTGGACTTGAAGCGGCTATTGTGCCAAACCCTTGGAATAACTTAAAGAAGTCTATATTTTCCATTTTGTATTTTGATAAACTAAATATTCTTGTGTTTTTTAATACTACGCTTACGACGAATTATAGGTTTTAACTCACCGTGATAATCTTCAGGTTGCTCAAATTCATCGTTTACCCCTTTGTAGAAATCAAACAATTCAGGATGTACTTCATTTTCAAACTTTTCAGAGATTAAAACAAGTTTTTGGTCATGGATTTTATGAATCCTTTGTGCCCTCTGTACCATAGTTTTCGACTTTTCATCAAAAAAACTGTTAATCCTCACCGAAGTAAGCAACCTGCGTATCCAGTAAATCAATAATGCCACCACCATAGCTATTACAAATGATAGGATGAACATTATCAGGGTTTTTAAAAATATAGTTCCCATAAAACATTGGACTTTATTGGTTTAGACAGGAGAAACCTTTCTTGGTTTGAGGGTGCAAACTTAGTTCATTATCAGGCATAAATATAATAAATTGTTTGTAGTTTATCAATTTAGAAAATGTATAAATAGAAATGCAATATATTGTTTAACAATATTTTGTGAAAATATGTAATATTCATTATCTATTATATTATATTTGGGCTGGCAGTAAAATAGGATGGGCGAAAGGCGTTTTTTATTTAAAAGTTGAGCCCATTCCGAAAAGTCTTTTGTGCAGCAAAAGCACAAAGCTTCTAAGTTTACTCACAATCGCTAATAATAAAATGAGTTTGTTTCGGCAAGCTCAACACATCGCGTAATATCGCTTCGTTAAGTCCACAAAGTTTATTTTACAGCTCAACAACGCTTTGTTAAAAGTTGTGTTATTAGAGCCTTAGTAGTTTTCTTTATTTTAGGGTTTTCGGAAGAAACCTAAAATTATATAATATAAATTTCACCCTGTTTTAGTGTTTGATTTTCAGAGCTATATCTTCGTTTAGGTTATTTGCGAGGAAGATATTTCGAGCAACATTTCCGACAATATTCGTGGCAATTATATCAATTGAACCACCAATGATCCCACCAACCAACGGAACTGATTTACTTAAGTTGAAAATCCCTTTTCCTCCATACACCGAAAGTAAACGGAATCCAACTTTTTGATTGATAAGCAGTAATGATTTTTCTGAAATGTTTTTTACAACTTGGGCCGTAAGTTTTGTGCTTAACAGTATCCCTGCTTCCTGAAGGACGTCTTTGGCAAAATTACCAACCAAGCACATATAAATCAATGTTTTAACCTTATCATCACGGAGGTTATAACCACCCATTTGTGCAATAGCGGCAATCATTCGGACTTGAATATATAGTACACTCGCCAAATTAGCCGGAATAGCTATCGGTATTGTTATAAAACCGCCAATACCAGTTATAAACCCACTTGTTGCAGCCTTTGCATTTTGCCACCTGATTAACGAATTTGCATTTTCGATTAGCGACCCTTGTTGCTGCATGTATTTCTGGGCCATTTTTGGCGACGAATCCATTCCTGGAACTCCGTTCAATGCTTTATCATAAGTCCAATCAAGGGCTTTCAAAAGTGTAGTTTGATCAAGTGGGCTTTTCATCGCGGTTTTCTTATCAAATCTTGTACCAATTGATTTGGACTGATAAAAGTAAAAAGCAAACACTTAAAACACTGAATATTAGTTAGATAATCTAAATATTTTAGCTCTCTGTAACAGGAAGTGCACTACTTTAACCCATGCTTGATTGGATTAGAAGAATATTTGTACATTTGCCTTTGAATAAATTGGCATGTTCGAGAACCTTAATCAACCTTATCCATTTAACAATAACTTTAAGCATAATCTGCGGACTATTGCCTTTGTGTGTATGGCTTTTATGTTGATTATGCTTTATTTTCAGCCATTTGGCATTAATTTTCTGGCTTCTCCCAAAGATGGATATTTCGTTCTGGTTATCGGTTTGGTGAGTGCTGCAATCTTTTTCTTCAGTACATTGTTCCTTCCAGGCCTTTTCCCAAAATTGTTCGAGTCAGCGCGTTGGACCGTGCGTAAAGAGTTGATTTGGAATATAGGTATGTTTGGGGTATTGATTCTTGGCTTCACCTTGTCAGCAATGGTTTTTGATATTTCGACCATGAAATCGCTTACCATTTTCCGTTCGGGAGCCTTGGCTTTGCTGCCTTTGATACTTTTTAACCTTTCAAATTACAATAACTCGCTGAAAACAAAAGTAGCACAAGTTATTGATTCGGGGCGGCATTGGCTTACCGAGGAACGGAAGAATTCACAACATGCAACAGATGAGCATATTCGAATTGAATCAGAGAATGGGAAAGAGGTTTTTGAAGCAGATTTAAAGGATATTATCCTCATACAATCTGCAAGCAATTATGTCGAAATTTATTATACCGTAGGCATTGTGACCCGTAAAGCAATGGTTAGGCAAACATTGAATAGCGTGGAATCGCTATTATCGAAATCCTCAAATATCAAACGATGTCACAGACGCTGCCTGGTAAATATTAACCAGATTTCAAAATTAGCAGGGTCTTCACCAAATTACAGCCTCGAAGCTTTCAAACTAGATTTTGGCATCCCTATTTCACGTCAAAATATACCTCTTTTTCGGAAGTTGCTTGCATCAAAATAATCAAAAAATCCTTTCTTTTTGACCATTTTTATATGTCAGCAAGCTTGATTAGCCCTTAAATTCAAGCTTTGAACAGCGATTACTTGTGCATTTCGTCCCTCAATAACCTGCATTTCGTCCCTAAACCATACTATTCCGCCCTTTTTGTACCGTGTAACCCATTTTTCTGTAAATAATTTATATCGGTCGTACTTTTGTATCACAGTTAAGGAGACGATCTGAAAAGTCTTACTGCAAAGTCTGGTTTCGATACATTGCAAATATCCCCAAATAATTACTTACTGAAATTTACAAAGATGAAAGCATTGAACATAGGTGGCCTGAAAGTTCCAAGTTGTATAGTTCAAGGAGGAATGGGTGTCGGTATTTCCCTTTCAGGACTTGCATCGGCAGTTGCTAACGAAGGAGGTGTTGGTGTAATTTCAGCAGCAGGACTTGGACTCCTGCACAGAGAACCTTCTAAGAATTACCTTGAAAACTGTATTTCTGGCCTTAGACGCGAAATTAGAATTTCACGCCAAAAATCTCTGGGAATCATTGGTGTAAATATCATGGTTGCACTTAGCAATTACGATGATCTTGTGCGAACCTCAATTGAGGAGGGAGTTGACATAGTGATCTCCGGTGCCGGACTACCACTCGATTTACCCAAGTATCTTACTCCTGGTTGTAAAACCCGCCTCATACCCATAGTTTCATCGGCCAGGGCTGCTGCCTTGATTTGCAATAAATGGCTTGCCAACTTCAACTATCTTCCTGATGCAATTATTGTTGAAGGTCCGAAAGCAGGTGGCCACCTTGGATTTAAATTGGAACAAATTTTTGATGAGAACTTTGCCCTTGAGAAACTTATACCTGAAGTTGTAGCTGTTGTAAATGATATTGCCGCTTCAAATGGGAAGGAAATTCCTGTAATTGCTGCTGGTGGAGTATATTCGGGTGCAGATATGCTTAAAATTATGCGTTTGGGCGCTTCGGGTGTGCAGATGGGAACCCGCTTTGTTACTACCGATGAATGTGATGCTTCCCTTGAATTTAAGCAAGCCTATCTGGATGCTAAAAAAGAGGATGTGATGATTATAAAAAGTCCAGTTGGAATGCCAGGACGCGCAATAAAATCTCCATTTTTGGATGAAGTTATTGCTGGGAAACGACAGCCTAAAACTTGCCCTGTCAATTGTATCCGTACCTGCGACATCAGCACAGCACCTTATTGCATTATGGCTTCACTTGCTTCGGCACTTCGGGGTAATTTCAACAGAGGTTATGCGTTTGCAGGTAGCAATGTGTGGCGCACCAATAAAATTGTCCCGGTAAAAGAGCTTATGGAAACAATTAAGCAGGAATACTATGCTTATTTGAAAAAAGACGAATTAATTATCTGCTGATAGTTAACTGTCGATTCATGATTTGGTTATTGTAATTTACGAAAATATTTTTTAAAATCCTTGTTACCATTTAGTAGCAAGGATTTTTACATTATTGTGGAAAAGGAATTCAGGGTATGTATTGTGGTTTTTAGAAGCTATAAGCAAAGAAAGTTTCTGTTTGGTTCCTTACATTTCTATAAAATCATCCGATTTAGGAAAAGACTTCAGGACATCCAAAGCGATTTGTGGAAGTTCAGTTTTAAGTTTTCTCAATTTTGTATCAATCCAAGCCCCGTCAACCGTAATTATAGCACAGGTTTTGCCCTGCTGATTCAAAAGAAGATGCTCGATCGTCCAGCGCGATGCATCAGGTTTCATTTTTGATATTTTTGTACTAATGCTAATCTCGTCCGCAAAGCGGATTTCCCTTTTGAACACACATTCTTCCCGAAACACTACAGGGCCAAAATTCTGTTCTTGCATCAATTGGAGTGTAAGTCCGGAATTTTCCAATATTTCTATGCGGTGTTGTGCCCCAAAGTCGTAATAAACACTGTGCCTAACATGGAAATTTGGGTCAATATCGGCCCAACGGATTGATATTTGTTTTGTAAATGGGTTCATTCTCGTAGGGTGCTATAAGGTAAAAAGTTTTATCCTGTCATTTATCGTCGAAAATCCCAATGCAGTCTGAACCAATGAGACAGACTCAAAATTGATATCATATATGTTTAAAAATGGGAACCAATATCCAACCAGGCTTTTCCTTTCGGTTAGTTTTTTTAGATTCCATACTTCAATTTTTCAGGCTTCCCTTATGGTTATCACATGCCGCTGAAATCTAACAACATCCCCCGTCCGCAATTTTTTCCGTTTCTGGTATTCAACCTGATTGTTTACAACAACTTCGCCATCCACAATGCGTTGGTTGGCTTCGCCTCCGGTATCAACAAGCCCCAACAGCTTAAGCAGTTGGTTTAGTTGTATGTACTCGTGGCCTATGAGTTCAAATTCCATCTTTTTTAAGGGATTAGGGGTTAGGTTTTGGGGGTTAAGGAGCTTAAAAGTGAAATTTGTTTTTTTAAAATACTTTTAGTTTTCTCTATTCACTATTTTCTATTTTCTAAAAGCTATTCACTTACAGGCTTTCTCGGTAAAATGTATTTGTTATATAAGAGCAATCCTATAATGGTCGCAACACCTATCAGACTGAAAATAAACCATAAAACGCCGGGTTGATGAAGTTTGTCAACAAAATGCACATACAGTGTGGCCCCCAATATTCCTCCAATCCCGCTCCCAATTACCCCATACAGGAATGCATATCCCTGGTATAGTGCTTTTTTATCGGCAGGAGCTATCAAACCAACATAGGAAATAAATTTTGGGTGAGCGGTCATTTCACCAATCGAAAATATCACAATGCCACCGATAAAAACCCACGAATAGGTTGAAAGCGAAAGGATAGCCATCCCAATTGTCCCAAGGGCAATACCGGCAATCATAGTTGGTAGTGCAGGGGTTTTGCGTACAATACTCGAAACAAGCAATTGCAAAAGTATTATACATCCCGAACTTATTACCGTAACATGCTCGGTATCAAATTTCCAAGATGGTTCGGAAACAAAATGCCCAAGGAAAGAATTCACCGCGTTGTTTACCGGGGTCATATCAATATAATCCTTCAGGTACCAAAGCACGGTATCGAACATCTGAAAATACATGATCCAGAAACCCGAATAAATAAATATCATCAACAGGAAACGATAATCCTTCAGGACGAGGAATATACCTTTAAAAACATCTATCAGGGGTTTTGTGCTTTTAGGTCTTGGTGGCTCGCGGTAAACAAATATATTCAGCAGCAGCATTGAACCAGTACCAACGGCAGCCATTACAAAAATATAGCTCCATCCGATACTTTTCAGGTATGGAACCAGCAAAAGCGGAAAAATAAATGCACCCAGGTTTATGCTCCAATAATAAATCCCAAAACCAAGCGACGAATTGCTTTCATCCGTAACCCTCGCAATGGTGCCCGAAATAATGGGCTTAAAAAAACCTGCACCAATTGCCATAAGGATCAGGCTAAGAAATACCATGCCATACGATGTGGACAAGCTGGTGAAAAAATATCCCGTGCTCATTACCGTGAAAGCCATCATCAGGGTTTTACGGTAGCCAAACCTATCGGCTAAAGCCCCGGCCAGTATTGGAAGGAAATAGAGCAAAGGTGTAATCGTGCTTTTAATTACCCCAACGCTTTCTTTCGAAAACCCCAATCCGCCTTCGGGAATGCTCATTACCAGATAAACCGAAAGTACGGACATGACCCCGTAATAAGAGCCACGTTCAAAAAACTCCATGGTTATTACAGTCCAGAAACTGCGTGGGAACGATTTCATGCCTGGCTCATTCTTTGTGGCTTTCGGATTATTCATTTTGGTTATTCTAGTTAAATGTTCTCATGCAAAAGAAAGAAAAATAGTGATACTGTTGGTTTCTTATTCTTAAACAGTCCGGATTTCTGAATATGTGATTCACCGATTATTCAACAAGGTTTGCAGATGGATTTAATCAACTTGTAGAGAAGCGGCTTAAAAAGTATTGCAATATATTGGTTTTGTTTAATTTAGCAACTCTCATAAGGTTCAAATACATTAAAAATCATTAATAAAACGTTAGGTGCAAAATATAGAGAAAAACTTAAAAATAGCTGGGTATATGATGTTTGTCCCAGGATTCTTTCTACTGTTGCTCAATGGGGCCATTTACTTTTTCAAGCTTCAGGTCCATTCAACTTCCTGGCCTTTCGCAATTATGTTGGTTTGCTTTGGGGCGCTGTTGGTTCAGAGGGCAAGAGCTTCCAAATAATATTACCTTTGTTACAAACTGGTTCATAAAAAGGCGGAGATAGATAGAATAGTAAGTATTCTCCATGTTTTAAAAACCATTTGTAACTTTTTTGCCTGTCAATTGTCTTAATTACCAGTTCAAATTTTAAAACAATCCATTTCTAATTTCAGACCTAAAACCTTGCGTATGAAAAAACTGATTTCAAGCTTACCAATACTAATGCTGGCAGTTGTGCTCGGTATTGGCGGATGCAAACCCAAAAATGAAATTATGACAGCTAAACAAATCCCATTAGAGGATTTTTTCAAGAACCCTGAAAAATCGGGTTACCAGCTTTCGCCAGATGGTAAATACTATGCCTATATGACTCCTTACATGCGCAGGCTGAATGTTTTTGTACAGGAAATAGGCAAGGATTCCGCCATCAGGCTTACCAGCGATACCGCCCGAAGCATTTCCGGCTATTTCTGGGGCAACAACAACCGCATCCTTTTCCTTAAAGATACAGGTGGGGATGAGAATTTCAAGCTTTTTGGTGTAAACGTAGATGGTTCTAACCTGATTGGCCTTACCGATTTCCCGAAAGTAAGGACCGAGGTTATTGACGACCTTCCCGAAATAGACGAATTTGTGATCGTGGGACTCAATAAACGCGTTCCAGAGGTTTTTGACCCTTACCGTTTGAATATCAACACAGGCGAATTGACCTTGTTGGCCGAAAACCCGGGCAATATCCAGTCCTGGATTACCGACCACGATGGTAAACTCCGTTTGGCAACAGCTATTGTTGATGGTGTGAATACTGCACTGCTTTTCAGGGAAACCGAAAAAGACGAGTTTAAAACCGTGCTTACCACAAGTTTCAAGGAAATGTTGGCTCCGCAATTCTTCACTTTCGACAATAAGAATATTTATGCTTCATCCAATCTTGGCCGCGATAAAGCAGCAATTGTCGAATTTGACCCGCGCATAGGAAAAGAGGTAAAAGTGCTTTATGAGAATGCAGATTATGATGTTGACGCATTGTTTTTCTCCAAAGCGCGCAAAGTGCTCACGGCAGCCCGATATACTTCGTGGAAACGTGAAAGATATTTCTTCGATAAGGAGTTTGAAGTTTTGGTTGGTAAAATGAAAAAGGAATTTGGCGATATGGAATTTGGTTTTAATTCGAATACAAAAGCTGAGGATAAGTATATCGTTTCCACTTATAGCGATAAAACAATGGGGTCATATTACTTGTATGATGTAAAAACTGAAAAGCTTGATAAAATTGCTGATGTAAGTCCATGGCTGGATGAAAAAGAAATGGCTAACCAATTGCCAATCGAATACAAGAGCCGCGATGGGCTTACCATAAATGGATATCTTACACTTCCAAAAGGTTATTCAATGGAAACTGCCAAAAGCCTTCCGGTTGTTGTCAATCCTCATGGCGGGCCATGGTATCGCGACCAATGGGGTTTTAACCCTGAAATACAATTTTTGGCAAACCGCGGATATGCCGTCTTCCAGATGAATTTCCGCGGATCAACCGGATATGGACGCAAATTTTGGGAATCCTCCTTTAAACAATGGGGCAAAACCATGCAGGACGATATTACCGATGGTGTAAACTGGCTGGTTAGCGAAGGTATTGCTGACAGTACAAGGATTGCAATTTATGGTGGCAGTTATGGTGGTTATGCCACACTTGCCGGAATTGCTTTTACTCCTGATTTGTATGCAGCCGCTGTTGATTATGTGGGTGTTTCGAACCTGTTTACATTTATGAAAACTATTCCGCCTTACTGGAAACCCATGATGGATATGATGTACGAAATGGTTGGCGATCCGGTAAAGGACAGTGTTTTAATGCGTGAAGCCTCACCGGTTTTTCATGTTGACAAGATAAAAACCCCGCTTTTTGTGGCTCAGGGTGCAAACGATCCCCGAGTAAACAAAGCTGAAAGCGACCAAATGGTTGATGCACTTAAAAAACGCGGAATTCAAGTCGAATACATGGTAAAAGACAATGAAGGCCATGGCTTCCACAACGAAGAAAACCAGTTCGATTTCTACCGTTCGATGGAGAAATTTTTGGGTACACATCTGAAAAAACAAACCGAACCAACAAGTAAGTAATAATTTTCTGTTGGTTCAAATAAAAGAGTCCCGGATTTATTTCTGGGGCTTTTTTTATTTTCATCAAACAACGGCATTTCTTTCCGTCAAGTTATTTGAAATGGTTTAATTTCGCAAAAAAAACGTGATCCAAATCTTCAAACAGTATGCAACGCTCAATAAAACTGTTAGTTATCCTGATGTTATCGGCCTGTTTTTCTGCTTTTGCTCAGGTAACCTTCACCGTTAAGTCGCTACCGGCTTACACACCGCCCCAAGATAGCATCTTTATTGCCGGCGACTTCACCGGTTGGGAACCAGGTTTACCAGCATTTAAACTGCATAAAAACCTACAGGACAAATGGGAAATATCCTTAGCTGCCGAGGCTAATGGAACAGTTATAAAATACAAATTTACCCGAGGTTCGTGGGAAACAGTTGAAAAAGGGGCAGGTGGGGAAGAAATTACTGACCGCACTTATACTTTTGGAAGCACCGATTCAGTTGATGTCAATATCGCAAACTGGGCCGATGCTGGCGGAGGAGGCAATTCTACCGCAGCAGCGAATGTGAATATTATAAGTACCAATTTTTATATGCCACAATTGAACCGGACACGAAGGATTTGGGTGTATTATCCACCTGATTACGAAACTTCAACTAAAAGATATCCGGTACTTTATATGCACGACGGACAAAATTTGTTTGATGCCACTACTTCATTTTCAGGCGAATGGGAAGTGGATGAAACACTCAACACACTTGCCGGGCAGGGCAAACATGTTCCTTTGGTGGTAGGTATCGATAATGGTGGTGGAGATCGAATTGGCGAATATACACCTTGGCAAAACCCACAATACGGTGGCGGAGATGGCGAAAAATATATGCAGTTTATTGTCGAAACCCTTAAACCATACATTGATGCAAATTACCGCACCTTGCCCGACAGGGAAAATACGGGAATTATGGGAAGTTCGCTGGGTGGATTGATTTCGCACTATGGATCGTTGAAATATCAGGATATTTTCAGCAAAGCCGGACTGTTTTCCCCTTCGTATTGGTATTCTGACAGCATTTGGCAATATACCCTAGATACAGGAAAGCATTACAATATGCGGTTCTATCAACTTTGTGGTACAAACGAAAGTGCAAGCATGGTAAGCGAAATGCAACAAATGAATGATTCGCTGCTCCGAAATGGTTTTGCTCAGGACGATATTTTCAATAAAATTGTAAATGGCGGGCAGCATAACGAAAAACTTTGGCGGGAAGCCTTTGGTGAGGCTTATTTATGGCTTTTTGGTTCGTATGTCAATTCTGTTAAGGAAAATGATAAGGCTACACAAATTGATTGTTTCCCAAATCCGGTTGACGATGTTCTGACTTTCGCCGGAAATGAAATAATGCGTTTTGACACCATCCTTATCATCGACATGGAAGGTCGTCAAGTGAAAATATTTTCAAAACATACTGAAAACAAGTTAGATGTACATGATTTAAAAACCGGAACCTATTTTGTCAGATGTATTTTAGGGGATATTGTAAGGGAGGGGAAATTTATCAAAAGATAATTGCTCCAAAAATAAATGGTTAATCTGAATTTTAACAAAATCAAAATCAACTTTTGAGATACCGGATTTTATCATTTATCTTATGAAATCGCTGTATTTTTGCTCGTCAATAGCCATCATTAATATGCCTGAACTTTTTAACGAAATTTTAAATAAGGAAGAGTTAACACATTCTGACCTTGTGGTGTTGCTAAATGCCATGGGAAAGGACAGGACAGCCCTTTTCACGCATGCAGCCGAAATAAAAAAACAGTTTGTTGGCAACAAGGTTTACTTCCGTGGTTTGGTGGAGCTATCGAATATTTGTTCAAAAAATTGCCTGTATTGTGGAATCCGTGCTGGAAATCCCAAGCCTGGCCGTTACATGGTTAGCGAAGACGAAGTACTTGAAGCAGCCCGTTTTGCCCTCGAAAATGGCTATGGTTCCATGGTTTTGCAATCGGGCGAACGCTGCGATGATGGTTTTGTGGAAACTGTTACCACACTTTTGAAAAAAATAAAAGAACTTTCAAATGGCAAGCTCGGCATTACTTTATCCATGGGCGAGCAAACGGAAAAAACGTATCGCGAGTGGTTTGCAAACGGCGCCCACCGCTACCTGATACGCATAGAAACTTCCGACCGGGAATTGTATTATAAAATCCATCCAAACAATAAAAAACACGATTTCGATGTCCGCGTAAATGCACTGAAAATGTTGCGCGAAATTGGTTACAACGTTGGTTCTGGTGTTATGATAGGGCTTCCTTTTCAAACCATTGAACATTTGGCTGGCGACTTGCTTTTTTTGAAAAAGTTAGATGTAGATATGGTTGGCATGGGCCCATTTATTGAGCATGAAGAAACGCCGCTGTATCAATATAAAGACCTTTTATGGCCGAGGAAAGAGCGTTTTGATGTGTCGCTGAAAATGGTTGCCATTTTACGGATTATGATGAAGGATATAAATATTGCAGCTACCACAGCCATGCAAGCAATTGATAAACAGGGCCGAGAAAAAGCATTGAAAGTTGGGGCAAATATCATAATGCCTAACCTTACACCGGTTAAATATCGCGAAGACTATTTGCTCTATGAAGATAAACCTTGCCTGGACGAAGATGCCAGCGAATGCCGCAATTGTCTGGAAGCTAGGATTCATATTGCCGGCGATGAAATAGGTTTTGGCGAATGGGGCGACTCGAAGCATTTTGCTAAACGGACTTCTTCTTCTAAAGTAGATTGACTCGTTTAGGTAAAGATGGGTGACAAGGAGAGGGGAGAAAAGGTGAGGGGAGAAAAGGTGACTGGAGATACTTTTTATCATAGATTCGATTTTCAACTTAACTTTTGTGGCAGAAATCTATCAACAACTTAACAACTCAACCTATCAACCTATCAACCTATCAACAAATCAACAACTTAACACCTCAACGCCAACCCCATGCCCCGAAAACAAATTGCTATTATTGGCGGTGGCCCTGCTGGTTTGATGGCAGCCGATGTGTTAAGCCCTTTTTACGATGTTCATATTTATGACAAGGAGAAAGGTGTTGGACAGAAATTGCTCCTTGCCGGAAAAGGTGGATTTAATATCACAAATAGCTTGCGAGGCGAGGATCTGTATAGAATATATAAGCCTGAATATTTTCTGAAAGAGGCCTTACTTGATTTTGATTCGGCTGCTTTACGCAAATGGTTGCTACAATTGGGTGTTCCAACATTCGAGGGTTCAAGTGGCAGGGTTTTCCCCGAAAGGGGAATCACGCCAGCCGATATATTGAAAAAAATCAAACAAAAGCTGATATTTCAAGGCGTTGAGTTTCATTTGAAGCATGAGTTTACAGATTTTAGTGCCGGAAATGGAATTACAATCAGATGCAGCGATGAAGATATTTTGGTTCAGGCTGATTATTTTATTTTTGCATTAGGTGGTGCTTCGTGGCCTGTAACAGGGTCTAATGGAGAATGGAGAACAATTTTTGAAACTAATAACATCAGGACGCTTCCTTTTCAATCTTCAAATTGCGGAATAGAAATTAACTGGCCTGAGAATTTTAAATCAAACCATGCAGGTAAACCCTTGAAAAATATAGCCGCTACGGTGAATAGGATAATCCAAAAAGGAGAGGCGATAATTACAGAATATGGCTTGGAAGGAAACGCTATCTATCCATTGGTTCCTGAAATCAGGAAACTGCTTTTGGAAAATAGACCGGCACAAATCATCCTTGATTTGAAACCATTCAATACCGAAGAACAAATTTTGCATAAAATAGTTGGTAAAACATCAGCGACTACGAAAAGTTATACTGAAATTTTCAATTTAAACAACACTCAACTATCAATATTAAAAGCATTTACATCAAAAGAAACATTCCTTTCACCAGAGTTGTTTGCCAAGAGTTTAAAACAACTTGAATTACCAATTCATTCGCTACGCCCTGTAGAAGAAGCCATTTCTAACGTTGGTGGAATCGATCTTAGCGAAATGGATTTTGATTTTTCATTTAAAAAACGGCAAAACTGCTTTGCCATTGGCGAAATGTTGGATTGGGATGCACCAACCGGCGGCTTTTTATTACAAGGCAGTTTTTCGATGGGAAACTGGGTTGGGAAACAAATTATCGAAAAGGAAAAAAGGACAGTTTGAACCTGTTTTATGTAAAATAATTGTAACTATTCTTTCCTCAATTCGCCATTATGGCCACAGATTTACTCATGTATTTAATTTCTTCTCAAAGGTATTCACTTCGGCAAGCTCAGTGCATCGCGTGATACCGCTTAGCTAAGTTCACAGATTAGCACAGATTTACAGCTATTTAAGTTGGTTTTATGTTAAAACTGACTAAATTGATTAATTCTATTCTGCGAAATTTGCGAAATCTGTGGCAAATAATTGTTTTTCAATATTTTGGCATGGCTGATAGTTACAAATAATTCAATCCCGTAGGTTCAGTTTTGGTTGGCGATAATAAGGGGCTAAAAGTATTTTAGAAAATAATGCGGTACTTGCAAGTATGCCATTTCGCATCAAACAAAATATCCAAAATCCCGCCATTCAGTGCCCAAGGTCAGGGCTGTTGATTTGAAACAATAATATTTCTTACTTTTTTAGCTATTTCGTTCGAGTCCATTCCTGTTAGATCATCCTGTAGCAGTGGCGGCGAAATAACAACTTTCACGCTTGCGGATCTTATAAGCGAGCTGCCTTTTGGCATAATATTCTTTGATCCACTGATACTTATCGGTACAATTGGCACTTTTGCCTTAATGGCCAACTTGAGGCTTCCTGCCTTAAACGGGCCAATGGTTCCATCGGTGCTCCGGGTTCCTTCGGGAAATAT
>CAIRHD010000329.1 GCA_903878265.1 uncultured Bacteroidales bacterium | reverse complement strand
ATTCCCGGTAGGGTTTTGGTTGACAAGATTTTTCTTCAGGATAAGAGACCCATCCACAGTTAACCCACCTCCGTTTTGGACAGCGAGATCTTGTACCGAGGTAATGGTGGTTCCGCTATTGATTTTGATGTTAGTACCTGAAGTTACAACATTTTGAGCTATCACCTGGCAAAACAATATATTGATACCACACAATGCTAAAGTAATGCTTAACAATGATTTGATACGATTATTCATTTTTCCTTTTGATTAATTATTAAATTTAAAACACATTTGAAATGAGAAATCAATTTACAAAGTTACTCTTTTATGCAGCGAACTGAGAGGCCAAATGATTTTAAAGCGTAAGTTAAATTGCAGAAGGTGGAATAGGAATATAGGATCAAGCCTCGGGAAATGTCATTGCTCTGTGTGCTACTCCATACCAAAGCTTCTTGACCGCGAGCTACAAGGTTTACAAAGCTATTGTTAATGGCCCCGGCACCATGCAATTTAAGATCAGAGTCCCACGAGTTGTTCCAGTTTGTCCAGCCTCCGCTAGCATCAACATTTACCCATTCTTGTGAAGTCGGAATGCGCCATCCGGAACCTAGCTCCAAAGTACAAGGGTCATCGGCAGCAATCCAATCAGAAGATTCTTCTATCCATGATATCCAAGTAGTGTTGGGTGTAAGGGTTGTACCATCATGTTTAAACCCCTGTTTGCGGTTAAACTGCCAGTACCAGCCTGCAGATTCTTCGGTTATATCACTAACTGATGTTGCTTGGTGATTTGCGCCAAGGTTGCTGGTTATCCAGCATTTGGTAGGTTCGCCGGGAATAATAACAGTACCGTAAGTAACCGTTTTGTCAACAGGAGCTACATTTGCTGATACCAAATGATTTATTGTAATGGTGCTACCGCAAGTAAAAGCACAAGCAGAAGTGGTTTGGGTGAGAATTACAGGAGAAGAATTTCCACATGCACCGTAAGCCCAAACGTACCGTGTGTAGGCAGTGTTGCAGATTAGCTGTGTTTCCGTTTTTGTTGTGGCTGTGCCCATATCGGTAGCCGAGCCATAATCATTGGTGGTATTCCATTTATAGCCAGATGCACCAGCAACAACATTCCAGTTCCATACAATTTGGGTTGCTGATGGAACATGCGCCCCGGCTGTTGGTGTTGTTGGCGGATTTAAAGAGGTGGTTTGGGTGAGAATTACAGGAGTAGAATTTCCACAAGCACCATAAGCCCAAACGTATCGAGTGTAAGCTGTGTTGCAGATTAGCAATGTTTCGATTTTGGTAGTAGCGGTTGCCATATCCGTGGCCGAGCCATAATCATTTGTAGTATTCCATTTGTAACCAGTTGCTCCTGGTACTGTATTCCAGTTCCAGATGATCTGGTTTGGCGTTTGAGCATGGACACCAGAAGTCGGAGCATTTGGCAAGGATGAACAGCTATCTTTGAGGCAACGGAGAGAGAAACCATTCGCCTTAAAGTAGTAGTTGTTCATTCCGCTGTAGCCACTGAGGAAGCGTAAAGGCCAGCCACTCGTAGTGCTGTTCTGCGTATTGCTCCAGTAGAAACCAAGTGAGCCGCGATCGTACAGCAAACCATCGCTGTTGCCTAGGTTTCCAGCAACATGCAGTTTCAATCCGGAACCCCATGGGCCATTCCAGTTGGTCCAGCCTCCAACGTTGTCAACATTATACCATTCTGTATAGGTTGGTATGCGCCAACTGCCAGCCATCTCTATTGTACATGGGTCATTGGCAGTTTGCCAGTCAAGGTTTTCACTTATTGAGCCTATCCATGATGTACCTGGCGTACGAGTTGTCCCATCATGTTTAAATCCCTGTTTGCGGTTAAACTGCCAGTACCAGCCAGCCGATGCTTCAGTAGCATCATTCATAGCAGTTGCCTGGTGGTCAGCTCCAAGGTTGCTGGTTATCCAGCATTTTGTTGGTTCGCCAGGTATGCCAGTAACTGTGCCGTAAGCAACTGTCTTTGTAACTGGTGCTACAGCTCCTGCTACATGATTGATGGTGAGGGAAGAACCACAAGTAAAAACACATGTGGAAGTGGTTTGGTTGAGGGTAACAGGAGTAGAATTTCCACAAGCACTGTAAGCCCAAACGTACCTGGTGTAGGCCGTGTTGCAGATTAACGCTGTTTCGGAGTTGGTTGTGGCAGTGGCCATATTGGTAGCAGATCCATAGTCATTGGTGGAATTCCATTTATAGCCTGTTGCACCAGCAACTACATTCCAATTCCATACAATTTGGGTTGCTGAAGGAACGTGAGTGCCTGAGGTAGGAGCATTAGGAGTGGAAGAGCAGGTGTCTTTAAGACAGCGGATGGAAAATCCGTATGCCTTGAAATCACCAATCATTATGCTATGACCAACATCGAAGTGTAAATTCCAGCTATTTTCAGCGTTGTTCTGAGTGCTGCTCCAAAAGTAGGCATCTGCGCCACGAGGGTAGAGAGAACCATTAGTGTTGAGCAGGTAAGCAGCAGTATGCATTTTTAAAGCAGAACCCCAAGGGCCATTATAATTAGTCCAGCCTCCACTTGCATCTACGTTCGTCCATTCGGTGTTGGTTGGGATGCGCCAGCCGGTTCCAAGTTCAGAAGCACAAGGGTCATTGGCAGTCTGCCAATCAAGGTTTTCATTAATAGAAGCTATCCAAGTTGTATTGGGTGTCCGGGTTGTACCATCATGTTTAAACCCTTGTTTACGGTTAAATTGCCAGTACCAGCCTGCTGAGGCTTCAGTAGCATCATTCACAGCAGTTGCCTGGTGGTCAGCTCCAAGGTTGCTGGTTATCCAGCATTTTGTTGGTTCGCCAGGTATGCCTGTAACCGTGCCGTAAGCAACTGTCTTTGTAACTGGTACTACAGCTCCTGCTACATGATTGATGGTGAGGGAAGAACCACAAGTAAAAACACATGTGGAAGTGGTTTGGTTGAGGGTAACAGGTGCAGAATTGCCACATGCACCGTAAGCCCAAACGTACCGGGTGTAGGCAGTGTTGCAGATTAGCGGTGTTTCGGTTTTGGTAGTTGCGGTGGCCATATCCGTGGCCGAAGCATAATCATTTGTCGTATTCCATTTATAACCCGTGGAACCTGCAACAACACTCCAATTCCAAACAATTTGGGTTGCAGATGGAACATGTGTCCCGGCTGTGGGTGTTGCTGGCGGATTTAAAGAAGTGGTTTGGGTGAGGGTAACAGGTGTAGAATTACCACAAGCACTATAAGCCCAAACGTAGCGAGTGTAAGCAGTGTTACAGATTAACGGTGTTTCCGTTTTGGTAGTAGCGGTGGCCATATCAGTAGCCGAAGCATAATCATTTGTGGTGTTCCATTTATAACCAGTGGAACCTGCAACAACAGTCCAGTTCCATACAATTTGGGTTGCAGATGGAACATGTGTTCCGGCTGTGGGTGTTGCAGGCGGATTTAAAGAAGTGGTTTGGATAAGAGTAACTGGTGTAGAATTACCACAAGCACTATAAGCCCAAACGTATCGAGTGTAAGCTGTGTTGCAGATTAGCGGTGTTTCCGTTTTAGTTGTGGCTGTGGCCATATCGGTAGCCGAAGCATAATCATTTGTCGTATTCCATTTATAACCCGTAGAACCTGCAACAACACTCCAGTTCCAAACAATTTGGGTTGCAGATGGAATATTCGTGCCGGAAGTAGGTGTTGCAGGCGGGTTTAAGGAAGTGGTTTGGCTTAAAGTAACAGGAGTAGAATTACCACAAGCACTATAAGCCCAAACGTAGCGTGTGTAAGTAGTGTTACAGATTAGTGGTGTTTCGGTTTTAGTTGTGGCTGTGGCCATATCGGTAGCAGATCCATAATCATTTGTGGTATTCCATTTATAACCTGTGGAACCTACAACAACACTCCAGTTCCATACAATTTGGGTTGCTGAAGGAACATGTGTCCCGGCAGTTGGTGTTGCTGGTGGATTTAAAGAGGTGGTTTGGGTGAGGGTAACTGGATCCGAATATCCACAGTCGCTATATGCCCATATATACCGTGTGTAGGCAGTATTGCAAGTCAACCCAAACTCTTGATTTGTGGTACTTGTTCCCATATCGGTAGCCGAACTATAATCGTTGGTGGTATTCCATTTGTAACCTGTTGCCCCCGAAGCCACATTCCAGTTCCATGTAATCATTTGTGGCATGGCGAAATGAGTGCTAGAGGTAGGAGATGCCGGTGGGTTTTGTGGTGTGCTTTTTGTCAGCGTTACGGGAGTAGAATTACCACAGGCACTGTAAGCCCAAACATAGCGTGTGTAGTTTGTATTACACATAAGGCCAAATTCTTGTTTCGAAGTATTTGTTCCCATGTCAGCAGCCGATCCATAATCATTAACCGTATTCCATTTGTAGCCAGTGGCATCCGAAACCACATTCCAGTTCCACGTAATCATTTGTGGCATGGCAAAATGACTTCCTTGAATCGGGGCGCTCAAAACCACACCTGTTGTAGTTTGTGATAAAACCGTTGCTATTGAAGCACCACAGCTACTCAATGCCCAAATGTATCGCGTGTAAGGCGTTAAGCAATCAAGATTGGTTTCTGTATAAAAATTATTTGTACCGATATCAAATGCGGTCGTAATATCGTTTGAAGAGTTCCATTTGTAGCCAATTGCATTGGAAACCTCATTCCAATTCCAAACAATCTGCGTTGCGGATGCACTATGGATTCCGGTTGCAGGAGACAATGGTCCCATGCAGTTAGCGCTCAAGGTAAACCATTCGCCAGCCATAAACAACGATAATGCACCCGCACCAAAAGCACAGTCGGTACAATAAACCATCAATCCATCGGCAGGATTCGGGATCGCACCAAGTTCGGCCCGTGTCATCCGTGGTATCAGTAAGCCTTTACTATTGGATTTTATATCCAGCATTGCTGAATTATCTGGTACAGTACCATCAACATTTATAGCAACTTGCGAAAATAGTATGCCATTGCTGAACAAAACCAGCATTAGAAAAAAGATGATTTTTTTCATATTATTATCTTTTAAAACGTGAAGAATTTTATTGTAAAAGTATAAATGATAAAATATATTGCAATAGCCTAATTAGGTCATTTTTGTGTTAAATCAGCTTTTCTTTATACGCCTTAACCACAACCTGCGCCCTAGAGTGGACCTGCAATTTTTCGTAAATATTTTTGATGTGGTTGCGCACGGTTTGAACACTTATGAACAATGCACCGGCAATAATATCATTGGTCATTCCCTGTGCTATCAGAACGAGTATTTCCTTTTCGCGCCCAGTGAGATTCGAGGCCGAATTAGGTTTGATTATATGTGGTTTTAAAAAAGCCATCACTTGCTTGGCAACCATTGGCGTGAGCGCAGCACCACCATCATAAACTTGCTGTATGGATTCGAGGATTTTGCCTGGGCTTGATTTTTTCAATATATATCCATCGGCCCCATTTTTTATGGCTTCGAAAATATGATATTCGTCTTCGTTAATAGTAAGCATCACTATTTTCTGTGTGCGGCTTTTTTTCTTGAACAAATCAATGGCTTCCAATCCCGACAAGCCAGGCAGATTGATATCCAATAATATAACATCCGTTTCGGTATAGTTTTCCAACGCATCTTCAACCGATGAATACGACCAGGAAACTGTATAATCAGAAAATGAAGAAATCAGATACACCAAGCTTTGCCTGAACTCTGTGTGATCTTCGACTATGCCTATTGAAATTGCCATGTTTAATTTTTATGCAAAATTAGAACCGAAAACCAGTCAAGTCAATAGCCTTAATAGGTCAATTTTTAAAACGCAACTTAATTTCTACTCCCGAATCCTCGTTAGAATTTAGATGAAAATCAATCCCAGATTCCAGCGCCCTCTTACGCATATTGACCAATCCATTTCCATGAGAACCTTTTTTTGTTTTGGTGCTTTCACGCATCCCAACACCATCATCTTTAAGGATGATAGTACAATGGTTATCAATAAGTTTAGCGGTAAACACAACATTTTTGGCTTCCGCATGTCGTATTATATTGTGCAAACCTTCCTTCAGTATTAAAAAAGCATCATTGCGGAGTTTTTCCTTCAATACGATTGGCTCATCGGGAATATCAAGGGTTGAGCGGAAATTGATATTGTTGTCGGTAAGGATTTCGAGCATATAATTACTTGTTTTCGATACAAGGCTTTGTAACGAATCGTTACGTGGTGAGGTCATCCAAATAATATCGCTAATTGATTGAAGGGCAGATTGGTTAAGCCCAGCTATTTTTGCCGAAAGCTTTTTAAAATCATGCTTTTCCGGTTCGTTCAAGCTTTTAAGCGTTTCGGCATATATGGAAATGCTACCGAGTGTAGAGGCCAAATCATCATGGAGGTCGCGCGACAGTTTTTCGCGTAATTCCTGCTTCTCTTTTTGTGCCAACCTACGCATCAATATCCTACCGATATAAAGGTGCAACATCAAAAGCAGACCTAAAACGCATAAAGGTGCAACAAAAAACGAAAACGAAGGCCATTCAAACAATAAAAATTGGTTTGTAAAAATGAAAATTGCAAAAATGAAACCCGTTATCAGCCAAGTATTTACCGCATTGCTCCATTTATCTTTATGCAGTTTCAGGTTATAGGCTACAATGAGCAAAATGATAAGAATATATTTTACTATCTCAGGTTGGTTTTCCTGGTTCACGAAAAAATGCACTATCAGGTTTTTGCTTTCCACAATAATTGCTTCAATTCCTTCCAATTCATTAATTTCCAACATATTGCCAGCCACCAAATTTTCTAACCTAAGCGTGTCGTCCGAGGAAGGGAATTTTACCAACGCGAAATATTTTGTGCCTTTTTCTACACCAAAAATCATTTCCTTGGCTGAAATGGACGCGTAACCGCTGCCACCATTCAATTCGCGATAACCTGCCAAAACACCATTTTTACTTTTCCCACTTGATTTATACAGCCAAACTTTAGATCCAATTGCATCATTGTTCGACCGCACACCATGCAGTTTTATTTTCACGTAACTCTTTTTCTCAGAAATGTTCAAAAACAAGTTACTGTTTCCATTTACATAATTTGCCACATACAAATCCGGATCGCCATCGTTATCCACATCTCCAGTGGCACAACCAGTACAATAGCCGCTCAATTCGGCACTAAATTGCGAAGTAACATCCTGAAAATACTTGCCTCCTATGTTTTTATATAACACATTGTCGCCCACATTAGTAATATACAAATCCTGAAATCCATCCAGATCAAAATCGGCAAAAACAGCACCATTGGTCATAAAGGTTTCATTATCAAAAAATTCCTCCGATTTATCCCTAAAAATACCCGTGCCATTGTTAATATAAAGTTTGTTTGGGGTATTGCGGTTTGCTATAAAAAGATCGGTAAAGCCATCGTTATTAACATCGGCAAAAGCTACAGCATTGCTTTTGGATGGCGTTGCTTTAGAAATATCGGTCAATTTAGAAATATCCCGGAAACGGATGTGCCCATTTTTAGTTTCATTTATGTATAGTTTATTCGTTGGATACCAAAAGGATACACACAAATCGGGTAAGCCATCGTTGTTCACATCAGCAAACGAGGCACACATGCCACCACCCACTGAACTTAAGCCAGAAACTTTTGTAATGTCGGTAAAATGACAGGTTCCGTTATTTTCGTAAAGCCTGTTCGAGCCTTGTTCGTTGGTAACAAACATATCGAGGTCGCCATCGCAATCCACATCGGCAAAAGCTACAGAATTAGAACGGTTCATGTTTTCGCAAGCCCTATATTTTTGCTCCGAAACATTCCTGAAATAGCCTTTACCGTTGTTGAGCAGCAATTTGTT
>CAIRHD010000328.1 GCA_903878265.1 uncultured Bacteroidales bacterium | reverse complement strand
CGGTGCAACCGCTGTACAATTTGTTACAGGGATAGAATAATTGACTTTTACCGTGCCTACAGCCCCTGTCCCCCAGGTCACTGAAATGGTGTTTGTAGTTGAAGACCCAGTTCCACCTGTTACGGTCCATACATAACCGTTCATGCCCGGTTCGGTGGTGTAAACGTGTGTTGTCCCTGCACAAACAGGGTCGTCGCCAGTAATTGTAGGTACAGGCAACGGATTCACATTTACGGTATAAGTCCCACTCACACTTCCAATACAAAATGGCGTACTCACATATTTAACTGATACAAGAGAGTAAACCGTGTTTGTCGTTGGGCAAACAGAAACAGTATATGTCCCTGAAACAGGGTTTATTGACAATGGATAGTTGTTTCCTCCATCTGAATATACTACTTCAATTGTTTGATCACCAGTCACAGAAATAACCATGTTGGTACAACCTGAAGAACAAATACTTGCGGTACCACTAATGCTTGCTGTTGGCAAAGCCTTTTCAAGAACGGTAATCGTACCATTCATTTGAGTGGAGCAAGTTGGGTCATCAACATAAAAGGCTTTTGCTGTGTAATTACCAGGTCCAAATTGAGATACTGCTGTCCATATTATAGGACCACCAACCATTGGAAGCCCAACAATTATCCCATCTTTGTACAACTGATAATAAACACCTGTTTGCGAAGGCGAAAGCATTAAACTGATAGCAGTTAAATCACCTGCACAATAAACAGGTGGAATAGTAAGCGAAGTAAGTGTATAGGCATTTGGAGCCTGTGTAATGGTAACCTTACCAGCCATCGGGGAAGAACACGCGGTTGCAGGGTCAAAGGCCTCAACAGTATAATCACCGGCTAAACTGAATGACGAACCAAACGAAAGGGCAAATCCCGTACCGTGCTTTAGAATATTGGATCCGTCAGGAAGCTTTAAAGTATATTTTAAGCCTAAATCCGACATCAACATACCTATTGCCACTGGTGGACAGTAAAAGCCTGCAACTGGCACACTGCCGTTAGCTGTAATCGAATAGATTGTTGGAGCAAGATTTATCATAACTTCTCCATCCATCCATCTCCAGCATCCTGTTGTTTTATTTATAGATTTAACTTTGTATGTTCCAGCGGTGGTATATTGTCCAAAAGTTATTGCGCTACCAGTTCCGTTTACAGTATCTGCCACTGGGAGTGTTTGCCCTATTCTATACAATATGTATTTGAAACCAATATCTGAATCATCTAAACCAATACTTATACTATCAGCCGGGCACCATTGTCCATAAGAACCAGGGGTTATTGTATGTGGAGTTGGAGTAGGCAAAATAGTGCGCACTCCAATCATTGTATCCTGGCAATCGGTTCCAGCCATGGCTAAAACCCTGTAATTACCGGCTAATTCTTCAGGGGCGAAATATAAAGCACCGCTAGTTAATGGGGTAATTTGTTGAACAGGACCATAACCATGTCGGATCAATGTGTAAGTAACCCCAGCCTGGGCAGGATTCAAATAGAAAGTAACTGGTGGACATGCAGGGTTAATAGGTTGCAATGTGAGTAAATGTGGACTTTCATAAACCTTAACAGTGCTATCCATATCACTCCAGCAATCAACTCCCCCTGTTGATAATTTTGCCCTAACCGAATATGTGCCACTTATTGTTTGAGGACCAAAATTGATACTTCCATCAAGGGCGTCATCAGATGCAACAAACCCATTGCTAACGCTGTTGGAGCGATATAAATAATAAACCACATCTGTTTCAAAGTTGCCCATATAAATAGTCTGTGGAGCACATCCTCCTGGTTGTGGAAAGACGGTGTAATGATTAGGTAGCGGAAAGATCTGTGTGGTGTTATTTGTCCAAGCGGAGCAATTAGTTGTTGGATAAACCGCTTTTATCCGATAGATGCCTTCATCAGTTCGTGGGCCAAAGTTTACCGGGCCGCATGGTATTGGGCCGTCAACCTGCGAAAAGGAACCTGAAGGCGGTTTAAAATACAGGTAATAATCTATTCCGCTCTGGCAACTATTCAGGATTATTTCGTTGGAACCTGCACAAGCCTGAAGTGGGGACATTACCATAGTAAGAGGAACTGAATTTACTGTTACAGTACTGTCAAAGAAAATACTGCATCCTGTTAGCGGATTTAAAGCATAAATCCGGTAAACTCCCGGAGCCACCAAGGTGTCAAAACAAATACGGCCACCATTGGCTGGGCCAATTATTGTTTGTGGTTTTGGCGATGCCCCAATCCAAAGCTGATAATGAATACCGGGTTCGGATGCTTCAAGGCATAAAGGCTGAGTACCGGCACATACATGGGCCGATGGTGTAATTGGGAATTGTAAAGGGGAAGGATGTGCTGTAATGGTTCCATTCATTGGGCGCGAACAACTGATGGTGTTATAATCAGCTATCGCTGTTACATCATACATGCCTGGGTTATTCTGGCTCGAAAAATTAATTGCTGAGCCAGTGCCGGTAATTTGCTCAATATTTGGGAAAAAGTTTAAAGCGGTATCAGTAAAGTTCAATTGATACCGTTTGCCCCATTGCGATCCATCCAAATGAGGAGTTACAGGCAAGCAACCGTTTGAGGGTGCCAGAAATGTGAGGTTGTAAACTATTGGCAATGACCTTGCGAATACTTCAACACTGCCTTCCATGGTAATCTCTACACTGGTGATATTGTTTCTTGCTACTACAGTATATATGCCGCTTTGTTTAACGCACCACTCTAGTGGATTGCCATTTCCTGCTAAATTTTGGCCAGTTTGCCAAATTCCGTCTTTTAACAACCTATAGGATACCCCTAATTGCGAACCACTTAAAACAAGGTTTGCACATGAAACACCATCATCGCAAAATTCGGCATTGCCAAAAAGGGATAGATTGAATATTGTAGGGTATAAAATGACGGTTATTGTATAGGTGAACGGATTGCCCGGGCAACCATCCACATAAGGGGTAACGGTGTAAGTAACTGTGCCTGTTGGTGTCGGTGGTGTAACAAAAATCGTCATGGCTGGTAAATTCCCTGTTCCGGAAGCAATCCATCCGGTTAATCTGCCAGTTGGGCTTGCAACTCCTGTCCATGTATATGTTACGGTCTGTCCAATCACATCTGAAATAAATACAACCGCACTACTGGAATTGCCTGATACTATAGTTTCGGCTGTCGTTGTATTGGTAATGGTAGCATCTGGGTTCACTGTTACTGTTAAAGTAGAATCAGCACCTTGGCAAAAGGTTGGAGCCGG
>CAIRHD010000327.1 GCA_903878265.1 uncultured Bacteroidales bacterium | reverse complement strand
CTTTCGGTCAAGTTGAAAGATTTTAACTTTGCATGATGACAAAAGCAGAAAAATATCCTAAAGATTTTCAAGAATTTTTTGCTCAATTTAAAGGCGAGGATGATTGTTGGGATAATATTTTTGATATGAGATGGCCAGAAGGTTTTAGTTGTCCGAAATGTGATTTCAAGCAATACGGGAAAGAAACACATGACCTCTTACCTCATGTACACTTGGTCGACTCGTTAGTCAAAAGATGGATTAATGGCGTTCATCAAGGGAAAGTTTCACCAAAACATCTACCACACTACTTGGATGAATACGCGTTCAGGTTTAACAGAAGACTTTCTACCTATAGAGGGAAGTTGTTTTATCGGTTGGTTCAGCAGGCTGTTGACCCACCACCAATTCCTTTTAATGAAATTATCAAGTCAACTTGACCGAAAGGGATAAGCAGTTAAAAAAATCCTTGCGACGGTGTGGTAGGGATTTTTTTTGTTTTTTGATATATCCAGTAACGGGTGCGGTAGCATGGCCGGACACATCTGAAAAAAGATGCGCCCGAACGGAGTGATTTATCCCATGGCAAAGTATGGGGTAACTGAAAAGTTGCCACTACACTTGTGTTGTTTACGGGGCGATTTTTTCAGTCATCCGTGAATGTAATATGGATTATTCCTGGGTTTCGGTCGCCTTCACAGAGTAAATTGTGCGTCCGGCATACGCTGCTGCCAATGTTAACAAAATAAACGTTCCGTTGCCGGTGGGAGCGCCATCGCCGGGAGCCTTATTTCCATTTATTCCATGTCCTCCGTTGGGTGGAGGAGGAGGAGGTGTTTGAGCAGAAATGCCTGTGCCAACTATAAGGAGAACTAACAGTATAAAGGTTTTTAGTGAATACACTTGAATTTTCATGGTTTTTTGCCTTTAATTCATGATCACGTTTGCCTTCAACATTTGCGTTTTTCCTTTGCTGCTAAGCTTTATCAGGTATAAGCCTATAGGCTGGTAAAGGGGCATACTTTGCAGCCCTAAACCTGTAAGTTGTTTACACAAAAGTCTTTTTCCGGCAAGGTCGAAAACCTCAATTTGGGTGTTGCCATCGGGATTGTTAACATAGAGCATGTTGTTGTAAACCCAAGTGTTGATTTTTGGCGTTGTAGGTGTTTCGCCAATGCCTGTTGTGCCAAACCTGAGCAGGAAACGATTGGCGTTGTCGCCGTTTGCGGAAGTAAAGGTGTACGGCGATTCCGAAATTTTATGTTCGGTATTGGTTTTTAAATCTACCAGATATAGGGTTTGGCCGGGCATGTTCTGCGAAAGTTCGATAGTAAAGTCGCTGCTTTGGTTTTTCACAAACCCAATGGGCACAACTATTTCGTCCTTTAGTTCCGGCAAGGTGTTGAGTGCAAAAGGCTTGTTGTGGCTTATGCTGTAAAACATGGGTGCAAAGCCGGCCATAAAATAGCTGTCGTGCTCCATATCGAAATCTTCGGTGGCGGCGGGGTTGAAATTGATGATGCTTTCCTGGGCGGTTTTGCCTTCGGGGTCGTTGGCTACCAACACGATTCCGTTTTTGGTGGCTGAATTTTTATACCAGGCCGAATCGCTATGCACACGCGCATTGGCAGGGATTGTAAGGGAGCCTCCACCATCGGCAACATAAATCATAAAACCGTTTTGCGCCGGAACAACCCCTCCTCCTGCCAATACTTTATAACTTGCAGTGGATTTGTTCCAAATCTGTGGAAAAGTTCCAACGTTGGTTTTTGCCCAAGTGCCTTGCGTCCATTTAATGGCACTGCTGAACGGATTCCCTACCAGGTGCCAGCCTGTGTATGTTTGGCCTGGTGTATTCGGCAGGCCTGTAAGCGGCACATTGGCAACATTTAGTATGCCCGAAAACGTTTTTGTGCTTGTTGCACTGTTGGCAATCAAGTACCCTCTGCCAACAAAAAATGCAGTTTCAAAAGAGCCCTCCAACCCACCTCCGGTTGTCGTGCGGTTAATCCATAGGTTGGTTTGTTAATCCCATTTATAGAAATCATTGCCTGAGCCGGCAGTATGGAAACCACTTATTGCCTGGCTGGCCACCGGGCTGCTAAGGAAATGCCAGCCGTGGTTGGCATCGGTCCAACCGGTAATGTAACGCTCTGCTGTTGCAGCAACGTTTGCCGTGTTGTTTAAAAGCGAACCTGTGCCAGTAGCATCCGATTTTTGAACAAGGCCTGCAGTACCGCCGTTGTTGGTGAGGGTGCCGGTAACAGTAACCCCCGTTCCCGAGGTAATTGATAAACTGCTTCCCGAATTAATTGTAAGTGTACCCGATGTTGTTAATGTGTTTGGCGATGATGTTGGATTTAGCGAAACAAAGGTATTCCCATCTATAATAATTGTAGCTACTGTTTCAGTAGGAACGTTGATTATGTTCCTTGTACCAACATTGCTGAATTGCAGAATATCAGTAACATCTGGGGTGGTTCTGTTTGGGTTCCAGTTGGTCGAAACTTGCCAATCTCCATCGTTTGCACCAATCCAATGATATAATCCCGTGGTACCTTCAGTGCTTGGAATAGTTGCATCTGTTATGTAAACAAAGGTTTCATCATAAAAGCTGCAATGAAAAATCCTGGTCAGGTGCAATTCTAACATCCGAATTTCAGTAACTTTCATCTAACTAAATTTAAATGGCAGATTAACAAGCCATTGCAAGCAATATATTTTTTCTTTTTTGTGCTTTCTTCTCATAAAAAACCAATATTCCTTATACTGGCTTGCTTTTTAATGAAATATATTATGTAATATGGGGTATCTTATCATCTCCCGTAACTTTATTGAGAATATTGATAATCAGAGACTTGATAGAATTGGCCAAATTTTACATTTTCTTGAAAATCAATTCATTAAACATTTCACGGGAGATGATCGGATACCCCATCTTATGTAATACTGGCTAGGTTAGGGGTTAATCAAAAAAAACACCTTGGAAGGGTGCTTTTTTGGATTTTTTATTGGATAAAAAAAATGTCGGAAACTAAAAATACCTTCTTTAAATAAGGCCTTTGTCCTTCTTTTCACGAATAGCATGGAGCATATCCGCTGTCATGCTTTCGAGGTTCCATTGTGGTTTCCAACCCCATTCGCTACGGGCGCAGGAATCGTCCATGCTGTTGGGCCATGAGTTGGCAATACCTTGTTTCAAGGGTTCTACGATATAATCCAATGTGAAGCCAGGAATATGTTTGCGTATTTCGGCGGCAATAATTTCAGGGTCGAAACTCATGGCGGTTACGTTGAACGAATTGCGGTGGATTAGTTTTGTTGGGTCAGCTTCCATCAGGTTAATGGCAGCTTCGAGTGCATCGGGCATGTACATCATATCCAAAAATGTGCCGGCACCCAAAGGGCAGGTATATTTACCGTTTTTTACGGCCTCATAATATATTTCTACAGCATAATCGGTAGTTCCGCCACCGGGCAGCGTTACGTTGCTGATAATTCCCGGAAAACGTACCGAGCGGGTATCGACCCCGAATTTTTTGTAATAATAATCGCTTAGCAGCTCACCAGTAACTTTGGTAATGCCGTACATGGTTTGCGGGCGTTGAATGGTATCTTGTGGAGTGTTGTCGTGTGGGGTATCTGGACCAAAGGAGCCTATCGAACTGGGTGTAAAAAGGGCACAATTAAATTCGCGTGCCACTTCAAGGCAATTCATCAATCCGCCAACGCCAATTTGCCAGGCCATCAGAGGTTTTGTCTCGCCAACAGCCGAAAGTATCGCAGCCAGGTTGTAAATCGTGTCTATTTTATATTTTTTTACCAAATCGGCAATTTCCTGAGCCTCGGTTACATCCACATATTCAGCTGGCCCAGAATTAAGCAGTTCGCCAGTGGGTTCGGGACGGAAATAACCAGCTACCACACTGCTGTTACCGTAAATTTTCCTGAGTTTCATTGTAAGCTCCGAACCTATTTGGCCTACCGCTCCAATAACGAGAATATTTTTCATGTACAAACTACGATTTTTATTGTTTATTGATTCACGATTTGCGGCAAAATTAAACAAATTTGCTTACCTCAACCTGTATTTGAAGTTAGGATAATAATATTTTTAGTTTACAGAATATCAGTATTTTACAAAATAATATTAAGTGTTTTACTGATAATAACATTCTTTGTTGCGAAACTGTCCGTGATATGGCTGCATTTTATTGAAATGCCTTCGATACAGGCCAATAATTTTTACCTTTGCCGTTGGTTCAGATTACTGTTTTAAGGCAGGTTTAGGGTTCATAAAAACTGTTTTTGCTTATTGGAATGCCAATCCAAGAATATGGTTGTACACTTCGACTTTCACTCAACAACCATCACACATAGCCCGGTTTTTGAACCTTTGAACGCATTTCATTTGAACTTTGAACCTTAAATATCGAAGCATCCCTTAACCTTTAAACTAAATTTTATAATAAATACCATGTACACAAAATTTCAGGATCACCTTACCAAAGAACTTACCGGGATTAAAGAAGCCGGATTATTCAAAAATGAGCGCATCCTTGTTTCGCCGCAAGGAGCTGAAATCACAATCAGTTCGGGAGCCAAAGTGCTAAATTTCTGCGCAAACAACTACCTTGGCTTGTCGAACAGCCCGCAATTGATAGCTGCCGCAAAAGAAGCTCTCGACACACATGGCTACGGAATGTCGTCGGTACGGTTTATTTGCGGCACAGGTGATCTGCACAAAGAATTGGAAAAGAAAATTGCCGACTTTTTTGGCATGGAAGACACCATTTTGTATGCTGCTTGTTTTGATGCGAATGGCGGCGTTTTCGAACCGCTATTGGGCGAAGAAGATGCCATTATCAGCGATTCGCTAAACCATGCTTCCATTATTGATGGTGTAAGGCTATGCAAGGCTGTGCGTTACCGTTATAACAATGCCGATATGGCCGATCTCGAAGTGCAATTGCAGGCAGCCCAGGCACAAAGGCATAGGTTAATTGTTACCGACGGCGTTTTTTCCATGGATGGCAACGTGGCACCTCTCGATAAAATCTATGAATTGGCCAATAAATACGATGCCATGATCATGGTTGACGAATCGCATTCGGCTGGAGTTGTTGGCAAAACAGGCCGCGGTGTAACCGAACAGTTCAACCTGAAAGGAAAAGTTGAAATTATCACCGGAACCCTTGGCAAAGCCTTTGGAGGCGCTATCGGTGGGTTTACTACCGGGAAAAAAGAAATTATCGATATGCTCCGCCAGCGTTCGCGTCCTTACCTTTTTAGCAATTCAATACCTCCATTGGTAGCTGCTGCCGGAATCCGGATGGTTGATATGATGAGCGAAACCAACGAGTTACAAGATAAATTGCACGAAAATACAGCCTATTTTGTCGAGAAAATGCTGGATGCAGGTTTCGACATCAAACCAACACAAAGTGCGATTTGTGCTGTAATGCTTTATGATGCCAAACTGAGCCAGGAAATGGCCTCCAAACTCTTAGACGAAGGTATTTATGTAATCGGGTTTTACTATCCGGTTGTGCCAAAAGATAAAGCGCGTATCCGTGTACAGATTTCGGCGGCGCATGAACGCGACCACTTGGACAAATGTGTTGCAGCTTTCACAAAAGTGGGTAAAGAGCTTGGTGTTATCAGAAGCCAGCAAGGCGGCTGTGGTTGTGGTTGCAGTTGTGGCAACTAAGCTCGCGGTTGAACTGTTTAATAGAAAAAGGCTGCTTTTTAGGCAGCCTTTTTTCGTGATGTGGAAATTGTAAAGAAAAAAAATTCTGTAGTTTCACCAACTTATGAAAACTACAGAGGTAAAAGACTTTCAATTTCTCAATGCAACAGAATGATATGTGGCCGAAACCTACCAATCGAAAAAAAGGCAGCCTTTCGACTGCCTTTTTCTTAATATTTCATCACTGCCTTCGAAAGCCGTTTGCCATTAGTGCCAGATAGCACAATGTAGTACATTCCAGCAGGATAGGACGACAAATCAATCGTGTAGGAAGTAGGTGTCATTAATGGTTTTACCAATAGTTTGCTGCCCATTGCCGAGAAAACAGTAATTTCCTTTACGCCATTTGGCACAGTAACAAATACCTTGTCGTGGGTCGGATTTGGATAAAATCTCCAACTGTCGTCGGTTAGGTTTTCATCTACGGAAGTAGGCGGGCATATTACCACAGTTGCTAAATACTTGCCATTTGAAAGCGCGCCAGCGTCCCAGCACGTACTGGCGGTTGCGCTCAAATCAACTGTTTGTGCAGGCGAAGTGCCAACGCCATTGTTAAACACAATACCAATAGGCACGGTAGTAAAACCGGAAATGGTGTAGGAATAATACCCATCGTTTTCCAAAGTCATAGCAGTACCGGGCCAGGCACCGGTTAAAGGGGTACTTCCAACCCAACTATAAACTTTACATGCAGCCCAGCCTGTAGGCACTTTAAAGCGGACTTTAATTGCTGGTGGAAGGGTGTTGATTACGTAGTTTTGCGTAGATTCGTTTGAATACAAATGGGTTGTTGGATTGTAGCCAATAGCCCGTAAAGTTGTGTTGGCCGAAATGTTGAGAGGCTGCGAGTATAAAGTGGAAGCATTGGTAGGTGCGGTATTGTTGGTGGTATAATAAACCGATGCGCCTGCGCTGGTCGATAAAACAACAGTTTGAGCGGCATAGTATGTCCCGCCTGAAGGGCTTACCGTAATGGATGGCGCAACTGGATTGATTATCTTTGTCCAAATGGCGTAGTCGGTTCCGGAGGTGGCTAAAGTATAATCAGATGGTGCTGAGTAATTTCCACTGCCAACTTTCACAATCAAAGTGCCGTTAAGCCCTGTAATGGTTGCAACGTATATATTGGCGGCCGACTGGTTAACGGTAACTGCGCTTTCGCTGTGGACTTTCACGGCACGGCGGGCGGCAATCATGGTAGAAATGGCTGCTTGGTTATTGTTCCAATGAGCCAAAAGTACACAAGGAACACCCGGCGAACCCATCAGGAAGGCATAAGCAGCCAGCACATTTCCACTAAACCTGTTGGCATTTCCGGTAACATACGTATCGTGGTTGTCCACAAAAGTAACTGCATAGCGTTTGGTGTCAGAGTGATGGATCAAACCAGCGGGTTGCTGAACGCCATTAGCCAACCAAACCAATTTGGTCAAATCCATTCCTCCGTTCCACATGGCTTGGTTTAATTGGAATTTCAAGGGGAAATCGAATGTTGTGGAATTGTTGCTGCAACCATTTATCCATGCTTTGCATAAATCGTAGCTGCCGTCGAAATATTCACCCACCGAAAAATATTCTCCTGCGGCAACATTGTATTCGTTCACAAATGATGCAGTGTAGCCTTTGGTCATGTCGTAACGCCAGCCTGAATACCCAATTTCGTTTTTCAGGAATTGCATATAGCCTTTTACGTTGTCCCTCACCACAGTGCTTAAGTGGTCGAGGTCGCGGGATCCGTTAAAATCTTCGCCTGTATCGGGAGCACCAGTTGGTGTGGCTTGCCCAGGTTGGTTTTTTACCTCGTCGGTACTGCAAATCTGTGCAGGACCCATGGAATAGGTAACACCATTATAGACTTCAGTAGGGAAGTTTGTCCAGTTGGATTGGCCGCTTCTGTGGTTTACAACGACATCGGCTATAGATTTAGCCCCATTAGCTGTAAAGGCCGAAATCATTGAAATCAATTCGGGCTGTGTGCCAAAAGCACTGTTTTGATCAAACCACCAAACAGGAGCATATCCCATATTGTTGGAGCTTTGGGCGTTACCACTTGGTGGAAGCCAAACCAGACTGAAATTGGAACCAATTTCACTGGCTTTTGAGCTCAGGTTAGTCCATTTGCTGTCGGAATAGGAATCCCAATAAAAGGCTTGCAGCATAACGTCCTGGCATTGAGCCGGAGCTTGCGCCTTTAAGGTTGTTTTTCCGAGGGCAAATACCGTCAGAAAAAGAAAAAGAAAAGTAGATTTATTCATTATTTGGTTTAATTAAAGGTTCATTTCTATGACAAGCAGGGCAATAAAACCTTGCCTGTATAATTGTTTAGTGCTCTTTTTCGCAGGCAATAACACTTTTTAGCTTTGATTTTTAAGGAACTGCAAAGTTAATTATAAATTCCCACTATTTAAATGTAGGAATCCTCCGATGCAGGATTCTGCATTTTGAAACAAGGTTATCCATTTTTACCATTTACCATTTTACTATTTTCTATTTTCCTATTAACCTTTTCTCCATTCTCCATTTTCCATTCTCCATTTTCTATTCCACCATTTTCTATTCCACCATTTTCTATTCCACCATTTTCCATTTTACCTTCATTTAACTAAACATAAATAACTGATTAGGCAATAATTACAAAAAGTGTTTCTCACTTGTTTTACTATAAGTTGACTCCGGTTAGCACGTTTTTGATTTAGTAAGTTTATCTTCTCAGGCACCTCACCCCCGTCCCCTCTCCTTGAAAAAAAGAGAGGGGTGCCTAAACCCTGAAATTTTAACATTATTACTCAACCAAACAGAACCTATTAATTTCTCCTG
>CAIRHD010000326.1 GCA_903878265.1 uncultured Bacteroidales bacterium | reverse complement strand
TGACGTCTCCACCATAACCACCACCACACCGTATAAGATATGGCTCGATTTTGATTTGAAGCGCAACGCCGATTCGGTAATTTCGGCAGGCGAAAAGCTATCCATCGAAGTTTGGGTTGAGGATACCTGGGTTATGGTGCAAGAATTTGGTAACTCGAATTTAGCATCTTGGACCACCCAACATTTTGATATTTCCCAGTCTGCTAAAAATCGGTCGTTTAAATTTCGGTTTAGGGCGCATGGCTTTGCCTCGAACCATATAATTTCGTGGGAAGTTGATAATATAAAGGTTTATACGGAATATTTGTTTACTCCACCTATTAACCTGAATGCATATTTACATAATTTCCTTTATGATCATGTGGAACTTAATTGGCAAGCAGGTATAAGCGCAACCATAAAGGAATATATACTTGATGATGGCTCTCTTGAAAATGCTTGGGGAATCAATCCAAGTGCTGAAGCTTGGTTGGGGAACGAATTTGTAACAAGCGAAAGTGGTGTGTTGCAGGGCCTGGATTTATACTGGATGATGAACGCATTTGCGGGGTCCGATATGTTAACAGTGGATATTTTTAATTCAAACCAAGTACTGATTGGGTCATCAGCACCATTTAGCACTGTGACCGATGCCTGGCAAACCATCCCGTTGCCCGATCTGCCTTTCGATGGCACTTTTTATGCCATGGTACACTGGAACAATACGGCTGCTGGGACGGATTATTTGGGTAGCGACGAAAACGGCCCGAATGCTTCTGCCAATTATGGATGGTATTATGATGGTGCATCCTGGGTACACCTTAGCAATTTTGGTTATAAGCCAAATGTGTTTATGCTCCGTGCTACAACTCTTTTAGGGGTTGATCACCTAAAGACTACTTTGGGAGAAGTTCCTATCAACAATACAATGCGCCCAACAAGGCCAATAGACAATATTCCCCAACTCAGCAGCAAACCCGAAAGGCAAAAAACAACCAGCCCACCTTCAAAATTTAAAAGTACAAATGGCCTGTTGGGTTATGAGGTATATCGCAGGGATTATACAAAATATCCACCCGCACCAAACCCTGGTGGAGGGGATTTTACATTAATTGCCACTGTTGACCAAAATACTTACATTGACTATAGCATATCAAATTTAAGTCATAATTGTTTCGATTATATGGTGAAAGCGGTTTACAACGAAGGGGTATCAGAGCCTTCAAATATTGATTGGACATGCTATCCAACTGGGTTAGAAACTGACATAGAAGCCGAAATTACGGTTGTGCCCAACCCTGCAAACAGTTATGTAACTCTCCAACTCTCAAACTCTATGCAGTCGGTGCAACTTTTTAATTATTCGGGAATTATGATTTTTGAACAGAATCTCAAAGGCGAAACTTCGTTGCTAATAAACACAACCGCATACCAGCCTGGAGTTTATGTTATCCGATTCTCGAATGGCAATTCGGAGTCGGTTGTCAGAAAGTTAGTAGTGGCGCATTGATCGAATTCCTGAGCTGCATAGCCCTTGCAGGGTCATATATCAATTTCATTTAGTTAAGGTTATCTCATAATCGCGTGTAATTCATCGAGTATTGTTTCGTTTGTTTCTTTTTCGGGGCACATTGCGTCCAAGTCTTATAATTTCTCTGGTATTGGCCACCAAGTACAAGCAGTTTGTACAAAATTGCCTTGATGCTTGTCCGCGGCTGGCACTTCATGCGCAATCGCTTGGGTTTGCACATCCGGCTGATGGGCGCAAAATGTATTTTGAATCGGAATTGCCAGCCGATATGAAAGCGGTAATAGATAAATGGGACCGCTACGCCAAATTAAACGAACTGGAAACCGAGGAGGAATAAATAAATATAGTTATTGGGTTTATTGATTATCTAAAGTTTTGGCTGCCTAAAGTAGGGCTGTATACCTACACGAATGCATATAAAGATTTCAACTGTTTCAACGAACACGCATACCCGCATTTGATAGAGCGTTTATTGGGTTTAGCTATAAATGGTTCGTTTATAAAACAAAAAACACTATCAAAACCTAAGCTTTCAGCCGCATTCCGGCCATGGCTTCCCGCATATCCCACCCGAAAAATGCATAGGAAATCCGCAGGTATGGTATTTAGTTCAACTCGCACTTCATGTTGGGCACTGCGTGCCACATGAAGTCCTATTTATTATGTGTTGTTTTTCATTCCAATGAATTCAGTATTCTCTTAAATTTTCTGTATTGTTTCAAAACAGATAAAATGAGATCTTCAGTTACAATGAATTCATATTTGTTATTAAATTTTGTTTCTATTACAATACTTTTACCAAGTATAACATTCTTGTAAGCATGATTGTGCTCATCAATTATCTCTTCAATATTTTTCTTGATTCGATCTGTTCTACGCTTATTAATTTTTGAAATCTTTTCAGTGTATCCTTTATCAATGTCTCTAAACCAATGACCATAATATGCTGTTTTTTTAATCACTTTGCTGTCTTTATTTGATATCTCTATATGGAAAACCTCTGGTAGAGTGTCTCTAAATACCTTGATTCTTATAGAATTGTCTAATTCAGTTGAATTCCAAATTACTGGTTCTTTAAATTGTTGTAAACCGTCATAAATATTTTGAAATTCAAATGTATCTATTTCGAAAGTATCTATTTTTGAGGTGTACTGGATTGGGAAATACATTTGAGACTTTCTCATTATGCAGTGCAAAGTGCTATCGGTATAAATGAATCCTTGTGGTGTTAAATATTGAATTTGATAACAAGAGGTGTCATAAATTTGATTGTTGTTAATACTTCTATCATTAAAGTCAACTTTAAAACGATAAAATACCAAAGTGTCTTTCTTTGACTGACCAAATAAAATTGTACAAACTGTCAATGTAAAAATTATAGTCAATATTAGCGGCTTCATAAGTCTTGATTTTCTGATTTTAAAATAACGCATAACATCCCTGTAAACCTAACCTTTGTGTTTATTTCGGTATTATCTACAATTGTGATGATCCATTTCCATTTGATAAACAGGCGATTATTCATACATCCAAATTAAAAATAAAATACAACAAGCGGGTGCAAACGGATAGT
>CAIRHD010000325.1 GCA_903878265.1 uncultured Bacteroidales bacterium | reverse complement strand
CTTTACTTATTCAACACCAGTGCTAAACCAACCGGTACAATTCACGGATCAAACAGTCGCAAGCAGCCCGATTAATCAATGGGCCTGGAGTTTTGGTGACGGCAACACTTCTTCGTTGCAAAACCCCACGCATATTTATTCATTACCAGGCAATTACATGTTAGATCTTGTTGTTACCGATGGCAATGGATGCAGCTATACGGCATATAACGGGTTAACAGTTCCTTCCGGATCTGGCAATTCTACCATAAATGGTTCGGTTTATGAAGGCGACCAGACTATAAGTCTAGCCATTGTTCAACTAATACAAATTGACAGCACCGGATATCCACTTTCCATACAAAATACGGTTCCGGGCATTAACAACCAATTTATATTCGAAAATGTGGCCGATGGCGATTATTACCTCCATGCGATCCCTTTCACTAATAATACCGATACAACATCCTACTTGCCAACATTTTACTTGAATTCTGTTTTTTGGGAAACAGCAACCACAATAAACCTTGGAACTGCCCAGAATCCATACAACATTCATCTTGTTTCTTTCGATATGGTTGATGGCGGTATTTACACAATAAACGGGCAAATTGCAAATTCAGGCAAGTCGTTGAGTGTGGCCGATCAGGAAGTGCTATTATTCGACAGCCAGGGAAATATCGTACAATTTACTTTTACAGATGCTACAGGGAATTTCACTTTTAACTCATTACCAGCAGGTACTTACGCGATAAATCCGGTGATGACTGGTTTGACAACTTATCCGTTTTATGTTGTTTTGAACGAAAATACAAGCCCAGCGTATGTGCGGATGGTAATTTCGGGCAATAGTATCACTTCTGTTGAAAAGCAAGTTCCGGCAGAAAATGGGTGCAAGGTATTTCCAAATCCGGCAAACGAATCCATTACAATAACTTCTGAGGCATTGGCAAACAAAATTTTAATTGTAAATAATCTGGGTAAAACCATGGTTGAAGCAAACAATCCAGGAAAGATATTCCAAATTGATGTAAGCCATTTTTCATCAGGAATTTACTTTATTAAAGTAACGACCGAAAACGAAGAAACTGTAATGAAAGTTGTCGTAACTCATTGATTCAATATTGTTTATTAGCACGAAAGGCTTTCTATGCGTTTCGTGCTTTTTTTTGGTTTTCCAATACCCAGTTCCGTTTCAAATTTGGGAGTTGGCTCAAAACCTAATTTCCTTTTGAGCTTTCCTTCTTCAAACACCACATTTTATTACTTTTGCACAAGAATTCAACTAAATTTCATCTAAATTATAAAACGCATGAAAGGATCAATCCTTATACTTGCCGGTGGTGGACCAGCTCCCGGAATCAATACAGTAATCAGTTCGGTTGCAAAAGTATTCCTTCGTGATGGATTTCGGGTAATCGGCTTGCACGATGGCTATAAAAGCCTGTTTGCCGAAAATCCTAGCACCATCGACCTGGATTTCGAGATGGCCGACCGCGTTTTCAGCATGGGCGGTTCCATGTTGCGCATGAGCCGTTACAAACCTGCGGATCTGGAGTTCAAAACCACGTTTTTTGTAAAAAATAACGTGAAACTCCTTGTTACCATTGGAGGCGACGACACTGCGTCAACGGCAAACCGCATTTCCAAATTCCTTGCCGAGCGCAAATTCCCAATCCAAAATATACACGTCCCAAAAACTATCGACAACGATCTTCCACTTCCTGAAGGGCAACCAACTTTTGGCTATCAAAGTGCCAAGCAAGAAGGTGTTCGCATTGGGCGCACGATTTACGAGGATGCACGCACTTCGGGCAATTGGTTTGTGGTTTCGGCCATGGGTCGCGAAGCCGGCCATTTAGCTTTTGGTATTGGTGCTGCCTGCCACTACCCAATGATCATCATCCCTGAAATGTTCAATAAAACAAAGATTACGCTCGATAAAATCACACGGCTAATCATTTCTTCTATCGTGAAACGGACTTTACTTGGCATCCCATATGGAGTGGCAATTGTGAGCGAAGGCGTTTTTCATTTTATGAGCGACGACGAAATTGAAGCTTCCGGCATACAATTTACATATGATGAGCATGGACACCCCGAATTGGGAACCGTGAGTAAGGCTCACATTTACAATATGTTGCTTCAAATTCGATTAAAACAACTTGGCTTGAACGTAAAAAGCCGCCCGGTCGAAATGGGTTACGAATTGCGCTGCATTCAGCCAACTGCCTTCGATTTGTTGTATTGCAGCCTGCTTGGAATTGGCGTAAAGAAAATATTCGATGATGGTTTGACTGGTTGCATGGTAAGTTCCGATCCAACTGGCGATATTTTCCCGCTTTTCCTGAAAGACCTGGAAGATGGGCACGGAAAAGTACGTACCCGCATGGTTACCATGGACAGCCAGAAATCGAGGATGGTTTTCTACGACAGTATCCAATATCTTACCGCTAATGATATGGAGGAGGCAAAAAAATACCTGAACAACCCTGAAGAATTTGATTTTATGAAAATTTTGGAATGGTAGATTTTCCTGAGTTTCTACGTTCCCAGAGTGTCTGTACAACTTTTTCAGTTGTTTGATACTCTGGCTTCTTTTCCAGTTACCTGATACCTTTATTTTTCTAAGCAGACCTATCATCAAAACCAAAATTGAACTATGGAACTCAGCAAAAAAATCGATGAATTTGTGCTTTCGGTGCAGCAATGTGTTGATGATAATACATTTGTAAAACTATCGCTGGGCAATTATCGGGGCAGGGAGGAAAACCTCAAAAACATATATGTCAAGCGTATCAGCATAAAAAACGAGGAAAAGCTAAGTTTTACCTACAGATATAAAACCCGCGATATTGTTAAAAACTATTCTTTCGCTGATGCTTTAAAAACCATCAGCGATTTAATTGACGAGCAGTTTTATGTAGCAACACTGTTTTCGACAACTTACGATCTGAGTTTTGAGAACTTTTACGATAAAAAGATTGTCCTTCGCAAAAACGCCCCAATCAACCAAAGTGTGCCTTCACTCGAACACGACCGGAACAAAAACCGCTTAATCGGCACGAATGAAAAACCCTATCTCACAGAACTTAAAATTACCGACCTTAACGGAAAAGTTCTTGCCAATTCACAGGATAAGTACAAGCAAATCAATCATTATGTTGAAATTCTCAGTACTTTAATAAAAGAAATCCCTACAAGGGAAAGCGTTAAGGTGGTAGATATGGGTTCAGGAAAAGGCTATCTGACTTTTGCTCTATATGATTATCTTAACCAGATTTTGAAAAAACCAGCACAGATAACAGGTGTTGAATACAGGCTAGAATTGGTTGATTTGTGCAACAGAATCGCAAAAAAATCTGGTTTTGAAAATTTGGATTTCAAGCAAGGCAATATCGAAAATTATGATAGTTCTGACACCAATATTCTGATTGCGCTCCATGCCTGCGACACAGCAACCGATGATGCAATTTACAAAGGGATTTCTGTCAAAGCCGATTTGATAGTTGTTGCTCCTTGCTGCCACAAACAGGTACGGCGGCAATTGGAATCCACCAAAACCAGCAATGAGTTGGATTTTCTTACCAAATACGGTATTTTTCTGGAACGCCATGCCGAAATGCTGACTGATGGCATTCGAGCTTTGATTCTTGAATATTTTGGATATAAAACCAAAGTTTTTGAATTTATTTCGGATGCACATACGCCTAAAAACGTGATGATTGTAGGAATAAGAAATCAAAAAGCAAAACAAAACGACGAACAGGTTTTACAAAAGATAAAAAATGCCAAGGCATATTTTGGAATTGATTATCATCATTTGGAACGCTTGATGGGGATTTGAAATGCGCGTTTCGCAATGTCCATTTATTGGAAAAGTGAAGTTTAATCCTCTCTTTAATTTTACAAAAAAAAACTGGAAACACTAAATCAAACGAATTTGGAAAATGAAGAAATTGAAAAGCTTACTCCAAAAATAAAAAATAGCGAATCTTGGCGTGAGGCTGAAAGCGAATATCAGTTCCTGTTTGAAGATGAGATGCTGCCCCCATTTTTGCGTTTTGGGGCAAAACCACTCACAAACAAGAAATTTGTTGGTAAACTT
>CAIRHD010000324.1 GCA_903878265.1 uncultured Bacteroidales bacterium | reverse complement strand
GGGGCTGCTGAACAGATAATAAAGTGGATAATTTCCAGAAGCGTGCTGCTGAGTCAACATTTTCTGAACATCAGCAGTAGTTGAAAAAGCATCAATTTGATCTAATTCGGATTTCAATGGACTGATACCGTTTTTATCGATTGTTAGAGTATCCATCCCCGAATTGTAGAAATCGCGGATTTTCTGGTTTACAGTGCCTTCAGTAGCATTTTTATCAGCGGAAGCTTCGGCAAATATGGTTTTGAGTTGGACGTAGTTTTCCTCTTCCAGCATCTCAAATGCGCCATAGCGGCTGTATTCTGCTGGTATAGGGTTGTTCTTCATCCAAGTGCCGTTGGCAAATTTGTAAAAATCGTCACCGGCTTTTACGGTTGTATCCATGTTAGCGGCATCAATGGCTGGACTGGCTTTTTTGTCCTTGCCTGCATTGCTGCATCCTTCAGTGCTTAGCGCAACGGCTAAAATGCCTGCAAATGCCATAATTGGTAGTTTTGATAAAAAGTTCATGTTGTTTTTATTGATTTGTTTAAATTTTACGGAAATGGATGCAAATGTATAAATTGTAAGCAGTTGAATAAAAGTTAATCGTTGAGTACCGGATTGTTATCGGTGTAACGGCGTTATTGGTCTATATGATATTATATTTTAGCAGCCTTGAATCGTTACTATGGTAAAGCCTTATCGGAGTATTCGCCCAGCTCTTGTTTTCAAAGGACATCAATTCGGCAATCCTTCGACCAAGCTGTGTCTGTTGAGTAAAACCAAAATCATCGAAGTCTTGGTGCATAGCATAAAACCTCATCGTTAAGTTCCTAGTTCCCAGATCAAAAAAAACATACTTATCGTAAAAGCACTATTTCACAAATTCGTGAGTTTCTTTATAAACCACGCCTCTTTCTTTAAGCCCATCCAACAAAAAATTAACGATCCCGGCATCTTGGCCTAAATACTCTGGTGCCGAAATGCCTTTTCTGTTGTATAATCCTTTCGATAAAAGTCTTGCTACCATAGTGGCTGTATAACCTGTGGTGCGTGCCATGGAATGTATTCCTGTAACTTTATCGAACCTGTCGTATAAATCCCATGTAAATCGTTGCCGGATTCCATTTTTCAAACCCTCGGCAATTACCTGCATAATGGTTAGGTCTTCCTCGCCTTCCTGCAATTTCCATTTTGGGAAAAGCAGGCGGGATGTAAATTCCAATGGGCTTATCATAATTCCATTTATCAACATTGGCTCTTTACTGAAAAAACCTGTATCCCGCAACACGGCCATTTTTTCGATATGGCCTTTGTACCTCAATGTTTTTTCGATCAGATAATCGCCTTTTACAGTGGTTGCCAAAGTGCGCAAACCATCGCTGTTAAAAGCTTCGAGCGTCCCAATATTCGGGAAATTAAGCAATTCTGGATCAGAAAGAGCTTCACGGACTACAAGCCTGCCGCCATCGATATACCGTGCCGGGCGGGTATATTCCTCAATAACATCAATAGGCGAAAAAACTGCTTTGTACTCAAACGGCCATGTCCTTACCACGGGCAAGCCGCCAACATAAGTGATTCCTTTTTCCAATGTGTCGAGCATGGATGCACCATAGCCAATCAGCACATTGCTCATTCCGGGTGCCACGCCAATATCACAAATCGCGGTAACATCCATTTCCTTTGCTTTTGCATCAAGCCCGAACATATCTTCGGGAAAGAAAGCAATGTCCACAGCATTTTTACCACATTCGATGATTTGTTCCAAGGTGCGGTATCCCATAAAACCAGGGACGGCACTTACAACCAAATCGTGCTTTTGAACCAATGATTTCAGTATTTCTTCATTATTCAAATCGGCTTGAACGGTTGATATTCCATCAATATCACTGAGCCTCGAAAGCGATTCGACGCTAATGTCGGCTGAAGTAACTTTGAATTCGCCATTTTTCGCAAGGTCGAGTGCGATTGGCCCACCAACGAGGCCAGCTCCTAAAACAAGAATTTTCATGTTGAGATTTTTATTGCCCTATTATTTATTGTTTTTGCATTTGTCTTGAGCCCTCGTTACTAATCAATTACTTGATTTGTAGTTCAGTTTATTTATTTTCTTCTGATTTAGGAATTGACCGATTTTTTGGGATTGGGACAAAACCACTCCACTCATTACCAGAATAATTCCACCAATTTTGAGTGCCGTAAACGTTTCGCCAAGAAGAAAAAACGAAAACAGACCTGTAAAAACAGGGATGAGATTTGTGAACACATTGGCTTTTAACATGCCAATTCCTTTTATTGCAATAATATAAAAAACATAAGCCAAAGTGGATGCAAACACTGCCAATTGGAGCATGGCAAGTATCAACTCACGCGTGGGTTTGACAGTTAAAAAATGGTCGAAATCGAAAAATAGGAAAAGCGGCAGAAAATATAAAGCGCCAATTAGGTTTTGGTGGGTGATGATGGTTACTGGATTGTACTCGTGTGAAATTTTTCGGATAATAACCGAATAAGCAACTGCTGCGAAAACAGCAAAAAACAACAATAAAACGCCTTTGGGTGATGCGTTAAGCGAAAGGTCGGGATTAAAAAGCATGAGCAAAATGCCAGCAAACGAAAATGCTATGCCAATTATAACTGAGAAAGTTACTTTTTCGCGTACCACATAATATGCTGCAAATGGGCTGAAAAGTGGGATAGTGGCAATAATAACCGAGGCAATTGTGGAAGATACATGTTTAAGCCCAAAACTTTCGCCGAGGAAATAGCAAAAAGGCTGGGTGAAGGAAAGCAAGAGGAAATACTTAATATGTTTACGCTTAATGGTTTGCCATGTTCGCGTAAGCAATAAAAAAGCTATTAAAAGAGTGCTCGAAATAATGAGCCTCAAGAAAATAATGGTAATTGGTTCGTACCATTTAACCACAATCTTAAACCAAACAAACGACAAGCCCCAGAACAGCATGGATAGTACAGCGAACAGATAGACTTTGACAGTTTGTAATTTCATTACGATAAAAAGCTTGGAATTTTGAGTCTGCGAAGATACCTTTTTAAGGGTTTCATCAGAAAATCAGTTGCAAAAATGAGGCTTAAAAGCAGAAAAATCAGACTTGATGTAAATCGAGTTTAAAAATGTGATTTCTACTTTTACGAGGAGTATGCAAACCTATATATGTAAAAGGTTGGTATAAAAGTATTTATACCAACCCTCAAACATTGAAAACACCTCCAGCCTTCTTACTTTCCTAGTGAAAGCTTGCGGAACATGGAATCGTTTTTTATCACTTCAATTGCTTTAGTAAGGTCGTCATCTGTGGATCCAATAACTTCAAAATACGCGTTCAAATTGAAAATGTTCCTGGCAATCAATGCTTTGAGTGCAGTTTGTATTTGAGCGCCCGAAACTTCCAAATCCTTTTCCTTGCGCGGAACTTCTTTTGTTTCGGCAAAAGCAACAAATTCGTCGAGCAATTGCTTGTCGTTGCCAAAGCCTTTCTTATAACTCGTTATATCCGGAAACGACAACAACAAATCCTTGCGCTTTGTTTCTATATACTGCACCGTAAATTCGTTCAGCAAGCCTTTGCGGAAAATATCTTCATAATAGCGTGATAAAAACGAAGTGTCCTGTGGGATAAAATAGTCGGGCATTACACCGCCACCACCATAAACCACGCGTTTGTTTTGCGTAAAATACCTTAGCGAATCAGGGAATTTAATGCTGTCGGCATGAACCATTTCACCATGTTTGTAGCGGTTCAACACTTCATCCCGGTAATCTTCTTCACCATCGGCATACGGTTTTTGTATGCAACGGCCTGATGGTGTATAATATCGTGCGGTAGTTATCCGTACCATCGAACTATCAGGCAACAGGTAAGGCCGTTGAACGAGTCCTTTGCCAAAAGAACGCCTGCCTAAAATCAAACCACGATCCCAATCCTGAACTGCACCAGAAACAATTTCCGATGCCGATGCTGAACCTTCGTCTATCAACACGACCAATTTCCCTGTTTCAAAAGTTCCGTTGGCAGTAGCAACATAATCTTGTTTTGGACTACGGATGCCTTTTGTATAAACTACCATTTTGCCTGTTGGTAAAAATTGGTCGGCAAGATCGACCGCTACATTAAGGTAACCGCCTGAATTGCCACGTAGGTCGAAAACAAGGTTTTTCATGCCAGCTTTTTTCAAAGCAATTGCGGCATCAACAAATTCGTCGGTTGAAGAAGCTGCAAAGCGCGAAAGCTTAATATATCCAATATTATCGGTGAGCATATACGATGCATCTATGCTGTTCAATGGGATTTTGTCGCGTGTTATCGTATAGTCAATCAGTTCTTTGCGCCCTTTTCGGTAAATAGAAACATCAACTTTGCTGCCTCTTGGCCCACGAAGATGGTCGAGCACAAATTGGTTGTTGATTTTCTTTCCAAAAGCATCTTCATTATTTATTTTAATGATTTTATCACCAGAAAGAATGCCCAATTTTTCGGAAGGGCCACCAGGCACAGGAGAAACTACCAGAATGGTATCTTTGTACAATTGAAATTGGATGCCGACGCCATCGAAATTGCCTACCAATGGTTCGTTGGTTTTTTCAACATCTTTTTTCGAAACGTAAACCGAGTGAGGATCCAGCTCTTTTAAAACTGCCATAATGGCTTCTTCTGTCAACTTAGGCTCATCCACATCCTCTACATAATAGTATGTAATCAACTGCATCAGCGTGTTGAACTTCATGGTGGTTTCCTTGGGGTCAACTGAATTTTGCTTGAATTGTGCTGATGCACTGATACTTGCAAAAAGTACGATTGCAACAATAATTGAATATGGTACTAATTTCATAAAAAGATTCGTATTAAGTTTAAGGTTCAAAATTACTCGAAATATCGGAGCAATAAATTGTTACCCTCTCATTTAACAATTTTTTTCATTTCGGTACTATTTAGAATGCTTCTAAATGTTGGTTTTTATTGCCGGAATCAGAAGCATCCCACCTCTACTATATCTACCTTTGCCGATATAAAACACCTATTGATAATTCGATTACCAATTTTTTACTCCTATTGTCAATAGAAACTTTTTTCTAAATTAATTTCTGATGAATATGCGAAAAACCAGTGCTCTGGCAGTGATGCTGTTCTTAGGATTCTTGTTGGCATCTTGTGAGCATGAATCGGAACAAGTAAACGGAACAACTAAAGTTTGTTTTCCGAGTGAAGTCCTACCACCTATCAAATCAAACTGTGCCATGTCGGGTTGCCATACAGGTAGCGGCGAATTACTTGCACTCAACACCTATAACGACATTTTAAAGATTGTTACTCCTGGCAAACCTTCGAAAAGCAAGTTACATGATGTACTGACTGCCAATCCAAATTCAGAAAAATTTATGCCTCCCAATTCAAGTGGCTTGGCGAAAAAATACATTGATTATATTAGTTTGTGGATACTACAGGGTGCCAAGGATTTAGATACATCAAATGTTACATTTGCAGCAAATGTCCAGCCTATTATTGACACCTACTGCAGAAGTTGCCATAGTGGGGCAGAACCGTCAGGAGGGATAAACTTAATTGATTATACCTCTATCAAAGAATGTGTCGAAAGTGGAAGGTTATTGGGTTCGATTGAGCACCTAACTGATTATTCGCCCATGCCTAAAAATAAGGACAAGCTTTGTGATTGTAATATTGCAGAAATTATTAAATGGATAAATAACGGAATGCCAAATAATTAAACCTTTATGAAAACACGTTCATTACTTCTATTTATCGCCTCGATTGCACTTTCGCTTGTTATCAGTGGGTGTTACTACGACAATGAGGAAGATTTATATTTGAGTTATCCTGGAAACAGCTCATGCGACACCATTAATGTAACCTACTCCCAAACAATAGATCCGATTTTTGCAAGCTATTGTAGTTCCAATTCGTGCCATGGAGGAAGCAATCCAAAAGCAGGTATTTCGACAGCAAACCACAGTTCAGTAACCTCAAATATCGATAAAATCAGGGCAGCTATTAATGAAAATATTGGTTCTTCGACCTTTATGCCAAAAGACGGAAACAAACTTTCAACCTGCGATTTGTCAAAAATTGATATTTGGATTCGTCAGGGGATGTTAAATAACTAATTTTATCAACAAACTCTATAATTATGAAAAACATTCTTGAAAACCATTTTATTGGATTGATGATCATATTGTGGATCATCTATATTATTCCGATAATAATTGCTTCTTTTAGAAGGTGCAATCATATTAATGGCATTGCCCTTGTAAATATTCTATTAGGTGCAAGTTTACTTGGTTGGGTAGGTGCTTTAGTTTGGGCGGTTTTGGATAAACGAGATTCAATTAAACTCTCTAAACATAAAAATTGGGGTTATATTAGCTTGGTTGTATTTGCAATAGGACTATTTAGTTCGATTTGGATTTATAACAATACAATCAACAAGCCCCACGACGATATCGAAAAAGCCACTCCCGCCTATTCTTTATCGACGGAAGAAATATGGAAGCAATTTAATGCCGAATTAAAAACTGCCGATTCGTTGTACACCGGAAAAGTAATACAACTTTCGGGCACTGTAAGCAGGGTCAATAAAAATGACACAATTGTCTCGGTAATATTTGTAATGGCTGCTGACGAAATGTTTGGCGATAAAACTATTAGTTGCCAAATGTATAAAAGGCACAACGAGGAAGCACAAGCTATAACAGCAGGTACTCCATTGAAAATCAAAGGTTTTTGTACCGGATATAATGATACCGACCTGATTTTCAACAAATGTTCTATTATCAAATAATTGCCTTTTTTACAAACTTCAGCAATAAATTAAAAATCATGATACGAATTAAAAAACTCATCATTTTGGTGTTGCTCATCACGTTGGGCGGAAAATTACTTGCCCAGGATTTGATGGATATGCTTAAAGATGAAACTCCCCAGACCAATTATGCTTACGCCACATTTAAAACAACCCGCATAGTTCTTGGACAATCAATAGAAAACCCTGCTGCTGGAACCTTACAGTTCCTTATCGAACATAATTTTGGTTCCTTGAACCAAGGAGCGTACAATTGGTGGGGACTGGATGCTTCAACCATCCGATTAGGTTTGGAATATGGAATAAACGACTGGTTAAGTGTTGGCGTTGGGAGAAGTTCGTATGAAAAAACATTTGATGGTTCTACAAAAATTAAAATACTAAGGCAGAGCACAGGCGCAAAAAACATGCCGCTGTCGATGAGTTTTTATGGTGGAACCATGCTCAATTCACTTCATTGGATTGATGAAACCCGGACAAATTACTTCACCTCGCGTTTATCGTATGTAGCTCAATTGCTGATTGCCCGCAAATTTTCCAATGCACTTTCGCTACAATTAACGCCAACGTACATCCATAAAAACCTGGTTCCTTTGCGAACCGATCAAAACGATGTTTTTTCGGTTGGCTTAGGCGGAAGGCTGAAACTTACCCAAAGGACCACTGTCAATGCCGAATATTTTTATTTGCTTCCGGGAAGCGCAGCCGATAATTTCCAAAATTGTTTGTCGCTCGGGCTTGATGTAGAAACCGGTGGACATGTATTTCAGTTCAGGCTTACCAACGCACAACCCATGTTCGAAAGGGCATTTATTACCGAAACTACCTCAAAATGGCTTGATGGCGGATTATATTTAGGCTTTACCATCAACCGGGTATTTACCGTCAAAAGCAAGGAAGTTCCAAGATAATTATCACTTCATTTCCTGTTTTTCCCTTACCATCACTCACATCAAAAAGGAAATGCCACCTAACGTTAATTGTTGAAGATGGGGTATCCGATCATCTCCCGTGAAATGTTTAATGAATTGATTTTCAAGAAAATGTAAAATTTGGCCAATTCTATCAGTCGCTGATTATCAATATTCTCAATAAAGTTACGGGAGATGATAAGATACCCCATATTGTTGAATTCTTAAAATAATTTTCCTTGCCTCACAAAAAGTAGTACTTTAGTGAGGCAATTTTGTTTGTATGGATCAGGAAGAAAAACGAAGATTTTTTGGAAGCCTACTATTTCCGGCGTTTCTACTACTGCTAATTTGGTTAATAAAACTTATTGAAGTAGGTTTTCAAGTATCATTTTCCGACTATGGGCTTATACCACAAACAGTTATAGGTTTGAGGGGAATTCTGTTTTCGCCACTTTTACACGCCGATTGGTCGCACCTCTCATCAAATTCTGTCCCTTTATTTCTTTTAAGTGCAGGTTTGTTTTATTATTACGATAAAAAATCCTGGACCATATTTACCCTTTGTTGGCTAGTTACTGGATTGTGGGTCTGGATTTTTGCAAAAGATACAGGCGTCCATATTGGTGCATCAGGGGTGGTGTACGCGTTGGCAACTTTTCATTTCACGGGAGGAATTCTACGCCGCGAGCCACGGATGATGGCATTTTCCTTGCTGGTCGTTTTCCTTTATGGTGGTTTGGTTTGGGGCATTTCTCCTGAGTTTTCTCCAGGTAAAAATATTTCTTGGCAATCTCATTTATTAGGTGGTGTAGCCGGAATATTAATAGCTTTTGCTTATAAAGATGTTGGGCCGCAACGAAAAATCTACGAATGGGAAGACGATGAAGAAGAAACAGAGTATTTTGAAGAAATCGAAACCCCGGAAACTGAGAATCCAGTCAATAAGATGGGAACCGATGCAAAACCTATTGGTACTGAAAATGAACAGAATCTGATGAAAATCAACTATATATACAAAGAAAGTAAAGAGGATTAAAGAAATGATTTTCCACCATCTATCTTCTATTTTATCTCAACTTCATAGCAATAAGGATTTCTCCCCATAAAATTTCACCAGTTAACAATTCCACCAGCTATCCTTCCATCACGAACCAACTTTTAACTATTTCATCTTTCTGATGCCAATCGTTAACATGTACAAATTCGTTGGTATGCTTGTTATACAAATAATCTTTTTTCCATTCCTTATGGTGAACAGCTACCATTTTTATGGCATCAATAATAAAAACCAGTTCCTCGTCGGTCATAGTAGGATGAAGCGAAAGCCTTACCCAACCTGGCTTTAACGATAAGTCGCCATGAGTGATCAAATCGGTTATTTCCTTTGATTTTTCATGGCTTACATCCAACAAAAAGTGTCCATACGTTCCTGCACAAGCGCATCCACCTCTAAGCTGAATGCCGTATCGGTCGCTCAACAATTTTACGACCATGTTAAAATGCAGGCCATCAATATAAAAGGAAATTATGCCGAGGCGTTTTCGTTGTGTGTCGGCAAGTATGTGTATTCCGGGTATGCAACACAAGTGTTTGAAAGCAACTGCTACCAATTCTTCCTCTCGTAACCTGATCAATTCTGTTGACATACTGTTTTTCAGCCTGATGCAAAGTGCAGTTTTCATAGCTTGCAGAAAGCCAGGAGTGCCTCCATCTTCACGTACTTCAATATCATCGATGAATTTATACTCGCCCCAGGGGTTTGTCCAATCCACTGTTCCACCACCTGGAGCATCAGGGACTTTACAATGATAAAGTGCCGAATCGAATACTAAAACTCCCGATGTGCCTGGGCCGCCAAGGAATTTATGAGGTGAGAAAATTACTGCATCCAGTTTTTCCAAAGGGTCTTCGGGATGCATGTTTATATCGACATAAGGGGCTGATGCGGCATAATCGGCAAAACAGTATCCATCGGCTTCGTGCATTATTCTAGCCAACTGGTGAATGGGCGTTTCAATCCCAGTAACATTGGAACATGCTGTAAAGGAACCAATTTTCAATGGCCTGTCACTGAATTTTTCAAGGAGTTTCCTCAGGTTTTCCGGTTCTACAAGCAACTTGTCAGATGGAGGAATCACTTCAACATCTGCAATGGTGTGGTACCATGAAGTGTGGTTGGAATGGTGTTCCATGTGTGTAATAAACACCACAGGCTTTTTCCCTTTGTAGGTAAATTCGCCATAAAAGTTTTTTTCGGGAACTTTGAGGTTGAGCATGCGCTGGAATTTGACCAAGACCCCTGTCATTCCGAAACCTGAAGTGATCAGCACATCAGTTGGACCAGCTTTAACATGCTCTTTTATAATCCTTTGGGCTTCGTGATAGGCTTTGGTCATCAGTTGGCCGCTTTCGCAGGTTTCGGTATGTGTATTTGCTACCCAAGGACCAATTACCGTCGAAATACGCTCTTCGATAGGTTTATACAACCTTCCACTGGCAACCCAATCCGCATAAATCATTTTCTGAACCCCAAAATGTGACTTGTATTCAAGGTCAACCCCGACTATTTCCTTTCGGAATTTATTGAAATATTCAGATAAGTTTACCATTTAGCTGTTGGATTGAGGATGGCAAATATCCGAAAATTATAACAATTATAAAGGATAGTTTTTAGAGTGATTGATAATACTCTTTTGCTGTTTTTATTGAGCTTTCGAAGGACACAAAATTTAAATGGTATAATTTCTTAGGCAGGAAAAATAACTTTTCAACCGGTTATCAAACAGGTTTTACTTTTCCTATCGTAAAGGAAAAGGTTGAACCAACGCCAGGAGCACTTCGTACATTTATTGTTTGATTGTGTGCTTCGATGATGTGTTTTACAATTGCAAGTCCCAAGCCTGAGCCACCTTGGGCGCGAGAGCGGTGCTTGTCAACACGATAAAAACGCTCAAATAACCTCGGAATATGTTTTTCGTGGATTCCCACACCGTTGTCGGAAATTTCGACAAGGTAGTTTTCATCCATATCGTAAAAACTAACCTTGGTTCGCCCACCCTCAATTCCGTATTTAATGGAGTTGATTATAAGGTTTGTGATTACCGTGCGGATTTTCTCTTTATCGGCCCTCACAACCATATTGTCATTGTATTCTGCTGCAAACAATAGCTTGATATTCCGTTTGTTGGCTTTCGGTTCCAGAAATTCGAATATTTCGCGAACAAGTGTCGTAATAGGGAAATTTGCAAGAAGAGGTGTTGCTTCGCCTGTTTCGAGCCTCGAAATAACTTCCAAATCTTCGACAATAGTAATCATGCGTTCGATGTTCTTTTGCGATTTCTCCAGAAAATCGAGGTTTATTTTTGGATCGTGAATGCCGCCATCCATTAGAGTAAGCACAAATCCTTGAAGGTTAAAAAGTGGGGTTTTAAGTTCATGAGACACATTGCCTAGGAATTCGCGGCGATAAACTTCCATTTTTTTAAATTCGTCAATTTCTTCCTTGCGATCATCGGCCCAACTCTGAACTTCTTCGTTTACTTTGTGTATTATATCGCCATGGATACTTGCAATATATCCTTTCTTACTATCTTTACCAAGTTTTTGTGTATGTATAGTCTTGTAAACCAGTTTAATACGGCTATAAATAAACCTCTCAAGTGAATAGTGAAGAATTATGTATTGTATGAAAATAAGGAGCAAAAATAACCCAAGCATCAAAAACCAATAATTTTGCTTTGCATTAAAACCTTCGAATATAAAAAACATAAATGCCGCCATAAGCGATAACAATACTGCAAGTATGAAAGCTAATCGTT
>CAIRHD010000323.1 GCA_903878265.1 uncultured Bacteroidales bacterium | reverse complement strand
TCATTCCCACGCACTAAAGCAGCAAGGCTGGTAGAAGCCATGCAGCTTTCAAGAAGTGCTTCACCAGCGGAAACTTTTTTCACCTCCATTTCGCATTCCATTCCGTTCGTCATCCATTCGTCATCCATTCATCATTCACTCCATGCCTTTCGCAAACCCACAGCAGCATATTGGCCTATTCCAGCCTACTTCAGGGTAGTCGCCTGCCATCGCACGTACGCATTTGTTGCCTTCGTAAGCCTTGCCCTGCTTACCCTCGTTACGGTGGTCAGGTAGGTACATGCCATAAAGCAGCCTGTCCGGTAGTAGCCAGGCAGCTTTCAAGAATGACATCACCATAGCCTCCTACCGTCGGCTAAGGTTCGTACCCACCTGACCCCCTGTCACCGCACCATCCAATGTTACAGGCTTCCAAAAGTCAACAAATGCTTCCTCGTTACGGTCGCAACCCTTCATCCGGCCTCCTTAGTCCAAAAAGCTGCTAAAACCCACCCACTCCCCAACGTTGACAAGGTTTTTTAGAAATTTAGTAAACAAGCATAAGCGGTATTTTCGTGTGCGCATCTCCTTCCAGTCGGTCATAAGCGCAAGCCACGGCGTAAGGTCAAGTAGTTCTTGCGCTTGCCTAACGGCAAGCGGGAAAAGGTTAAGGTGTTCCGCTTCGCTTCACTATTGCCTATGCCTTCCTACCGTCAGGCAGTTTGGTATTATCCTTCTTTTCCCTGCGGGGCTGTTTTGTTTATTCAATAGACCCTTCTGGCTATCTTCATAAAGCAAATAGTATTTCTTCAAAGGTATTCCCTTGCTCAGGTGAAACCTGATAATCCACTATTCTACCTGCGGGGTTTAATCTCAATACTACTTAAAGCTCGCACTTCCCTCCTAATAAGCATTTATTCACCGGCTATCCATTACTCATTTTTTTCGGGTATAGCCGCCTCATTTATGCTTCCCCACCGCCCCTAATACTCCACAATCACCCATCTATTGAAGTTTCTGTTGCTTTCTTGCCCTATTTCTGTATTCTGATATTTTCCCATAACTATCTTTTTGATTTGTGATATAAACAGGGTTTTTGGAGCAAAGAAAAAGCGAAAAAGGAATTGAAGGAACAAAAGCATTCCAGCAAATTCAAGTACAGCATTGCGAAACAACACTTTTACAATGTACCTCCGCATGATTAATCTTATAAGCCTGATAATTATCGCATTAGCACATTAATTCATTAGCACATTTGCAGCCGCAATGCTGCCCGTTGGGTGCATTCATTATTTTATGCATAACGCCATTACAGCCCGTAAGTGCTTTTTTTATGCAATAAAATAATGACCTGCATACTTGATTTTGCCTCCATGCTTTTGTGGATTTATTAATTCCTTTTTCTCTTTTTTCCTTTTCTGCCAAAAAAACATTGGGGCAGGGGCGGTAAAGGGGAAGCTGGTTCAAATAAACACAAACTCATTTAAAACCTTCATTTTATGAAAACAGTTTCCAAAAAAACTACCCCAAAACACGCCAACTGCAAGCCAGTTGCCAGCCCTGTGCAAATCATCCACATTTGCCCTGTATGCACTTTCGAGCTTTCTAACGATGATTACGATGCCGATTTGTGCCCCAGTTGCGGAGCTAATTTTCTCTTTTTGCCATTCTAAAAACCTGACAAAATGAAAACGTATTACAAATTTTCGTCATCAATTTTAGTACATGTTTTTCACTTGCTTATGCGTAAAGAGCCACCTCTAAAAATGATTCCCATCGAAGATATCGCCCAGGAAATTGAAATAGTATATTTTCAAAATAGCCAGGCAGATATACAGACCCTTGTAAAAATTTGCCGCCGCAGTGCAAAGAGTTTACTAACCCAATACGGTTACAGTCGCACCTATCCAAAAGGAAGCCAGGGATTTAGTGCCGAGAGCATGACAGAAACAGAGCTAAATAATTGGAGCATATTGGATGCCCAGTATTTAACCCAAACAGGCAAACAAATCCTAATGTCTTACAATGTTGAGCCAAGCAACCACAACATCACCATTTTATCCCGCATGTGTGGCACCAAAGTAAAACGCCAATAATTTGAAATTCATAAACATAAACCTTGCACCAGTCCCAGTCAACCTGGGCTGGTGCCTTAAACCCCCAAAATCATGAAACGACAATTCAACAACGACCCGAAACAATTACAAGTAAAATGGGCATGTAACTGCTCAACCTGTGGCACCAAATTGCCTAAAGGTGTAAACGCCTACTATTGGCCATCAAGCCGACAAATGTACTGCCTATCCTGTGGCGATGCCGATTTTCGGCAGTTCCTTGCCACCGTCGAGGATGAAGAAAATTACAACCATTCCTATCAATCCTACTGCTAATGAAACCCGAAACCCCAAAATCCGAAATCCGAAATCAGCAATCCGAAATACTCTGGGTAATCAACTTTATTTATTTTACCGCCAACTTTGCCGACCTTTCATTTATCCAACAAATCTGGGAAGGGGAAGGGCAGGCGCAACACTTCCAGTCCAAAATGGACAACATTTGCAAAAAGTACGAGCCACAAGGCTACCTTCCAAGTGCAGCCATCCTCGACTTTTTCTTTCTTCTATCCCGAAACAACCAGGAGAAATTTATCTCCTGGGTGCAATCTAATTACCACTTTTCCGAAGAACACAAAAACCAATAAACCAAAATTGATTTTTAGAGCCAGTTAACACTGGCTTTTTTTAATGCCCACCATATTATTTATACTCATTCTAAATAATCCTTTTTTCTCCCACCCTTTACCTTGACTGCTTTGGCTTTGTGCCCATAACCATCCAACTCCCGAAATCAGCAACCCCCATTCCGCAATCCGAAATCCGAAATCCGCAATCCCCCTTTTTTTAGCTATCTTTACACTTTATTTCAACCGCCATGTTACCTCTTTATAAAAACCGCATTATTTACAGCATTTTGGGCTTGCTGCTTTGTTTGGTGGGGAAGGATGGGTTTGGGCAAAAGGAAGCTAACAACTGGTTTTTTGTTGGGATGAATGCCTTGACATTTAATTACGGCCCTCCTCAAAATACATCCTGCCCTAATCCCTTAGGTGACCGTGGAACTGCAGTTGCATCTGATACTGCCGGTAATCTGCTTTTTTATACAAATGGTGTTAAGGTATGGACCAAGACACATCAATTGATGCAGAATGGTGACGGACTTCTGGGGATAGCTTATTATCAGTCTTGTATTGCCTTTCGTAAGCCTGACTCTTACAGGTACTATTACATTTTTACCGTCGGAAACTTCAGTTTTCCACCCAATGACGGCATTCGCTATTCTATTGTTGATATGGAAGCAAACGGGGGTGAAGGAGCAGTGGTTTCCAAGAACCTTTACTTGACAGGAGGAAATGATGCCATGGATGTAATCACTGCAACCTTGCATAAGAACAACCGGGATGTTTGGGTAATAACACGCAAGCAACAGGCTAATCAATACATATATGCCTCATACCTTGTCTCACCTACAGGCATTGCCCCACCCGTATATACAATCAATCGAAAAAGAACGGCTGGTATGACGTTCACCATCGGAGGAATAAAAATATCGCCCAATGGCAAGAAGTTCTTGGATTTTCAAAATGCGGATGACTTTCTCGGGGATTTTGATAATGCCACCGGAACACTGACCAAGATCTGCGGTGTAGTAACAAATGCCAGTTATCTTAACATCGGAGGGGAATTCTCAATTGATTCCAGGTATTATTATTCTTGTGGAGCTTATGCCGGGACAGATTATGTAGTTTATCAGTATGATGCCACAGCCACAGATTCCCTTGCTTTCCAGAATTCAAAGGTACTTGTTGGTTCGGTTCACCAGACTGTAGGGACAAACCAAGGTCAGTTTATGTGGATGCAAGCGGCTCCTGATGGAAAAATATATGGTGTGCGATTTGGCCTGTATAACCTCTTTTCCATCAATTATCCTGATGAATATGGTACAAACTGTGGTTTTCAACTGGATGGTTTCCAGTTAAACAATGTTGCTGTAAGATCCTTGCCCCAGTTTGTCTCAAGTTATACGCAGAAAATCTATTATACTGGCTCCTGTGCTGGGGCAACTTATCATTTCACTGCAAATTTTCAACCAGCACCGGTTAGTATTATCTGGGATTTTGGGGATGGGGACACTTCAACCATGGTGAATCCAACCCACATTTACATAAACCCTGGCACTTATGTGGTAACTGCTTCTGTGGTTTATCCTGATGGAAAAACAGGCGAAGCCCATAGGGATGTGATGGTTGCCGCCAAGCCGTACCCTAACCTGGGAAATGACATTGCGATATGCAAAGGGACAAGTATAAAATTAAGCCCTGGTAGTTTTGCCTCCTATTTATGGAACAACAGCACGATTGATTCTACATTAAACGTTGCAGATACAGGGTTATACACGGTGCAGGTAACCAACGAATTTGGTTGCATGAACAGTGATTCGATCCGCGTTTCGTGGCACTTGCAACCTTTGCTCGACCAAACCAACCTCAACATTGCCCCCACCACCTGTTCGGGCACTACCGGGGCCATTACCGGATTGCAGGTAATCGGCAGCCCGCCTTTAACCTATCAATGGACAGCTTCCGGCACGCCCATCAGCGATACACTCGATTTGTACCACCTCGGCGTGGGGCTTTACGAACTAAATGTAACCGATGGCTACGGCTGCAAAAACACCGTGGCCGCCTACACCATCAGCGATGCGGGCAACGTACTTATTTATTCCGTTGCCGCAACGCCCGCCTTTTGCAACAAACCCGACGGCACGCTTACCATAACCGCCGTTTCGGGCCTGGGCAAAATGCTGCAGTATTTTATAAAAACAGGCAACGACACGCTTTCGCAATGGGGCAACGGCAAGTTTACCGCACTTACAAGCGGCACCTATTACGCCTGGGTAAGCGATTCGAGTGCCGTGTGCCGTTCGGCCTACTCCTGGCCCATACTTGTAGCAGCCATAAGCGCACCAGCCTTTGCATCGGTAACAGCCACCGCCGAAAACTGCGGTAAGCACGATGGGCAGATTGCCATAAGCATGTCGCCCGGCTACGTGCCACAATTGCAGTATTTTATACTCAGCGGCACCGATACCGTTTCGCAATGGGGCAACCCCATTTTCAACAGTTTGTCAGGCGGCAGCTACCGCGTTTGGGCAAGCGATTCGAGCGGGTGTACAGCTATATACCCCATGCTGGTAAACGTTGATAAACTTACCGCACCTGTAATCACATCGGTAAGCACCACACCCGAAAATGGCACAGCCTCCGATGGCACCATTACCGTAGTGGGCAGCGGCAGCGGGCTAACTTTTTCACTCAATGGTTCGGTGCCCCAAAATATTGGCACATTCGGCAACTTGTCATCCGGAACGTATTCCATTAAGGTTACGGATGCTATCGGTTGCGATACCCTTTTTTACATTGAGGTTACAAACCTTGCGGTAATAAGGCTGACAGCCATTGCCGGCGACGGTTCCGCCTGCCTCGGCAATGTGGCGGTGCTGCCCCTGCTGGCAAATAGTTTTGAGCATGTAAAATCGTTCAAAGTACAGTTGAAATACAACTCTGCCCTTGTTACCTGCCAAAACCATTTAAACGTTAACCCTGCATTGTTTGCTGATAGTTTGCATGTGGATTTGTTCCCTGCAACAGGCGAATTGAGCATAAAATGGACAGGCAAAACCCCGGTGAGCTTGCAGGACGGTTCTACTTTGGTGGAATTAAGCTTTGCTTCGCTCAACGCCGGGCAGGACTCGCTGAAATGGGATATTTCGCC
>CAIRHD010000322.1 GCA_903878265.1 uncultured Bacteroidales bacterium | reverse complement strand
ACACCAACAATAGCTTCCTGAATATGATGGTTTTCGAAAATCTCAAGAAAGGGAAAAGCGCACAACTTTTAATTGGCAAAAACCTGAAACATTCTTTCACATATACTCCCGATGCAGGTAAAGCCACGGCCCTTCTGGGAAATACTCCAACAGCCTACAACCAAACCTGGCACTTGCCAGCAGATATGGATATTTTGACTGGTAAACAATTTACTGAAATCGCAGCTAGAATCCTCAATGTAAAACCTAATATAACTGTCCTGCCAAAGTTTATGGTGCAAATGGCTGGGCTTTTCAATCCGATAATTAAAGAAACTATCGAGATGCTTTACCAAAACGATTCGGAATACATTTTCGATTCCGGCAAGTTCGATAAGGCTTTTGCTTTCGACAAAGTACTCTATGTCGATGGGATCCGCAATTCGATTAAGCTGTAGAAAAGATTTTGATGTTTGTGATTTTCATCTAACTAAAAATAGATGACTGATTAAGAGGACATTGCAAGCAGCATGTTTTTGCTCTTTTGAGCTTTCTTCTCATAATAGGCCACTTTTTTTTGCATGTCCAGTATGTTTTTCTGAGCTTCAATACGGTCATCATATTCTACTTGGTCTTTAACCATTTTATACAATATCCTGGCTATTTTATGAGCTACAGCTACAATTGCCTGGTTGTAACCCAAACTTGCCCTCTTTGATTTAAATAGATTTCCAAGATAGCCTTTATGGCTCTTTAGCGTGTTTGCGGCAACCCTCAATAACTGACCAATGTGATTTTTTTTTTTGGCACTTTACTCGACAATATCTTGCCCCCAGATTTCTTGTTGTTTGGGGTCAGGTTTGCCCAGCAACAAAATTTATCAGGTGTAGGGAATTTGTCAATAAACCCTGCACCTAACTCTGATACTATTTTCAGGGCCGACAGGCCACTTATCCCTGGGATTCTGGTAATATTTAAGCCAAGTATTTCGAACGAATACCTTTCGGCATCAAAAGCAGGGGCATTGTTGGCATCCATTTTCTTGTTTGAGCGGATTAGTTCTTAGGGGCTGTTTCCCTGTTCGTCCTTATGGATAATTTGGACGTATATTTTCATCAGATCTTCTAATTTCAAATCAAGCTCCTGGATTTGTCCTTGGGAATAGAAATAGCAGTTGAGATTTTGCTTCAGTATAAAAACTTGGCTTTCTGACCAATTCCCCTCCAACGATTTAAGTATTTCTTCTTTAGGGGCTTTTACGCGGTGATGGATATGTTTGACCTATTCTTGTGGGTCTATTCACACCCTCAATTCGCCATTTTTCTATACATATTTAGGGCTGAATTTTACACTTCTGCTTTCCGGTTTCGATCTTACATCAGCTTCTGAAAAGCCTGCCACCAACGATCGGGGATTTCGTCTTCGAGTGCCGTTTGGTAATCTGTGGCAGAACAGGGCACTATATAATGGCGGCGGTACATTTCGCGGATATTATCGGTGCATTTTATTTCCATCCACCAGCGTTCGGTTGGTTTGCTTTTATAAAAAACAATCCCTTCGTCGAAATCGGAAACCTGCACCGTGTAGCGGATATAATTTTCGGAACCTGTCGAAGGATGGTCGTCCTGACGGTGATAAAATCCATCAATAAAATACCAAATCATCTGTGCCAATAAGTGGGCGGTTTGTCCGTTCCTGTCAAGCGACGGGTTCATTTCAAAAAAACCAGCCGAAGTTATCTTGTCGCTCATCCCGGCATAGCGTGTCATCTGACAGGCTTCCTCGCCATAAAACCCGTTTGGTGTGGCATTTGCGTTTCCAGGCGCATCGCTTTGCCTTATTGCCGACATATCGAAGGAAAACAAATCTGCATTTCGCACAAGCGGTTCAACCTGTGTAATATCGCTATGCAACACGCCCAGGCGGTAAATATCGAAAAACAGGTTGTGCATCAGGTCAATAGCACCTTGATCGACAAAATAAGTTTGATAACCAATATTGGTGAAATTAAAAAGATAATTAGGTTTGTGAAGAATGATATGGCTAAGGTACGACCTCGAATTTAACTGCGCTTCGCTTTCGCCAAGGTCAAACATATTGTCAACGGCGGAAATATTGATTATGCTTTTGCGGTTTTTGTAGGCGCGGTACATGGCGTAAGTCAAATCCTGGCCGCCACCGATAATTACCGGAACTATGTTTAATTCGAGAAGTGTTTCAACCACCGCGGTTACCGCAAAGTAGGTGTCTTCTATTGTGTTGCCACGAATTATATCGCCAAGATCGGCTACATTGGTTTTATAATTTCCGGGCAAAAGCCTGTACAAATATTCCCTTACACTTACGGAAGCCATGCCACAACCTTGATTATCAATAGCGCTGCGATCGTCGTCAACCCCAAAAATTGCGATGTCGTTATTCTCAAGTTCCGGGAATCCCTTTTCGGCAGAATATGTTTCGAAAACCTCGCCCAGACGTTTGCCCGCTTGCGCTTTATCTTGTGGCAGCAGGATTTCCTGAACCGGTTTAAAGTAGCTGGAAATGTGCATTTTGAGGGGTTAGGGTTTTGGTTTTAGGGTTTTGGGAGGTGAAGTGAGAAGGGAAGACTGGGAGAAGGGAGAAAATGCGAAGGGAGAAAAGGAGAGGGGAGACTGGGAGAAGGGAGACTAGGAGAAGCGAGAACGCGTTTAGAAAGTCTTGGGGATTCCAAATCAAATAGAATGATTTGTTGAATTAACTGATTCTCACATGAATCAATTCTCACATTAACCCATTATGGCATTAACCCATTATCAAATTATCACTTTTTCCGTGGGACAAACTTCTTTTTTGCTGGTGCCGGTGCAGCATCGCCGAGTTTCAAACATTCCTCCAAGGTAAGTTGGGCAGGTTCCGCGCCTTTTGGTATTTTGATATTGCTTTTCCCAATGGCAATGTATGGCCCATATCGTCCGTTTAGTATAAGTACATCAGGCCTTTCGGCGAAAGCCTTGATGGTACGGTTTGCACTTTCGGTACGTTTTTCCTCAATAAGTTCAATGGCTCTTTCGATTGTGATACTTGCAGGATCATCAGTCTTTTTCAGCGAACAAAATTTGGATTGGTGCAACACATAAGGCCCGAAACGCCCAATGGCAACCGTAACATCGGCATCTTCGAACTGGCCAAGCAGGCGCGGGAAATCGAAAAGTTTGATTGCTTCTTCGAGCGTAACGTTTTCTAAAGTTTGTCCTTTGCGAAGTCCGGCGAATTTAGGCTTGTCCGGCGAATCGGTTTCGCCAATCTGGGCAATTGCACCAAATCTCCCTAGTTTAACATAGATGTTCAGTCCTGAAGCTGGGTCTATTCCAAGCAGTTTTTCGCCTTTAGCTTTTTCACCGCTTTCGAGGGTCTCCAACACTTTTTTGTGGAAAGGGGTATAAAATTCGCCAATCATCAGGTTCCAGGCTTTTAAACCATCGGCAATCTCATCAAATTCCTTTTCGACGCTGGCAGTAAAATTATAATCCATTATATCGTCGAAATACTGCTGCAGGAAACGCGTAACCAGTTCGCCGGTATCGGTTGGGAAGAGCTTGGATTTTTCGTAACCAAACTTTTCGTGTTTTACCGTCTCTTTAATTTTTCCATCTTTTAGCATGAGTTGTTTGATGTCGCGGGTGTTGCCATCGCGATCTTCTTTAACAACATACTCACGTTTAATGATTGTCGAAATAGTTGGTGCATAAGTAGATGGACGGCCTATGCCAAGTTCTTCCATCTTTTTCACCAGGCTGGCTTCGGTATATCGCGGTTGGCTTGTAGTAAATTTTTGGTTGGCCTCAATATGATGCATTCCAAGTTTCTCTCCTTTTGTTACCGGCGGCAACAATCCTTCGGTTTGTTCGGTATCATCATCGCTCGACTCCATATACACTTTCAGGAACCCATCGAACTTGATAACTTCGCCCAAGGCAACAAACTGTTCCTGGCTATTCGACAAGTCAATATTTATGTTTGTTTTTTCGAGTATGGCATCAGCCATTTGCGAAGCGATTGTGCGTTTCCAAATCAGCTCGTAAAGGCGTTTTTGTGAAGCATCGCCATCAATGGAACTGTTGTTCATGTACGATGGCCGGATAGCTTCGTGAGCTTCCTGTGCGCCTTTGCTTTTGGTAGCAAAATGCCTCGATTTATGGTATTCAGGCCCAAACTGCTTTGTGATTTCTTCTTTTGCCATGCCCAAAGCCGTCTGCGAAAGGTTTACCGAGTCGGTACGCATATACGTTATTTTCCCGCTTTCGTAAAGTTGCTGCGCTACAGTCATTGTCCGGCTAACCGAGAAACCAAGTTTGCGGCTGGCTTCCTGCTGCAAAGTGGAAGTGGTAAATGGAGGAGCAGGTGAGCGTTTGCCTGGCTTTTTTTCGACATCGGCAACCGAATAAGTTGCTTTGCTGCACAAAGTGAGGAAAGCCCGGGCTTCTTCGAGCGTTGGAAACCTTTTTGGAAGATCGGCTTTAAAAGTTGCCGAGCCTTTTTCGTTGTTTACTTCGAAAAGCCCACTGACTTTGTACGCATAAGTAGATTCGAACTTGCGGATATCTTCTTCGCGCTCAACAATAAGTTTTACAGCCACACTTTGTACGCGGCCGGCAGAAAGCGATGGTTTTACTTTTTTCCAAAGGATGGGCGAAAGTTCAAAGCCAACAAGCCTGTCGAGGACACGGCGTGCCTGCTGTGCATTCACAAGGCTTTGGTCGATGCGCCTCGGTGATTTTATGGCTTCCGAAATAGCGGATTTGGTGATTTCATGGAAAACGATCCTGTTTGTTTTCGATTGATCGAGGTTCAGCACCTCGGCGAGATGCCACGAAATGGCTTCCCCTTCGCGGTCCTCGTCAGTAGCCAGCCAAATAACATCCGAACTGTCGGCAAGTTTTTTCAACTCGCTGATAATTTTCTTTTTATCGGGCATCACTTCATATACAGGCCTGAAGTGGTTGTTTACCTCAATACCAAGTTCTTTGGTGGAAAGATCGCGCACATGGCCGAAACTTGATTTTACGATAAAATCTTTCCCCAAGTACCCTTCGATGGTTTTTGCTTTGGCCGGTGATTCAACAATTACAAGATTTTTACTCATACATTCTTAATTATATCCAGAAAATCGGGTGCAAAGTAACGCAATAAAAATACAAAATATCGACATTTTGTTGCATCTACCTTTGATTCCTGCCTTAATATCATTTTGCTGCCAAACAACAAATCAGATATAAAGCTTAACTATATATCTGATTGACTGATTCTTATTCTAAACAATTTATGCTTGAAATTGTTGTAATTTCGCCGACCCAAAAAACAAAATTTATCCAAATTCCTGAATCTTTAAAAGTGGAACATAAAAAGAAAGCCTATATTGAAACGTATGGCTGCCAGATGAACATTTCGGATAGCGAAATTGTAGCCTCAATATTGGAAACCCAGAATTACGAATCCACCACCGATATTAAATCCGCCGACCTTATATTGTTGAATACATGTTCCATTCGCGATAATGCCGAGCAGCGTGTACGCAACCGGCTCAACGAATTGCATGCCTTAAAACGCAAACATCCCGGTCTTGTAATCGGGCTGTTGGGCTGCATGGCCGAAAGGCTCAAAGATAAACTCCTGGAAGAAGAACGCCATATCGACCTGATAGTTGGTCCCGATGGATATCGGCAGTTGCCTCAACTACTGGAGCAGGTGGAAAGCGGACAAAAAGCGATAAATGTTCTGCTTTCGGCAGATGAAACGTATGCAGATATAAATCCTGTCCGCACTGGTGGCAGTGGCGTTACTGCGTTTATCAGCATTATGCGTGGCTGCGAGAATTTTTGTGCTTATTGTGTGGTTCCATACACCCGTGGCAAGGAACGTAGCCGCAGCGCACAAACCATTGTAAAAGAAGCAAAAGAATTATTTGAACAAGGATTTCGCGAAATAACTTTGCTTGGGCAAAATGTAAATTCGTATCATTGGCAGGAAAATGGGGAAACAATAGTGTTTCCTGTTTTGTTGGAACAAGTGGCTTCGGTAAACCCACTACTTAGGGTGAGGTTTGCTACGTCGCATCCCAAAGATATTTCCGACCAATTGCTAAAAGTAATTGCTTCGCACGAAAATATCTGCAAATCAATTCACTTGCCAATACAATCAGGCAGTACCCGCACTCTGGAAATGATGCGGCGCAGTTATACCCGCGAATGGTATATGGATCGGATTGCGGCGATTAAAAGGATAATTCCTGGTTGCGCAATTACCACAGATATTATTGCTGGATTTTGTGCCGAAACAGAAAATGACCACGCGCAAACCTTATCGGCCATGCGCGAAGTGGCTTACGATTATGCTTATATGTTCAAATATTCAGAAAGGCCAAATACCATTGCAGCCAAAAAATATCCTGACGATGTTGCCGAAGAAGTAAAAAGCCGGCGGTTGGACGAAATAATCGCCTTGCAGCAGGAACTTTCGTTAAAAAGCAACAAACTCGATGTTGGGAAACAATTTGAGGTATTGGCCGAAGGCGTATCCAAGCGTTCGGATCAGCAGCTTTTTGGGCGCACAAGCCAGAATAAAGTCGTGGTTTTCCCACGTAGTTCATACAATCCTGGCGACTATGTAACAGTTAAAATCCTCGGCTGTACTGCTGCTACACTCAAAGGCGAACTGTTACCGATGTAAACACCAGCAAAATAAAAGCAGTTGGTTTGGGCAAATATCTTGCAGAAAAGATATATCTTTGCCGCTTTATGCTTGATTATCCTAATTTGTTAACGTAAATCCTATGAAGAATAAGCATCTTGCATTTAAACTGTTTTGTTTAACAATCGTCAGTTTAACTGTATTTTCATGCATCCCGATGTCCAAAGTGAAATACCTTCAGGATAAGGAAGGCCAAACCCCGGTTACGGAATTTAATAACTCCATACCGGATTACAAACTAAAACCTGGCGATTACTTGTATGTCCGCATCTTGACCCTCGACCAGAAAAGCAACGAGATATTTTCAACCATTACCGGAGGCTCAAATAACCAGAATTATCAGGCATACGGGGATCAGAGCCTTTATCTCACAAGCTATATGGTAAACGATTCAGGGTATATAAATTTTCCTTTATTAGGAAAAATATTTGCCAATGGCCATACCGTATCCGAAATGGAAGTAAGCTTGAACAAAGCTGCCGACGAAATACTCAGGGAATCGAGTGTTGTGGTAAAACTTGTGTTGTTCAACATTTCGGTACTTGGCGAAGTTAAAAACCCGGGCAAATATCCGATCTACAACAACCGCGTAAATATTTTCGAGGCAATTGCCATGGCCAACGACCTTACTAACTTCGCCGACAGGAATAAAGTAAAGATTATAAGGAAAGATGGAACTAAAAACACCATAACCGTGGTTGATTTGTTGAGCAAGGATATACTGTCATCGCCCAATTACTACCTACAGCCCAACGACATAATTTACATTGAACCGCTCAAGAACAAATCCTTTGCTTTTGAAGCCTTCCCTTATGTCCTGATTTTCTCAACAATTACAACCGCACTTCTAATAGCACAATACTTTAAATAAATGGAACCAGGCTATCCAAGTTACAACAAAGCTTCTGAGGGTTATCCAAGCTACAATAAAACGGCGGCAGGCTACCCAAGCTACAACCCGGCTACGGCTGGTTATCCAACCTACAACCAATCAATCGAACAAGAAGGGACAGTAGATTATATTGCCCTGCTTTATAAACTGCTCAGCTATTGGTATTTGTTTTTCATTACCATTGTGCTGGTTATGCTTATCGCATTTTTGTTCAACAAATACACCAAGCCTTTGTACAAGGTTAAGTCCACAGTGCTTATTTCGGAAGAAAAAGGTGGCATGAACGATATGCAATCCTTGATTGGATTTGGCAATATTACTAATACCCAAAAACTTCAAAACCAAATAGGTATCCTCAAATCGCGATCGCTTGTTTCCCGCACCGTGAAATCTTTGAACTTTACCGTTTCCAATTTTAAAGAGGACAATTTTATTACAACCGAATTATATAACGAGTCGCCATTTACAGTAACAATCGACACTTCGCGCTTGCAGCCTGTGGGAAACATTAACTTTTATGTAACCATACTTTCGGATAACGAATACCAGCTTGTTGCCGATGGGCAGGAGCTTTCGCTGTACGATTATCGTACTTTTAAAAATAGCGAAAAGAAAATTGCGACCTTGAAATACGATAAAAAGCATCGTTTTGGTGAGGAGGTTACTAATTCCAATTTCAGTTTCCGAATTGATAAAACTGCCAAATACGACCGCAAAACTTCTTTAAACCAACATTTCTTTTTCACGTTCAACTCTATTGAATCCTTGACAAAAGAGTTTGCTGGTTTTGAAATCGAACCTATAAACAAAGAAGCCTCCATTGTTGAAATTGCACTCAAAGGCAACAACCCACAAAAATCGGTTGATTTCCTCAACCAGCTTACACGCGAATACCTGATACAGGGATTAGAGAAGAAAAATAGGATTGCCATCAATACCATTATTTTCATCGACAGCCAGTTGATTGAAATACGCGATTCGTTGAATACCAACGAAAGTGTGTTGCAAAACTTCCGTATGAACAACCAGATTATGAACCTCGATGCACAGTCGCAGCAGGTTTATACCAGCATTACCGAGCTTGAAAAAGAGAAGGCTGTTCTTCTGGTTAAAGCCAAATACTACAACAACCTGAAAGAGTATATCCAGAAAAATAAAGATGACTTAAATGGGGTGGTTGTGCCTTCGTCCATGGGTATCGATGATCCAATTCTCACGCAGATACTCACTCAGCTTACCATGCTTTACAACGATAAAGCGGAGCGGCTTATCAGTTCAAAGCCTAATAACCCTATGATTTTGGCTGTTGACCAGAAAATTGCCAATACTAAAAAATCACTCACCGAAAGCATCACCAATATTGTAAAGACTTCGGATATCAGCCTAAAGGATATAAATTCCCGGGTTGACAAGCTTTCTGGGTTTTTCCGCAACCTGCCTGCCACGCAACGCCAATTGTTAGGCATTGAGCGAAAGTACAAACTAAACGACGCTATTTATACTTATCTGCTTCAAAAGCGTTCGGAAGCTGCTATCACCAAAGCCAGCAACACCCCCGATAACGAGGTGCTTGATGTGGCTGACATAACCGTACAAGAACAGGTTTTCCCTAAAACCAGCCTTAACTATACCATCGCCTTTATACTTGGCTTGCTCATACCTTTGCTGTATATTTATGGCAAGGACTATATGACCAATAAAATGGTAAGTAAAAACGACATTGAAAACCACACCAAACTCCCTGTAATTGGCCACGTACTGCACAATAAACACGAAAGCCCGATTGTAGCCTATGCCAGTCCCAAATCGTCGGTGGCCGAATCGTTCAGGGCATTGCGTACCAACCTGCTATATATGGTCGGTGGTGCCGAAAAGATTACGGTTCTTCTTACCAGTACCAGTGTGAGCGAAGGAAAATCGTTTTGTTCGGTGAACCTGGCTTGTATTTATGCTCAATTCGAGCGCAAAACGCTGTTGTTGGGGTACGACTTACGTAAACCTAAAATCTATCAGGATTTTGGTTTGAAAAATACACATGGTATTACTTCGTACCTGATCGGCAAAAGCACGTTGGAAGAAATCATACAGGCATCGCCTGTTCCTCATCTCGATATTATTACTGCCGGCCCGGTTCCTCCTAACCCTGCTGAACTTATTGCTTCGAAAAAGAATGGCGAGTTGATTCTGAAGCTTAAAGAAATGTACGATTTCATCATTATTGATACACCGCCAGTGGGTATTGTTACCGATGCGTTCCTGCTGCTTAAATATACCGATGTAAACGTGCTGCTTGTACGCCAGCACCTTACGTTGAAGAAAGCATTCGAGATGATCTCGAAGGATTTTGAAAAGAGGAGCGTGCCCAACACAACCGTACTTGTAAATGACGTGAAACCAGATAAAACCGGTTATGGTTATGGTTATGGTTACGGTTACGGTTATGGCTACGGCTACGGTTATGGGCATAAGAGCGGGTATGGTTATTATTCTGATGATACAAAGAAAGATCAAGAGGATAAGACTACATTCAAGAAAATGTTCAGTAGGACATAATATCATAACAAATGTAAAAAGGGCAGCCATTGGTTGCCCTTTTGCGTTGTGGCTATTATAAAGCCTTTATCATAATCATGTTAACGATTATCTTTGTTAAAGTAGTTGAAAATGTTGGTATTGTGCATAAACAAGTACGATAGAATAAAATGTTTTATTGGCACATTTTGTTTGCAAGATATATATAGAAAAGTGTCTGATGAGTACTCCCTATTACGGAGTAGTATATATACAACCGTCAGATGGGTACTCCCTATTACGGAGTAGTATATAGACAACCGTCAGATTGGTACTCCCTATTACGGAGTAGTATATATACGACCGTCAGATTGGTACTCCCTATTACGGAGTAGTATATATACAACTGTCAGATGGGTACTCCCTGTTGCGGAGTAGTATATAGACAAGTGTCAGATGGGTACTCCCTATTGCGGAGTAGTATATTGACACTTGTCGGATGGGCACTTTGCTTTAGCATGTAGTATAATGCAAGACTGTTTTCAAATAAAAAAAGGGCAACCTTAGATTGCCCTTTTGATTTATTGAATGTAGTTTTATTTGAAAGCTTTTTCCAAAAGCCCATCACCACTCAGTTGGAGTCTTTCGAAATAGGATGGCACTTCTTTGCCCATCAATTTATCCACATAAATTTTAGCAAGGTATTGCCCTAACATGAATCCTTGTCCACGGAAACCTACAAACAAACCGTGTTCTGGATCCAGAATCATTCGGGGTTCCACATAATAACCTGCCCAAACAGCCTGTAAACCAACTGACGAAAGCTGAGGCAACCAACCAACGAATACTTCCGATATTATCTCAAGAAATTCCTTTGAGTTGATCTTTAAGTTTTTATCTGTTTCCTTAGGCTCAACCTGTGGGGAAGCGCATCCGATAATCTGACCGGTTTCTCCCAATTGCTGTCCGTAAACAGCTGTAAAACCCTTGTATTTCCGGCGGTCAATCAGCATATCCAAAGGCTGTCCGTTAATACCCATATTGGGCAACCTTCGTGTGATAAACGCCTGATGTTTCACAGGATACAATCCGGTTTCTATGCCAAGTTGTTGCGAGAACTTATCGGCTTCAGGTCCCAATGAATTTACAAAATGAGGGGTATGGAATTCAATATAATGCTTTTCGTGATCCTTGGCCAAAACGATATATTTCCCGTTTTCTTGCCTAACATCGAGCAATTGGCAATCCTCGTAAATTTTACCTCCTTTTTCTGTGCCAATACGGCGTATAAGGTCGATAACGCGGCCGGGAGTGGCTTGCCAGCAATCGCGGGTAATAAGTGCCGCCTGATAGTGTTTGCCGAGGTTTGGGTTGATGTTTGGCGAAATCTCTTTTGCATAATCTTTGGCATCCACCATATACGCATCCGACCACGAACGCGAATCTTCCAGGGCTTTAAAAGTAGCATCGTCGTGCGCAAAGTTGATATACCGGGTCGAAAGGAAATTGATATCGCGGATTTTTTGCAATTCCTTGAATATTTCCAGATTATGCCGCGCAATATCCGCTATTTCGGGCAAGCTAAAAGCGGGACGGCCACCAGCAATGTTGCGCCAGGAAGCACCGCGACCATAGTTTATCAGCGTTGGTTTCATACCTGCTTCGGCCATGTAACGGAAAAGGGCACTGCCGCCAATGCCGCCACCAGCTATCAATGCAGGCACTTCAATAATTCGTGCCGCGTTTTTCGAATTGTTGATTATGATATTCTCTTTGCAATTCTTTGGGTACAATTCGCCCATGGCTAATTGGTTGCTCAACGGGCCTCGTGGGGTTGCTTCACCTACAATGCTTATACCTTTGCCACGCAATACTTGTTTAAGCCGGCGTATGCAGCGTTTTCCGCGGCAGGCACCCATTCCCAGGCGGGTAGTGTGTTTTATCTCGTCAACCGATATGAATTTGCGCTCGCCTATCGTGTTTACAATCTCACCTAAGGTAACATCATCGCAATGGCAAACATACATCTCATGCTCGCTTTTATAGTCTGTGGCTCTCATTACTACAGGCTCAGGATAGTTTTCCTTTATGATAAAACCACGGACTTCCAGTAAAGCATCACCATGAATATCGAGTGATTTTACCCGGGCAATATTTGTTTTGTTTGGTTTTTTCAGGATTTTTTCAATGATGCCATTGCCTAAAATCTTTCCTTGGTTGTCAACAAGATAAACCTCTTTGTTTTCCTGTGCAAAATATTCTATTGGAAGAAAAAGCCAGTCTTTTTTGGGCGCATAACCAAAAATGGCGAGGCCGGGACACTGATACACGCAATCCATGCAGCCAATACATTTATCGAAATCGAGCTGTGGAACCGTGCTTGTGGAAGTTTTGGTGATTGCGCCATGAGGACAGGCAAATTCGCAAGGATTGCACGCAAAACCATACAGACAGTCTATTTGTACGAATGGTTTTCCATTGAAACGCTCAGCAGTAGGTTTATAAGGTTCCTGAATTACCCGAAGCGGATGTTGCTGCGAATCAATATATTCTTTCGATACGTTGAGGTATTTGTCGTAATCAACGTTTTCGCCCAAATCCTGGATTATTTCATAAGCAACCTGATTTCCACGCAACACGGCACTTGTTCCTTCACCAATGCGGATAGCATCGCCAGCACCATAACAGTTGCGGCCAAAAATTTCATTTCCTTTTATAATTAGCTGATCATCTGCAACTAATCCCGTACAAATATTAATTACATCAATGCCATCAATAATTTTTTCGGTTCCCGGAATGGGTTCAAAATTCCTGCAATCGGCTACTACTGCCCCAATTATCCCGGTATTATCTTCGTTTGGCAAGGCTTTTAGCAAGATTTGCGAAGTCAAAATAGGGATTCCAAGCCGCCGAACCCGGTTAGCCTGAACCGGAAAACCGCCTTCGTGGCCTTGCGCTTCTATAATCGCTTTAACCTCGGCACCTGCCTGCATCAACTGGTAGGAAGTAAGGTATCCAATATTGCCGGCACCAACTGTAAGCACTTTTTTGCCCAACAAGGTCAACTCGTTGTTCATCATTTTCTGCACAACGGCGGCCGTATAAACCCCGGGCAAATCATCGTTTTCGAAGGTGGGCATAAAAGGCACTGCGCCAGTTGCAACTACCAGATAGTCAGCATCAACATAATATATTTCATCTGTAAGTATATTCTTTACGGCAATCCTTTTCCCTTCGAGCAAATCCCAAACGGTACTGTTTAAGAAAATCTCATCGTGGTTGTCGCCGGCAAGGGTTTTGGCAATATCAAAACCGCGCATCCCGCCAAATTTCTTCTCTTTCTCGAAAAAGAAAAACTGATGAGTCTGCATCAGGAATTGTCCGCCTATCTTATCGTTATTATCAATAACTATATTGTCAACACCTTGTTTTTGAAGTTCTTCGCGACAGGCTAATCCAGCCGGGCCGGCACCAATAATGGCAACCGTGGTTTTATAAATATCTATGGGCTTTTCTGTGTTTACAGGGTTAGCCTCAGGTGAATAATCATGTGGTATTTCGCTGACATTTTTAATGCCATCTACTTTAGTGATACATATCCGGCGGATTTGCCCGTCAACCAACATTTCGCAGGCGCCACATTTGCCAATGCCACATTCGAGGCTACGTTCGCGGTTCGACAAACTGTGGCTGTGTACAGGAAACCCAGCTTGATGCAATGCCGCAGCTATTGTAAACCCCTTTTCGCCATTTATGGCAATACCCTCGAATTGGAAACTGATCTTTTCAGTTACAGGCACTTCGAGAATGGGGTGCTCGCTTATTTTATTCATTTTTATATGGAATGATAGGGTTGGAGAGTGCTCTCTTTTACGAGTTTCACGGAGCAAAATTATATTTTTTAATTCACTTGTTAATGAATTAACAGATTATTTTAAAACTGCATATTTGGAAATGGTGCATGAGACTGAAAATCCTCCATTTATTGAAATTTGCAGTTTGGATAAAAGGCCAGAAAAACTGATTGTTGCCAATAATTCCTACCTTTGGGAAGCCCAAATCAGGCTAAAGATAGTCTTGGATTTTTGATTGTTTCATTTTTAAAACAGCGTTACAAGTTTATGGAAAATCATTACGACAACCTACTAATAATCTATTATTCAGGAACCGGAAACGCAAAACGTGTTTCGGAATGGATTGTTGACGAAGCGAAGAAGCAAGGTTTAAAAACCCACATTTCATCGTATCACCTGTTTAATCAGGAAGATATCGCCGCGTTTAAAGGTAAAACCTTGATCGGCTTTTTCTCGGCTACACATGGGTTTAATATGCCACATTCCATGTTGAAATTCCTTTTTGGGTTTGAGCTTTTGAAAACATCGGATGTGTTTATTGGCAATACCAGGGCCGGAATGAAATTATGGAAGCTGTTTTTGCCCGGACTTAGTGGGATTGCAATGTATTTCCCGGCGCTGATCATGTTTTTTAAAGGGTATAAAATTCATGCAATGTATCCAGTTGATTTGCCATCGAACTGGATTTCCCTGCATCCAGGCATAAGGAAAAAAGTGGTCGATTCCATGGTCGTGCATTACGAAAAACTGACAAGAAAATTCGCGGTTAAAGTATTGTCCGGCAAACGGGTATTCCTGAAATCTTTTGTATTGCTTCCCCTCGATTTATTGGTTGCACCCATTGCATTTGGGTATTATTTTGTTGGGCGCTATATACTTGCAAAAACTTTTGTCGCCAATTACAACTGCAACAACTGCGGTTTATGCATGGAGCAATGCCCTACAAAATCTATAATCCTTTCGCATAATCGGCCTTATTGGAAATTTACCTGCGAAAGCTGCATGAAATGTATGAATTACTGCCCTGAACGTGCAATAGAAACCGCACACTCTATGGTGTTTCTGCTCCTTTTTGTTTTAACAGTGGTAATTAACCCTTATTTGTCATCTAAAGTTACTGACTTTGTCGCCGTTGCATTTCGTGGATCACGGATAGCTTTCGAGTCGTTTTATTTTATAGTTCAATGGTCGGTAGCATTATTGCTTTTTTATTTGGGATATAAATTTCTGCATTTCCTGATGCGTTTTCCTTTGATAAACAGACTTATAACATATACGTCTTTAACTACCTGGAAATTTTGGCGGCGCTATAAAATCCCAAGAAAGGTTTCGGTATCGGATAAATAGATTTTAAATTTCTCAGAAAACTATTCGTTGTAATTTTATTTTGGGGTTTTCAGCAAATAAATTATGAATATTGGTTTGATTTTCCCTAACAAGGATCGTAAAGATAAAACCGTTCACCTCGGGCTTGGCTATTTGGCTTCTTACGCCAGAAGCATCCACAGCGACCTTAATTTTACGATTTTAGATACACGGGTAGCCACAAGCATTGAGTCAAAGCAGTTTTATAATAGTTCATTTGATTTGATTGGAATCACGGTTTTATCACCTGTTTATCACGAAGTTATAGAAGTGTTTGATAAGTTGAGGGTTTGTTGTGGATCAGCAAAAATTGTTCTCGGTGGGCCTTATGTAACCACCATTATGGAGGAAATATTTTTGGAAACCCCAGCCGATTTTGCGGTATATGGCGAAGGCGAACTAACTTTCTCGGACTTGATTTTCCACATGAAAAAGCAAAAAGAGATTTCATCAATCAATGGTCTGATGTACAAATCGGAAACTGGTTCAGTAGTTAAAAATCCACAACGTGAGCATATCAAGAACCTCGATATTCTTCCTTTTCCAGCTTATGATTTGTTTCGGATGAATCGGTATCCACTCCACCGCATTGTTACCAGCAGGGGATGCCCTTTCAGTTGCGTTTTCTGCAATTCCACTTCCATTTGGCAAAGCAAATGGAGGTCGCGCTCAGCGGAAAATGTTGTGGAAGAAATCAGCTTCTTGCTTAAAAAGTATAAGAACAAGACCTTTGTTTTCAGCGACAACAGTTTTAACATCAACTTGAAACGAGTTGATGCTTTTTGTGAGATTATTATACAAAGAAAGCTGAAATTTCTGTGGTCAACTCCGGTCAGGGTCGAAAAGATAACGCAGGAACTGGCTCATAAAATGAGAAAAGCAGGGTGCTTTAATGTTGGGATTGGCATTGAATCCGCAAACAACAGGATTTTGGAGAATATGTGTAAATGCCTTACTATTGAAGAGGTTACGTCAGGAATAAGCATCTTTAAGAAAGCAGGGATTGAAGTATTGGGGCAGTTTGTGATCGGAAGTCCAGGCGATACCATTCAAACAGTTAAGGAGTCGATTGAATTTGCCAAAAAATCGGAATTGGATTTCGTGATGTTTTATTCAATTCTGCCATTTAAAGGCACGCCACAATGGGAATATGTTAAAGCAAACGGCACGATGCTTTATGATAAAATACACGAGTATCACGGTGTGAAACCGCGTATTGTTTTCGAGACACCGGAGTTCACATACGCACAAAGGCTGGAAGCGATTAATCTGGCAATAAATGAAGGATTCTATTGCGATTCGAATGATAGAAATTCATTCTATGATTTTGGAAGGTCAATTGTAAAAACGATACAAAACTATTTGCCTGCCTCAATAGGCAACCGGATGTATTTGGTAATCAAGAATATATATAGAAAAAAATTATGACGTTCCAGTTCGGTTCATTGAAAAACAGATTGTATTAACTGTCAGTGGTAAATATTCTGCAAGTAAACCACAGAATTAAAGGAATAAAATTGTTCCCACATCAACAGGTTGGCCATCAAACAATTCCACAATCACAATATTTGACTTTTCGATAAATGCCCTAATATTTTCTCTTTCTTTGAAATACTCAAGGCTTCCGCAAATAAATAAAACAGTGCCTTTTAAACCGCAAATCCCTCCGAAAAAACCATGTACAAAACCGGGAAGTTTCACGCAAGTGGAATCTGCAAAAAGCACTTCAAACTTATGCTGCTTTAGTGCTTTTTCAATCCCTTTGTCCGATGTAATGAAAGAATTGTTTGGCAATGCAAGCAGGTTGCAGCACACATAGCCTTGGTTCACTTTTATAGATTGCTGAGTTGTGTTAGCGGCTTGTATGCTCAAATCGCTAATTGTTGGATTGTGAATAAAAAAATTGTTGGTAACCAATGAATTGTATCGTGCAGAGTCAGGATATGTTATGCCAACTGGCTGTTTCCCAATTGAATAATTGATAGAATGTTTCTTAAAAATGTGAAAGTATTTCTCAGGTAAATTTGGTGCAACAACCAATCCATTGGGAGTGGGGCAGAAAAAAATATCGGGATGCCCCGAAATGGCTTCGTATGTAATGCCTTCAGTGGTAAATTCAATAATATGACCATATTCCTGCAATTTTTCCTTTGCGGCAACCGGCATCCTGCTATCAATCAGTATGGGCATGGTATTCAAATCCTTTCAAATCAGGGCTTTCGGTGTAAACCACTTTCCTGAAAATCTGCAAAAGCATAGTTTTGTTTTTCCCTTTGTGTCCAATGGCAGCATTGCTCATCCCAATAGCCACAGTCAAAGAAAGTGCGTTTCTTTTGATATTTGGGTAAACCAAATTATTTAAAATCCTGCTCCAAATCTCTGTTGAAACCATTTCGCCAAAAGCAACATGGAAAGGCCCAGAAACAAGGCTGGTTTTGTCTAAAAGCCCCTCGGATGGATGCAAGCCGATACGCAGGATTTTTACATCAGCGAGCGTAAAAAGTGGCACTATATCAGCGACCCTGTCAACCGCTTCATCCAATGAAAGTGGTGCGTATTCCCCGGCAAGAAAATGTTGTTCCAACTCTGTATTTTTTATTACTAAAGTTGGATAAATGCGGGTACAGCTTGCTCCCAATCTTATGATTTCTTTCGCTGTAAAAAGCGATTTTTCTGCTGTGTCGCCCGGTAGGCCAATCATCATTTGCAACCCAAGGTTAAAACCGAAGCTTTTTATCAAACCAGCGGCTTGCACAACTATTTCTGCTGTGTGGCCGCGCCCAGTTAGTTTTAGTACCTCGTCATCAAGTGATTGTGCACCAAGCTCAATAGTGGTT
>CAIRHD010000321.1 GCA_903878265.1 uncultured Bacteroidales bacterium | reverse complement strand
CCTTCAATTTTTCCTTTTATCTCGCCAACCTTGTAGTTCGACACTATCAAACTTCTTTCATAGCGTTGTTGTTCGATATATTTCCCGTATTCTTTTCTCTCTGTTTCGCTAAGTTTCATAACGTCCAATTGCCGTTTGGCCTCTTTCAACCCTTTGGCTTTAAACCCGTCTTTTATCTCATCTTTCTTTAAAAAATAGATCCACTCATCCAGGGTGTCCTTGGCTACATCATTAAACTGGTTGACCTTTATAACATAATATTCAGGATAGATTTTCGAGATATTTTCGCTGTGGTATAAACTTTCCTGGTCTTTGGAAAGTTTTAAAATGTCGTGCTTATGAATCCCCTTAAATTCGGTTGTACCGTGGTAAACGTAATCATCGCCCTGCCCCAGATCAAAATATACAATGTTCACCGATATGATTTTCTTTATCTGCGAATAATCCGTTCCCTCGTCAATGTTGTTCACCAATAAAATGGAGGCACCGAATAAAATGCGAAGCAAATAATCGTGTTCCTGGTTGTTTTGCACCTCGATGATCATCAATTCGCCTTTGCTGTTCTGAACAAGCGCATCAACTTTGTTGAATTTCTGGTACTTATCCTCCTTGTTACTTTCGCTTTCGAGGATGCTCTCGATTTTGATGTCCTCGCCGATCAATTCGGATAAAAAACCTTCAAGGATACCAAAATTGGCTTTGTTCCTCAAAAGCCTCTTTACTGCCCAGTCAAAGCGGATAAGGTTTTTCATTTTATTGTCAGATTTTAACAATACAAAAATAGGAAAATTTTAGCAGCCTGAATTTGCCTTGTTTTTGCAAATTATTATTTACCTGATTAAGGGACTCGTATGTATTGAAAGTGGTGTCTAACCTGTGAAAGATAATTGCGGTTCACTTTAAGCTTATCTGCTAATAGAATCACATTAATATCATTTTGTAAAAAGATTTTCTCGGTATTAAACAAGCCGAGAACTGCCGAAATCAGATTTTCTTTTTGAGAATCCTTGAGCGGCGAAGCAGAGTAACGGACAAGGTTTTTAAGTTCTTTTGCCTGATTATATTCTAAGTTGGTTGCTTTCAGAATCCATGTCCTTCTGTAACATCGAAGAAGTCAATAAGAGGTAAGCATATATGCTGTCGGCCTGCTTGGATGCAGCTGTTTCGTCATGGCCATACAAATCATTCTCATGCCTTGCGGAACAGGATAACAGACTGAGGGACAAGGATTTAAATACAAGAAGATATACAACAAATCGCATCATTAATAAATTGTTAAGATAAACCATTGTTTTCAGAAAAGAACAATTTTTGAATGATCATTCGTGTTAAGCCAGCCGGGGGGCTCGTTAACCCTGTCGGGGGTTTGCAACCCCGACAGGGTTGGTGCATCGTGTTAGTGCTGTTTATCAGGGCGTTGCAGTCACAACATTGCTGTAATTCAAACAACTTCCCGACTGAATAACAGTCCTGAATTTGGTTGTGGCAGGCAGACCGGTAGCCAGCAGAGTTATTGAAGTAAGATTAATATCAGAAGATGTTACCCAGTTATCGGTAGAACTCTGCCATTTTACAATAGTCCCTGTATACCCGGAAATGCTGAGAGTTGTGCTTGTGATCCCACTGCAAACTGCAGCTGAGGAAGCCAGAGTGCCGCCAAAATAGGCACCAACCGTAACCTGGATTACATTTGATTCAGCTGCCCCGGTCCAGTCGCTCATACAGCCTGCCCTTGCCATGCGTTTGAACCAGGTAGGTGCAATTAAAAAGCCCGGGGAATAAGTTGCAGTATTGGTGGAAGCGATATCATTGAAGCCTGCTGATGAACTTGTAGTGGATGATTGCCATTTGTATTCAAGGGTGCCGGTATAGCCGGAAGCAGCCACCGAACTCGTAAAGGCAGAAGGAGAGCCTCCTCCGTAGCAGATAACCTGAGCCGAAGCTATGGTACCTCCGCTGGTAGGATTGATGCAGGTAATCGTTACCTCTATTGGTGTCCGGTAATAACCTCCTGAACCTGTTACGCTTGTCTTGTCTGCACTTACCCGGTAATAATAGGTGCCATTAGATAATCCACTTACTGCCTGTGACAGGTTGGTACCACAGTCCAATCCTTCGTATCCGGTAACAAAAGAACTGAATGTTGATGAGGTTGAAACATCCAGCTTGTAACTGCTCACGGTGCCAGTAACAGGTGCTGTCCAATTGGCCGTAAAACCTGCACCTGTATTATTGGTTGCAGCAGCAGGAACAGGTACTACCAAAGCATAACTCTCCATGAAGTTTGATGCAGATCCTGTAAGACTGAAATTAGTAATGGCGCCATTATTAGCATTTGCTGTTTTATCTATCAGTGTAGCGATACCCGTATTGTCGTCACCAGCAACACCCTGATTGAAATTGTAATAAGCTACCAAACCACTTTCTGTTCCTGCCAATTCTGAATACATATTTGATTGCAATTGCGACTGGCTTCTAACGGTGTTCCATACACGGACTTCATCAATAGAACCCAGAAAATTCTGTAGATCGGTATCTATAGTACCCTTACCAATTGCCAAACCTACATCCTGATGCAACGGTGTGTAGGTGAATGTATTTGTTAATACCCCATCGATATACATAAACGAACCATCGGTTACATCCGAATTAAAGCTGAAAGCAACATGATGCCATCTGTTATCTGCCAGGTTGATACCGCTGGAATAGAATGCTCCCCCATAAGACCATTGAAAAACAGCAAATACATTATCCAAAAGGAATATACCATAGGCCCATTGTTTTACTACTATGCCTCTGTAATCTGAACCGGCATCTGAAGTCTTTATCCAGGCTTCTATGGTTCCGGTAGAAATAACAACGGGGGCATTATTCCCACAATCCACAAAATCGTTGGTTCCATCGAAGTTTAACATATTGACCTGCCCAAATATGTTTAGGGAAACAAACAGTAAAACAAGAGTTGTTAAAGCTTTCATAAAAGTGACTGGATTAAATAATATAATTTCTATATCTCTATCGCTTTGATAAAGCATTAATATGACAATAGTATTACAAGTTTCATAATTTTCCCAAAATTGATATGCAAGTATAGATTTATAGAAAAATCAACAAATTATCAAGGTGTTACAGTCACCTCATTGCTATTTCCCTGACATCCTGCCGACTGAACTACTACCCGAAACTTGATTGTGGCCGGGAGACCGGTAGCAAGCAGAGTTGTTGATGTAAGATTAATATCAGAAGATGTTGCCCAGTTATCGGTGGAACTCTGCCATTTTACAATAGTTCCTGTATACCCGGATATGGTAAGAGAAGTACTGGTTATACCATTGCAAACACTTGCAGAGGAGCCGAGTGTACCGCTGGAATTGGCATAGACTGTTGTTGTAATAGTATTTGAACTAACTGGAGCCGGAGCATCAAATCTGGGTTTTTCGGCATTATAGTTTTGAGAAATTTCAGCAAGGCTTAATGCACGATTATAAATCAAGGCTTGTCCGATATCACCATTAAGCCATTCGTAAGGGCCTGAATGCGTTTTACCAACCTGCAGCAAACTACTGATTACGTTATGCCCGCCTCCCGGAGTATTGGATGCTAACTGTACACCATTGATCCAGATACTTCTGGTTGTACCATCAAACTGAGCAACAGCATAGAACCAGGATGTTGTGGGTGAAAGCGTGCCATTATTAGGTGATAAATCATTATCCCACCAATAGTGTGAATAGCCATTGGTCCCGTTCGTTCTGAAAGCGTTTGACCGGTTTGTTGCTTCAAAACCACCAACGCTGATAAATCCCTGTGCGCTCCAGGAAGCTGGCAACCTGACCCATACACTTAAACTGTATGTACTATTACCCATGGGAAGGTTTGTTGTGGTTGCCCGATTAAAATATCCGTCTCCTGTTAAACTAAAATAACCACTTGAATTCCAGGTAATATTACCCGGGTTTTGCATAGTTACATCATTTGCATTTCCACTTAAATCGTACCACGTTGTTCCCGTACCCGGATAAGAAGTTGCATTGAATGCATCTAATTTTAACACCAGGCCTGAACTTACAGTACCCGAAAATCTTCCCAGCTGTGCATTGTAGTTTTGTGTAACTTCCGAAGCCGATAAGGTTTTATTATAAACTCTGATCAACCCCATATAGGCATTCAACTGATGTTGATTTACATTTTGTCCTGATCCGATTAAGTAATTTGTAAATGCTGACAATGTGCTAACGCCCTCATTCTGGCTCGCAACAAAAACGCCATCAATATAGACTCTGGTTGTTATGTTGCCAGCTTCAACTCCGGCGGTATATACCACATGATGCCATATATCTGCAGATACATTATTGGAAGTGGTTCTATCCACATAATGAGCCATGTCCCAGAACAAATTCCCACTGGGATTAATCCCTAACCTGTATTTTAAGTCGGGAGTAGAAAACCAAAACTGATGATCTCCATCAAGTGTTTGTTTGACCCAGGTTTCAACTGACAATGCATTGGTTGCGCCCAGATTCCAATTCGTCATTGCTGAGCTTGTAATCGGATAGCTTGAGTTATGCTGAAATCGGAAACTACCACCGCCTTCGGTGGAAGAATAAGCTGAGACCAAAGCAGCAGGTAAACTTGCATTATTACCATTGCCACTCAGATCAGTCCATGTAGAACCTGTCCCCGGATAACTGGAAGTATTACCCGCATCAAGATGCAGGACAAGATTTGATGTTACAATATTTGAAATCTCCTCTGACAAATCTACTGAAATCACATCATTATTCACCAGAGTAGAGGTTGTATATGTAGAAGAAGTTGCCCCTGAAATTATTGTTCCGTTCTTCTTCCACTGATACAAAGGATTGCTGGTTCCACTTGGAGTAGCCGTAAAAGTTACTGAAGTACCCGAACAGATTGTATTTCCAACAGCAGTGGAAGAAATTGAAACACTGGTTGACTGAGCATTAATTGTACTTGCTATGAATAATCCGAAAAATAATAACAAAAACAACTGTCTGTATTTCATATAATATTTTTTGTTGTTTATCGTTGTGGGGACATGCCATGGCATGTCCTTACATAAATTATTATTTACATTTGGTATTATATCATGTAAATTTTATTTGTTAAAATTAATTTTTTTTCAGAACAAAAGCAATAAAGGATAAATAAAACCGAAAGATGCCAGAAAGAGGCAGTTTTCCCGATAATTCAAAAAAATATCATGGTTTTTAACCAATTGGGGAAACATTTCGGCAAGAATAATGCCGTTGGCCACGTAGGTTCTGCCAGGGGCTGTAGGCAAGATTATCATCTTGCCTACAAATCAAGGTGTTACAATAACATCATTGCTGTTATTCAAAAGACCTGCATTCTGAACCACAACCCTGAATTTGGTTGTGGCCGGGAGGCCAGTGACAAGCTTAATAAAAACGCCCAGTTTGAGTTTTACTTCATTTAATAAGATTTCACTATCTTTGCTTAAATGAATATTTATAGATGAATCGAATTGTTACAGATAGGATTGATGAGTTAACGATACTATGCAATGCATATAGTGTTAAATCTATGTATGTATTTGGTTCTGTTTGTACAGATAGATTTAATGAAAAAAGTGATATTGATTTTTTGATTTCTTTTGATACACTTTCGATTGATCAGTATACTGAGAATTATTTTGATTTACATTATAAACTACAGGACTTATTTGGGCGAAAAATTGACCTTTTGACTGATAAGTCCCTTTCAAATCCTTACTTTATAAAAGGTTTAGAACAAACTAAACAATTGGTTTATGAAGCTTGAGATTCAAAAATATTAATTTGATATTCAAGTTTCTATTGATTCAATTAATGAATATTTGGGCGATAAAAGGGATTTTGCCAAATATCAAAATAACAAACTTCTTAGACGTGGCATTGAACGAGAATTAGAGATAATTGGTGAAGCTGCAAACCGTATTTTAAAACTTGACTCATCTATAAAGATTGATAATGTTCGCAAAATTGTAGATTTAAGAAATTGGGTTATTCATGGATATGACAAAATCGACGATGTCCTAATCTGGGGTATTATTTCCAGACAAATACCATTATTAAAAAAACAAGTTGACGAATTATTGAAATAAAAACCGGGTAGGCAAGATTATCATCTTGCCTACAAATCAAGGTGTTACTGTCACATCATTACTGTTATTCAAAAGACCTGCATTCTGAACAACAACCCTGAATTTGGTTGTGGCCGGGAGGCCGGTGGCAAGCAAGGTTGTTGTAGTTAGATTTATGTCGGAGGTTGTTGCCCAGTTATCGGTTGAACTTTGCCATTTTACAATAGTACCTGTATACCCGGATAAGGTCAGGGTTGTAGTTGTTATCCCGCTGCAAACACTAGCAGAAGAGCCAAGTGTACCACCAAAATAGGAACCTACCGTAACCTGGAGTACATTCGATTCAGCCGCCCCGGTCCAGTTACTCTTACAGCTAACCCTGGCCAGACGCTTGTAATATGTAGTCTCTGTTAATGAACCGGGATCATAGGTTACAGCATTGCTGGAGGCGATATCAGTAAACCCGGCAATTGCACTGGTTACAGATTCCTGCCATTTGTACTCCAAAACACCAGAATGGCCTGTTGCCGGAGTGGTACTTGTAAATGCCACAGGATCGAAAGGTGAGCTGCCGCTTTGGGCCCCAGCTATGGCACCACCTGAAGTTGGATTCGTACAGGGTGCATAAGTAAGCGTAACTTCAGTAGCCGTATAGTTTATTCTAAGAGAAGTACTGTTAAAGCTTATTGTAGCTCCGTCGGCGAGGCCGGTAAAGGTACCTGTAACACTCATGGCCGAAACGATGGTAAATACATTACCACTTACGGGTGCATATGCACCGGTTAATGAAAGCGCGAGCCCTGTAAGTGTTACATCACCTGCAACCAAAAGCTGATCATATTGAGTATTAACAGTAGTGCCAGCAATATTGATGTTTAATTTGGGGATACCGCTCAAACCCAGTGTTTTGCCACTGCCCATGGTAATTTCCGTGCCATTGACTTTCGGGCTCAGGCCTCCGGGGGAGGCTGCTGTGGCCAGGTTAAGGTTGGAACCCGAGGGTGCAGTTATTTCCTGACTTAATGTAAAAACCCCCGTATTGGAGTTGCCAATATTGATGGTGCCTCCTGACATGAAACCCAACTCGGTTGCAGAGATATTCATGGTTCCTTTTGTGTCGGGTGTTGAAGTAAAGTTGAAATTGGTAGCCGGCGTCAATGGAATAATATTCAAGGTATTTGTGGCAGGGACGGAAACAGAACTACTAATAATATTAAGGCTGTTGCCTTTAATTGTGACATCTCCACCATTAACAAATGTGCTGACGACTGCAGAAGAGTTTAAAGCGACTGCCATGCTTGAAGAAGAGCCACCTTCTGTGCATGTGATGTTGATGTTCCCGCCACCGGAGGTAATAGTGGACACAGTGGAACCCGTGGAACCCGTAACATAAACACCATGATTATACAATCCGCTTGAATTACCGCCGGTACCGTTAACGTTTACAGTTCCATTGGATCCGGCAGTAATTATTGCACCTGAACCAACATTAATACCTTGACAATAATGGCCGTTACTAGTGCCGGCAATTCCCCCACCCTGGCCATTCACAGTTACATTTCCTCCATCTGAAGTTATAGTGCCCGGATAAACCACGGAATTCACAGTAACAGCAGATTCAACTGCTACACCAACGTTAAAACTCCCGGAGGCACTATTGCGTCCAAAACCATTCACTGTAACAGTTCCGGCACCACCAGCCTTTATCAAGCCTCTGTTTTGCACACCACTACTGGAGCCACCGCTTCCACTATTATCACCTCCATAGCCGTTAATTATAACATTACCACCGTCGGAGGATATTCTGGTGCTGTAAAGGCCTGATCCATTTGCAGCAAATGAACCTATATATACGCCAGTATTACTATTACCTGTTGACCCGACTGAGGTATTCCCTCCGGTTCCTGTAACTGTAACATTACCAGTACCACCAGCAGCAATATACCCTCCAGTATAAATATATACACCATTATTACTGTTGCTAGTGCTTACACCCGGAGAACTCACTGAACCGCCACCACCAATACCGGTAACGTTAATATCACCACCGCCGGAGCTTATAAAACATGCAGTCCCGCCAGATCCGGCATTTTGATAAAAACACCGTGATTTTGATCGCCGGATAATCCATTTATATTGCCACCTCTACCTATAACGTTTATAGTACCATTGCCAACAGCAGTAACTGATGTTCCGCCTGAAACATTCAATCCATAATTATAACCAGTTGCAGGTCCTCCGCCTGCAACACCTTCTACACTTATATTCCCGCCGTTTGCGGTAATCACAGAATTATTAGATAGATATATTCCTTGATTATTAGCACCAGTACCGCTGTTATTTCCTCCATACCCTTTAACAGTTACATTCCCACTGCTAAAAGAACCAATTTCGCTGGAATTGTCCATAAATACACCATAATTATTTGAACAGGCGCCTACACCACCACCTGTTCCGGTTACCTGTGTATTGCCTGTTCCGGATCCGGCTTTGATTTTCCCGCTTAAAAGATTTACCCCGGCCATTTTATATCCTCCGCTTCCGACACTCCCTTCAGCTGTTGTGCAACCGTTTCCCGTTACTGATACCGATGCATTGGCGCCCGAAGTAATCATGCCAGACCTAACATAAACGCCATAATTATAACCACCCAATATTGCCGGGCCACCGGCAGTGCCAGTAACAGTAACATCACCAGAAACACCGGATGACACCAGTGAATTCGAACTGTTTATCATAACCCCACAACAATAAGATGAAACTGAAGAAGCAGGACTAAGGGCTGTACCACCATACCCGCTTATTGTTACAGTACCATTGTCACCCGAAGTAATCGTACCAAAAACCGAAGATTCAAATGAACCCTGTTCACCCACAACAACTCCAATATTACTCTGGTAATTCACACAGGCAGCCGTTGAAACAGCACCATACCCGGTAACACTTACATTTGCTCCGATGGAACTAATTGTTGAAGCACCGAGCGATCCTGTTCCGGTCACCAAAACACCTATTCCGTATTGTGTACCGGCCACGCCTGTGTAGCCTCTTCCCTCTATATTCATGGTTCCGGTGGTGCCTCCTTTTACCAAACCTCCGGAGATTACGGCGATCCCTTTATTTGCAAAAACTGGAGCACCGGTACCAGTACCGCCACGGGCAGTCATACTCAAAATCCCGGTTCCGGTAATTTCTACTTTGGCATTGTTTACAGTTATTCCGGAAAAAAGTAAAGAACTGGGTGTTACCTGCATATTGGCCGACAGGGTAATATCCCCATTTTCTGTTGTCAGACTGGATGAAGCTGCAAAAGTTATGTACATTGAAGTAGTAATGCTCAGGCCATTTGTCCCGGTAAAGCTGCTGCTGCCATTAAAAGTGACAGCCCCGGGTGCATTGTCCAGAGTTACATCAATATAATTAGAGTATGAATTGACACCGCTGGTAGCAAATGTTACAGCATTTCCAGTCTGTGAATCAGTGATATTGATGTTCGTGAAAGTGCTAATCCCCGCTGCAGTAACTGTAAGGACTGCGCCACTTACCGTAACATCGAAACTGGTGGTACCTGTCCATGTATTGGTTGCCCCTCCACTCAGTGTGAAGGTATAGGTAGTACTGGTAGCAACTACGGTAACAAGCTGACTGGCCACATCGAGATCCAGGGTAAGCGTAGAACCGCTGGCAGTAAATGCCCCGGCATAACTATTATTATAACTACCCAGTAAAAGTAATGCGAGTAAAAAAGCAAAAATTCTTCCTGATTTTCCAGGGTAAATCATCGATGTAGTCATAACACATGGGAATTAATTTATCATGGATAAATATATAAAATTTCCCAAAATGAAAAGGAAAAATACTAATAAAAATATTTATATTTTTCGATTCTGTTATCTTACTGTTTATCAATAGATATAGCTTATTCAAAAGGTCATAAATATGAATTTTATCCAAAATAGAAAGAAATCATCATGGTTATTATTACCAATTGTGGATATATTTTGGCATGAATAAGGATGCCGGCATGGTAGGATCATAATGTTACAGTAACATCATTGCTGTAATTCAAACAACTGCCCAACTGAACGAATGCCCGGAATTTGGTAGTGGCCGGGAGGCCGGTGGCAGTGATCTCTGATAAAGTTGTGCTAAAATCGTTTATTGTCACCCAGTTATCGGTAGAATATTGCCATTTTACAATAGCCCCGGTATACCCGGATATGCTTAGCGTGGTCGTCGTTATCCCGCTGCAAACACTGGCAGAGGAACTCAGTGTTCCTCCAAAATAGGCATCTACCGAAACATGAACCACATTCGATTCAACTGACTCACTCCAGTCAGGATTGGAACTATTTTTTGCTATTCGTTTGAACCAGGTGGCAGCAATTAATGCTCCAGGACTAAAGCCTTCAGTATTACTTGATGCAATATCCGCAAATCCGGAAGTAGCATTGGTTGTTGAATACTGCCATTTATATTCCAGCGACCCGGTTTGGCCTGAAGGCAAGGCCGAATTTGTGAGTGCAGCCGGAACAGCCCCATAACAGATAGACTGATCGGCGGCAATGGTTCCGCCATCAATAGGATTCGTACCTGCGGGTTCACCCAAGCCAAAATCACTGAAAGAAGTCAGAGCATCCGCATTGGTATAATTGGGACTTGTGGTAGCATAAGAAACTATGGTACCTGCATCCTTTTTCAACATTACTACTGTACTGGCAGGCGTATAGCCTGTGGCATCCAATGAAACGAAATACTGCATGTTGCTGCCTCCCGTTTGGCTGACTGTCCACGAACGATTAGTGGTCAATAAAGATATGTTTGCCGGCAGGGTGCCGCTCAGTCCGCTTTCAAATTGCTCGACAGTTACTGTACTTGAACCAGTTAAGACGGTGTATTGGAATGTAAGCGGACGATAATTACTGCCTTTACCAATGGGGAATACTTTTGAACCGGTCGAGCTGAAGGTTTGCGCCAGCTTGCCATACACATATTTCGAAGAACTTGCGTTTGTAATGCTTCCTGATGAACCGAGGGTGGCGCTATTGGCGCCTGTGGTCAGAATTCCATTGGCCAAATCGAGGGTTCCGTTTACAGTGATGCCCGCGTTGGTGAGGGTAAGCCCGTTGGTATTGTTGAGCGTGAGGTTGCCAAATGTACTCGTACCGATTCCAGTAATTGCCTGTGCCGACGAGCCCGAAAGCGTCACCGTACTTCCGGAAGGTCCGGTTAAAGTACCGCTGTTTTGCAAAGTTCCGCCTACCGTTAGAAAACTCGCCGAAGTCAAGGTAAGTGTGGCTCCGCTTTCAATTTTCAGATTGTCTACTGAGGCCAGGTTGGTGGCACTTTGGCTGGTTAGCGTAATGTTTCCACCCGAAATTACCCAGGATGTGCCAGTTTCGCTTACTATCCGGGCCCCGTTGTTATAAATTCCTTGTGCACGGGAGCTTATGCCCAGTATCAAAAGTGAAAGCATTAATGCTATTTGCTTCATATTGTTTGTTTCAAATTGATTCAATGATTATTCAATCAAGCTCGTTGATTTTCACACATTCTCACTTCTTCATGATCATTTCTACCATCCGCTTCAGCTCATCAATCTGTTTCTGCTGTGCTTCGATGGTGGCTTGCTGATCCTGTATGGCTTTTACCAGCAAGGGTGTTACTTTGCCATAATCGATGCTCCACATATCTTCGGCTTTTGCCGGTTTGGTAACCGCATTTGGAAATATTTCGTACAGCTCCTGTGCTATAAAACCGGTTGTTAATGCTTTGCCTGCATCGGCTTTGTACACATAATCGCGTACCTGTATTTTCATCAAATCATTGATTCCAAAATGGGTGTTGACGATATTGTTTTTCAGGCGGCGGTCGGAAGAGGTATTGTAAGAAACAGTGAATGCAGCATCTTGGGTGATACTACCAATTACCGCACCATCAATATTTGCAAAACCAATCATAACAGCGCCAAAAGGAGTACCATTTGATCCGGCCCTTATAAGAAGACCATGAGCGGTACCTGAGTTGTTGCCATTAAAGATTCGCGCAACGTATTCGCCATTAATACTATTAAAAGCACTAAATCTATAAGCCGGTGACTTATCTCCAATGCCCACGTTGCCTCCTTTCTGCACTGTAAGCCCGAGACCACCGATAATATCATCTCCAGTCACGCCCAACCATGCCCTGGAAATTGTGGCTTGCTTGCTAAAACCCATTAAGGCACACTCATTATTGTTGAAGCTTTTTCCTATCGAAACGTAATTAAGTCCACCATCGGCTAAGCCTGGGTTGTAGAACCGGGCGGTATTCCCACCTGAACTGGCCCCGTTATCAATAACTTCCAGCTTTCCAACTGGTGTGGCTGTTCCAATTCCCACATTACCATTCAGCAAAGTATATCCTGTGCCACTGGGTGTTAGTGTTACGTTCTGGTTTGCACCACCTGATGTGCCAGCTGTAAAAGTGAGCGCACCGGTACCGGTGATAGAACCGGTTGCGGTGCCTGTGCCGCCGCTGGCTACTGCAACTGTGCCTGTTACGTTTGCCGCATTGCCGCTAATATTGCCTGATATATTTGCCGCAGGAATTGTAGCCGAAGCTGTCATGGCAGTTGTACCTGTTCCCATGATATAGCCGGTAAGTGTGGTAGCTCCTGTGCCGCCGCTGGCTACCGGAATGGTTCCTGAGGCAAGGCGTAACCAGGCTGCACCATTGTAATAATAATAGCCCGGGGTCACATCACCCGTTGTGGCGGTGTTGTAAATCAACAGACTGGTTGCCGGTGTGGTAACGGTGGCAACATCAGTTGAGCCGGTAAGCGCAACCCGTGGAATCAGTAAGCCTTTGGTTGTTGACTTAACATCGAGCATGGCACTGCTGTTGGGGCTTGTGCCATCGGAGTTAATACCCACGCTTTGGGCCATTGCGGCCGACCAGCCAAGGGAGAACACTAACAGGGAGAAAATCAGTTTTTTCATGATATCTATTTTTGAATTAATTTTTCGACTAAAGCTCTCAGCTCATTAATTTGTTTACCTGCACCGGCAGAAGAATTAGTAAAATAGTGCTATAGCGATGTGAATCTAAAAGAGATAGATCCGGCACCATTATTAGCAATAGGAAAAGTGTTACTTCCCCATGGGCTTATAGTGAGGCCTGTTACCAAATAAATTATTCTGAATTTTGTTGCACTATAAACTACAATTTGTGTGCTTGTTGAAAAACTGCCACCATCTGTAAAAAATCCAAAACCCATTGGTATTGTGTACTTAAACCATTCGGTGGAACTACCTACATTACTTGTATAAATTTTTTGCCAAGGTAAATTCGTATCAAATGATAAGCCATTGGGCAGGGTAAATAAATAGTCCCCTGAGCCACTCCAGCCCGTACCTGCAACTTTATCAAAACTCATTGCCACTTCCCATTCTTTTGGTCCAAGTTGACGATAACTCATGTTATTTCTGGTGGTTGTACCTACTGATGGAGCTGTCGTTGTAGCACCAAATGCTATGGCTCCTGTACTGGTCCAACCGGGTGTATCTCCTGATGCTATCCCATTTTTGATTCGCTCCCAACTATTGCCATCCCAATAATAAAACCCTGGTATAACATTAGTGGGTGACGTTCCGGCAGTGGCAGTATTATAAACAAAGAGGCCTGTTGCCGGGCTGGCAATGGTAGAACCGTCAGCGGTTCCGGTAAGTGCAACTCTGGGAGGTAAGAATCCTTTGTTGGTTGAGGTTACATCTAATATAGCAGAAGCATTGGGGCTGGCAGTTCCTATGCCCACTTTGCCTCCTTGCGCCACTGTCAGTCCGACACCACCGCTAACCCAATCTCCACTCATGCCTATCCATGCCCTGCCATTTGTAGCTTCTTTGCTATAACCCATCAGGGCGCTCTGACCGTTGTTAGTGTTCTTTCCTATGATAATATAATTATCCCCAGAAGTGGGTAGGCTGGGGTTGAGGAACCCGGCTATAATTCCATTTGAAGTGGCCACGTCATCAACAACTTCCAGCTTTCTAGCTGGTGTGGTTGTTCCAATGCCCACATTACCAGTTCCGGTAATCCTCATTCTTTCAGCACCAGAACCTCCTGCCAGGAAAACAAGTGGAATAGTATTGGGGGTAGTTCCAACACTTCCAATCCTAAATTCATTAGATAAATTATAAATGGTTCCAACCCTATTACTGCCATTTAGAAAATCAAGTACTCCTCCATTGGTTGCATTGCTGATGGCCATTGAAGTAAAACCCCCATATATTGGTGGAGTGGTTGGCCCCACACCCACATTCCCTGTTCTAGAGATAGCCCCTGTTTTGTTACTACCTGCATCAGTAGTTCCGCCAGCTAAATTCCATGCTGTGCTTGCAGGAGGAGTGTAAGTAACATACATATTGCCGTTATAAGTCCATTGTGAATTATCTACTGTACTAACATATATATAATCTTTATTTGCCGGTGTGTTGGGTGTAAATACAACTGAAGCTGTTGTTGGTGTAAGTTGGTTAAATTCTATCGTTGCATCGGGTTGTTGGTTGATTATTCGCACCCATTTGCTGCCGTCATAATAATAAAGTCCTGCTGTTACATTGCTAGGTGAAACCCCTGCAGTGGCAGTATTATAAACAAAAAGGCCTGTTGCAGGGCTTGCAATGGTTGAAACGTCAGTGGTTCCCGTAAGCGTAACCCTTGGTGGTAAAAAGCCTTTGGTGCTTGATTTTACATCGAGCATGGCACTGCTGTTGGGGCTTGAGCCATCGGAGTTAATGCCAACGCTTTGGGCGTTTGCGGCTAGAACCGATATTATTAATACGAATAGGAGAATGGTGTTTCTCATGATTTTATGAGTTATTGCTGGTTTTTATGAGTGTTCTCTTACAAAATTTATGCGGAATAACTGTTCAGAATACTGCGCAGGCTGGAGCTGTCGATGGGAGCTTTGAGTACATCGCTGCAACCAAGCATGCCTGCCAGCTTTATGGTTGAGAGGTTTACATAGGTACAGAGTAAAATTACGGGCCTGTTGATGAATTGGGATACAAGTTCTTTCACCGTGTCGAATTCCGCCATGCCTTCCAGGTCCGAACTGACAAGTACCAGATCAGCACCCGGATTATTTGATCCAAGCAAGAGTGCTTCGCCGGCATTTGCAGCATACAGGCAGGTGATGTTTTCGGATTGTGGCAGTAGCTTGAAGTGAGCTCCCGGCTCTTTCTGATCAGCGATGATGATTGTAAAATTGTTTTTCATGAAGTGTAAACAAATAAACATTTTTAAAAATGCAAATTTACGGCTGTGTTTCTGTGCATGCTAGCTTTCGGGGCATGAAAAACCTCGCGAATAACTCGATGTAAGTATATAAATAATAGATAATCAGGCATATAAAAACATTATTTAGATTAATACCAGATAGAGCCGGGTTTCAACCTTATCTATACTATTTTAATATGCTCATTATCTGTGCTTTATATATATTAATATATATGTTTATATTTATAGCTGTATATGATTCCAGTGCCTTTAATTACTTTTGAAAGCAAACAAGGTGTTGATAATAAAATATACACAAAAAAAAAAGGCACAAAAAACTGCCTCGCCTGGATTTTGTTTTTGATTTTTACTTCCCACCGGGAATTGTTTTGTGACATTTGGTGTTTTTGTGCTTTGGTGGCAGGAATTGAATAT
>CAIRHD010000320.1 GCA_903878265.1 uncultured Bacteroidales bacterium | reverse complement strand
GGTCTGCAACTACAATGGCTTCGTAGCTCAGCTGGATAGAGCAACGCACTTCTAATGCGTAGGTCGATGGTTCGAATCCATCCGAAGTCACAACAATATCGGTTGGGTGATTGAAGTGTGGCGACTGCCACTACCGTAAGTGAGGCTGAAACCGACCTCAAAAATATTTGAAAAAAAGATTAAGAAAAATTTGGAAATGTCAAACTTTATTCTTACCTTTGTATCAACAAAAGAGAAAACGTTCTTTAAAATACTATAGTTGAAGTTTGGTGCTCTGCACCGTAATGTAACAAGATGAGATACAGCCTCTCAGATGTAACAGGATGACCTCTCAGTATGTAACAGTGCAAGATACAGCCTCTGTCACCACCACCAATGTTTACGTAAGTAAAGCATGTGGTCTGAATCGTAACCCACATTAGTTTGTGGGGGCAAGATGATGTGTGACATGCGTAACTCTAATGGATGACCACTCAGTATGTAACAGGATGACCTCTCACGTATGCGTCACTCTACCATGATGACCACTTAGGTGCGTTAAGAGCCCAAACGGAAACGCTTTGCCTAGCGGAAAATAAAGCAGTGTGTGCACACGCTGTGAGGCAATGAAGTTGTGAGCCCTGTAGGCATATGGGGCTTACTTCTTCTTTATTTTTCTATACATAGTACATTGAACTAAAACATATTGGCCAGCACTAACCAGCTGCACAGGGACCAGCAGCATGCATATGCAGAGACTGGGACCATAAAGATTTTTGTTGCATGGCTTGCAATAACGTGGGGTGGTTCCCACATGAACTGGCTGTCTCGTATGAGGCGGCCTTTTCGCATGTATACAGGTCCCACAGCACACATTTGTGTACAGCCCGAAGCGTTGACCCAGCCGCTGGGAGAACGTGGCTTAGATGAGCTTAAAATGAGCTGGATTTGATTTGCGTAATGCTACACAATGTGTAGTAGATTGCGAACAGGATATACTGGGTAAACCTACTGGATAGTTACTGGACCAGAGCTGGAGCTACTGGTTACTGGATGTATTATACTGGTACTGGATACTGGAAGCCCAGCTGTCCCAGTTTACACTAGGTAGTTTACTGTAAACAGTCAATAGTAAAAAAAACTAGACAGGATTGCCTAGATATATAATAATAGAATAGTATGTAAGAAAAAAACAGTGAGGCTATTTAAGCCCCACCATTTTCTTTAATTCAGCTTTAACTCGTTTGGCTGTTTCTCCACGCCATGTGTTGGCATTCGATAAGAAGTACCTAACGATGTAATCCCCTGTGTCCATCCCGTAGTTGTCACTGGTACTGGTTAAGCTTCCCATAGCCTCTAAATAAGGTACAGCACCGTAATTGACTGTCTTCCAGTCCTGTCTGATTTCATTCGCTATTATATATAGCGGTCTTCCTGTTTCCATGCTAATCTGTTTAATTGGTTACAGCTGCAAACCTAGGAATAAAAAATGACAATTCCAAATAAAACACCAGAAAAAAATAAATTAAAAATAATTGCTAAAAAGTTTGGTGGAACGAAATAAGTTTCCTATATTTGCACTGTACCAATTAACACACACATATTATGAACACATTATTACAGATTACAGCACAGTTCCACGAGAACTACGGAGCACACTCTTGGGACGGAACAGGCGAGTGTCCACAGCGTTGGAAGCCTAAAGGTGGGCAGATGTTTACCTTGCGTGTTGACAGCGACAGCTTCATGTACGCAGAGGAGCAATGCGTGAAAGCGATTGAGTCGCTTTTGGCGAAGCAGTCTAGTGACTACGCACGTTACACGTACATCGACCACGAGTTGGTGTTTTGTGAGCCGATTGCGTTGGATGACGCAGAGTTTGAAGCCGAGCTTCGAGCTGAATGTGAAGAAGCCTTTAAATAGGCTTTTTTTGTTGGTGGTCACAGGAAAGTATAAGGTAGGCTGGAGTCTACTCTCTCAACACTCTCGTGGCGACCCGTACCTTATTTGTACACTACAAATATAAAACAAATAAATGACATATCCAAATAAAAACGCAAAAAAAATAAAATAAAAAAACCTGGTAAAAAGTTTGGTGGAATGAAATAAATGTTCTATATTTGCCCTAACCAATTAAAACAATATAACAATGGCTACAATTTTTAGAGCACCCGAATCAATTACAGTACCGAGCTTCTCAACGTTCTACAAGGACGGAAACTATGATAGAGAAGCACACGACAACGCAGAGAAGCAATACCTTGCAGACTTGAAAGCAATGCTTGTAAGACGTAACAACGGTAAGAATGTTGGCGAAGTTGTACAGTTCCCTCACGCAGATAGTTATGCAGAGTATATGGTGGCTAGTATGCGACCTTTGGAATTGGTACACTTACCACTTGGCGATGCTTGGGACTATCCTTATATTGAGCGTTTAAATGCTTCGGATATACAAGGTAAAATCGACCAAAAGAAAGCACTTGAAAAGATTTTTAAAAAAATGTAAAAATAATTGGTAAAAGATTTGGAGAATTGAAAAGTTCTCCTTATCTTTGACCTAACCAATTAAAACACACACATTATGAAAATCGGTAAAATCACACAAGAGCAAAGTATCAAAATGCAACGCAAAATCGAAAGAGAATTGCAGATTGAGTTGGGTATGAATTTTAGTCGCCATAGAGTACATAAGACTAAAAAAGATTATAGTCGACAAGAGTATAAAAAAAGTTCAAACTTTTATGATTAAAAGTTTGGTAGTTCCAAAAAAATGTCTATCTTTGTATAAACCAATAAATAAATAAAAAATGAAAAAAGCAATCAGTTTAGAATTAGTATTAGTATTAGTGTTTGGATTAGGATTTGTTGCCTTGGTAACATATAACATTATCGAACACGGAATTAGAAACTTCTAAAATAAATGCAAAAAGATTTGGATAAGTGAAAACTTATCCTTATCTTTGTTTCAACCAATTAAAACAAAACACAATGGCAAAGAAAATCAATTTTGAAGAAATTACATTAAGACTTGAAGTATCATCACGAGGTGGTGGAATTGAAATCGACCTATCACGCAAGGGTTTCCCTGGGCAAAAAATGTCAGCTTATCAAAACTATTTAGGTGGTGGAATGTTAGGCAAGGTATGTGCAAACGATACAATACGAGCATTTCAACGCCCTTGCACTGAAAAGCAACACGCAAAGTTAGATAAGATAGCAGACGAATTGAAACAATACTATCACGGACTTACAAACCCCGATACTGAATGGGAAGGACAAAGTTACGAACTGAACCAAAAAATGTCAGTATCAGCATACTAAAAATAATTGACAAAAGATTTGGATAATAGAAATATTATCCTTATCTTTGTTTCAACCAATTAAATCAAGGTATTATGGATAAGCAGTTAGAAATTATGTATCAGTCGTCAACTTGTATCAAGTACATCAAAGGCGAATTGGATAAGGTTTACAATATGTGTATCAATCAATCCACAATCAAACGTAGCAACCAACTTTACGAGAAAGCACTTGCACAAGCCAAAAAAGAAGTTTTTGATAACATAAAAAGTGTTAATAAGCCGTACATAGTGTATCAAGTAAATCGCTACTTTTATTTAGGGAATGGCTTTGCACCAAAATATTTTTAAAAATAATTGCCAAAAAGTTTGGTAGTTAAGATTTTTTTGCTATCTTTGTAGTGTCCAATTAAAACACACAAATTATGAACGCAAAAGTACAAGAAATCCTTAGAAAGTCAGCCTACAACTTCGCAATCAAATGTGGCTACACAGAAGAAGAAGCAATCAAAGCTGGAGAAGACAAAATCAAAAGTACTCAAAGATTGATTGAGCAAGAAGAAAATCAAAAGTGGGTGGATATAACCACAGGAGAAACACACACGCCAAGAAACCCTTACTAAAGGGTTTTTTTGTTTTCGGGTTTATTTCACGTATGGACGTGTTGGAGTCTACTCTCTCACTTCGTCAGCGACCCGTTGCTCTTTCAACACTACAAATATAGGTAAAAGAAATGACACTACCAAATAAAAACATAAAAAAAATAAAATAAAAAAAGTTGTAAATAAATTTGGTGGTATGGAATATAATACCTATATTTGTATCGAACCAATTAAAACAAAACAAAAATGAGAAATCTTTTTACAAACGAATGTCTACAAGTAGGCACAAGCAGATTGTCAGATGGAACTATCAGACTTGAAATCAGTTCAGATTATGCGGGAAGTAATCGTAAAAGTCAGTTATATGTAAATGAAGACCGCTTGGCTAAAGCAGTTGAAGACTTTTGGAAAGGAATTAAAACCAAAAAACTTCAGAAGTTAAACGTATCTTTTAGCGAAATTGATTGGTACGATGATGAGGTAGATGTTTACGAAACACCCTCAGTTAGTATCCAACGAGGTTTAAAACGTGCAAAGGTATCACACCGAACTCACGGAAGTATCCCAAAAGATTGGAGTGTAGATTTGACTTGTGTGTTTTTAGATACAACCACAAACACCCCAATTATTGAAGTGGTTAAGTCAGCACTTGGCAGATTATACACAAGCGACCTTGAAAAACAATTTGTCAAGCAACTAAAACCATTTTTGCAGAAAAAAGCAAACTATGCAAGGTTTGAGGCAGACTTTGATTAATCAAAAATAAACATAAAATAACCCACATTATATTTGGTAGTGTGGGTTTTTTGTTTTATATTTGTCTTAACCAATTAAAACAAAAGTTTATGTTTGATATTAAATTTGATGACTTGACAGATGCACAACTTTGTTCAGTAAATAGAGTGTTTAAGCGATGCCGTGATTTAAGCTTTTTTAAATATAAAGAACGCTATGAACTATTAAAAACATTGAGTAATATCTTTCCCGATGGTTTTATTGAATGGTTGGATGAGCATGATGACAACGCAAAAATAGATAGTCTTATTTGTTTTAAAGGAATTGCACTAACTAGTGAAATGGCTGAAAGATTTTATCTTGAAAATTTGGTGGTTTAAAATAAATTACCTATATTTGTTTCAACCAATAAGATAAGTTATGACTTGGAACCCAAATAGCCAAAAGCACAAAGCAAACCATGGAGGGTATAAACAAAAACCTTCACAAGTACAAGTGTTAGCATTATTGTCAATGTACAAAGAAACTCTGGCAATAGAAAAACCCAAAGAAAAAAAAGTTGGAGTACAACTGAAAATAGTTTGGTAAAAATTTGGTAGATTGAAATAAATTACTTATATTTGTCTTAACCAATTAAAACAAAACAAAATGAAAAAAGATAATCTAACAATCGCAATCCTTACGGCAATTTGCTTATTACTATCAAGTGTGTTAGTAGTACTTGGAGATGAGCAAGGAAACTTCGGATTTGTTTGCATGGGTGTTATTAGTGGTGTGGCTTCTATGCTTACCTTGGTTTTTCTTATCGTTGAAATGTTTAAAACAGTTTATAAAAATAATTGAAAAAAGATTTGGTAGTTTGGAATTAATTACCTATATTTGTCTTAACCAATTAAAACAAAAACAAAATGAAAAAATTAAACCTTATTGTAGCACTTATCGGACTTGTTGGACAAGTATTAGGATTTGTAGGAATTTTTATTGCAGATAGCAATGACCAATTAATGTGTAGTCTATGGACATTTTTATTATTTGGTGGTGTGGGTGCAGTTGCATTGATAACAGATGCAAAAGAAGTAAAAGAAAAACCACAAAATATTTTGTAGTTTGGAATTAATTACTTATCTTTGACCAACCAATTAAAACAAAACAAAATGGAAACAAAAATCGAAAGAAGTATAGAAAGATTTGAAAAGTTTATGGACAAAATATCGATGCCCTTTGTGGTGTTGAGTGGGGCTTTTTTAATTGGTAGAGTGTTGTTATCATTTATCTTTGGTATCTAACACGGAGAACGGAGGGAGTTGTGTCCCTCCTTTTTTTATGCCTTGTCCCACGAACCATATGGACGTGTCGGAGTCTACTCTCTTACCCTTTCGAGCAACCCGTTCTTCAATCGAACAATACAAATATAAGGATAATAATTGACACTACCAAACTTTTAATGAATTATTTTTAAAATAAAAATGCTAACTATAGTATGTTGTGGGAACGAAATACATTCCTTATCTTTGTAGTATAAATTTAAAACACTATATTATGACAACAAAACAAGTTTACATTGTGCAATACAATGATTGTTACGGAAACGGAACCGACAAGAAGTTAGAAGCTGTAATTGAAAGCAAAGAAGATTTTGCGAGCTGGCTGGAACAACACAACGATAATCGAAGAATGGATTGTATTAGTGATGATGACTTTATTGAAGAAAGCGAAGAAGAATTTACACTTATCCCTATTGATATGTTGGACTTCAATAGTGATAGATTTTGTTGTGATAATTGTGGCGGTGGGTTTACACGAGAAGAAATGGACTTTGATGTAAACGACCAAGACTTATGTAAAAACTGCAACCACACTACATTTAACGAAGCACCTTATGGAGAAGATTAAAAATAAATTAAAAAAAGTTGCTCAAAAATTTGCAGATTAAAATAATTTGTCTATCTTTGTAAGGTAATCATTAATACAAACCAAAAAAAAGAAGTATGAAAAAGTTATTAGTTATTTTAGTATTGGCATTGGTAGGAAACATTGCATTTGCAGAAACAAGTGTTGACAAGTATCC
>CAIRHD010000319.1 GCA_903878265.1 uncultured Bacteroidales bacterium | reverse complement strand
TTTATCCATTCCAGTTCGGGCCACAATTGGCATGCTTGATCAATGTATTTCTGTTCTATATTCATTTTTTTAATGGGCTAATTTTTTAATGTGTTAATTTGTTAATGTGCTAATGCGATGCACTGAGCGAAGTCGAAGTGTGCTAATGTACTAATGCGATGCACTGAGCGAAGTGTGTCGATTTGGGGATTTTAGGATGTGGGAATGGTTAAAATTTGTGCTTTTGTAGTCGGACTACATTGTTTTCTACAAATCATCTTTACCAATAACCAATCACCATTAACTTATCCCAATTTCGCTATTATGGCATCGGCCATTTGTATGGTTGAAGCTGCACCCTGGTTTATAACATCGGGAGTTCCTTTCATTTTCATCATATCGTATGCTTTTACCTTTCCTTCAGCTACCACATCGGCAATTGCTTTACGGATTCGGGAAGCCATGTCCATTTCGCCAAGGTGTTCGAGCATCATAACACCCGAAAGTATCATGGCAATAGGATTGACGATTGAAACTTCGTATCCGGCATATTTTGGGGCAGAACCATGTGTGGGCTCAAATACACTGACACCGGTTTCGGGGTTGAATTGTGCTGAAGTTGCAAATCCTAGACCGCCAATAAGGCCGGCGAACGCATCCGAAACTATGTCGCCAAACATATTGCCAGCAACTATAACGTTATAGTTTTCAGGGTTTTTGGTAAGCCACATCGTCATGGCATCAATATTTACATCTTCTACCCAAATATTTGGATATTCGTTTTTGCTCATTTCCTGAGCAACTTTCAGCATCATTCCTGAAGTTTCCCTGATAACATTTGGTTTTTCGCAAACCGTTATTTTACCAAATCCACGGCTCTTGGCATATTCAAAAGCAGCTCTAACTATGCGGGTTACATATTTTTTCGTGAAAATACGGGTCGAAACGGCCAATTCAGGACGAGGGCACCAGCCAAAGTTTTCCCTAAATTTGGGATGTGTCATCAAAGCGTCATAAACCTGATCCGAAGGGTTTGTCCACTCTACGCCTCCATACAATCCTTCGGTGTTTTGACGAAAAATCATCACATCAACTTCGGGTTCTTCAATTCCATCCTGACCACGACGGATAAAATTCAATGGATTGCCTTTCAGTGTTTTACATGGCCGCATACAGATATCCAAATCAAAATGCTGGCGCATGGAAACAATCGGGCTATAATAAGTAAAGCCTTTGCCTTGCAATTCGGGGGCAAGTTCGGCAGCGGTTTTGTCTTTTGGTTTAGATGTGATGGCCCCAAAAAGGCCAATTTTATGTTCATCCAAAAGTTTAATCGTGCGATCTGGTAATGGATTACCTTCTTTACACCAGAATTCCCATCCAATGTCGCCATTTACATATTCAGCTTCAAATCCGGCAGCATTAAGCACGCGGATACACTGTTCGAGCACTACTTTGCCAATTCCGTCGCCGGGCATGGCTACAATGGTTCTTTTTGCCATAATTTCTTCGTGTTTTTTAGATTGCTATTTGCTAAACAATTTGCGACAAAATTATAATTTCATTGTCGAATAACAAGTGGTTTTTATACTTTTTTTATACAAACCAAACGAGAGTATAAATAATTAGTTTTGAATTGATTTACTTTATACTATTTCTTATATTAAATATTTCACTATACTGATTTACAACATTATAAATATCGACTATTTCCTCTAAACTGGATAAACCACGAAAAGAAGTTTTCTGCGATTGTTACAGCCAAAAATTCGATAAAAATCCAACTTGACTGAAAAAGCAGAAATCACAATTGGTTTGTGTTCAGATAAAAAAGTAGCTTTGTAAAGATTTCGATAGGTTCCAGGTTTGTGAATTTTCTGTTTTCACCGTGTTTTCACTACTTTTGCAGCCGCAATATCATCATGAACCTACAAACCATTTTTGCCTTTTCTTTTGGAAATGAACAACAATGCATTGATTAAGAGCGTTGAAGGAGCTGTTTTTAGAAAAATAGCTGAAGCTGCGGCATTGTTAAAAACAGATGCCTTTGTGATTGGTGGCTATGTGCGCGACCAATATTTGGGACGGAGCAGTAAAGACCTTGATATTGTTACCTCTGGCGATGGCATTGAATTGGCAAATAAAGCTGCCGAATTGTTGAAAGTGAATAAAGTGAGCGTTTTCAAAACTTTCGGTACCGCCATGTTTGTTTATAAAGATTGGCAGGTTGAATTTGTTGGTGCCAGAAAAGAATCCTACAGCAGCGATTCCCGCAACCCGCAAGTTTCGCCAGGCACGATTGAGGATGACCAAAACCGTCGTGATTTTACAATCAATGCACTGGCAATCAGTTTACGAAAATCCAATTTCGGTCAGCTTATCGATCCTTTCCATGGTGTTGACGACTTGGAAGCGAAAACTATCCGTACCCCTCAAAATCCGGATATTACATTTGCCGATGACCCATTGCGAATGATGCGGGCAATCCGTTTTTCGGCACAGCTCGATTTTCAGATCCTGCCGGAAACATTTGAAGCTATCAAGCGCAATTCATCACGCATCCATATCATCACCATGGAGCGCATCAGCGAAGAACTGAATAAGATAATAATGACAGAAAAACCTTCTGTCGGTTTTTATCTGCTCGACAAAACCGGACTACTGGATTTGATATTCCCTGTGTTCACCGCATTGAAAGGGGCTGAATTTGTGGATGGAAAAGGCCACAAGGACAATTTCAAGCACACACTCGAAGTGCTTGACCGTATTGCACCTAATACCAACAACATATGGCTTCGATGGTCGGCATTGCTACACGATATTGCAAAACCAGTTACTCGCCGTTTTGAACCTTTAACTGGCTGGACTTTTCACGGACATGAATTCAAGGGAATGAAAATGATACCTTCGGTTTTTAGCCATTTAAAGCTTCCGCTGAACGAAAAAATGAAGTATGTACAAAAAATGGTGCTACTTCATTTAAGGCCTATTATTTTGGCTGAAGATATCGTAACCGATTCTGCCATTCGGCGTTTACTTATTGATGCAGGCGATGATATCGACGATTTGATGACACTTTGCGAAGCCGATATCACTTCCAAAAACCAGGCAAAAGTTCAACGGTATATGGCTAATTTTGAACTTGTCAGGACAAAATTAAAAGAAATTGAGGCTAAAGATAATCTGCGAAATTGGCAACCGCCAGTTTCCGGCGAAATAATCATGAAAGCTTTTGGCATTGAGCCTGGCCGACAAGTTGGTTTGATCAAAAATGCCATCCGCGAAGCAATCCTTGAAGGCACAATTCACAATAATTTTGAAGAAGCATACCAACTGATGCTAGAAGAAGGAAATATTTTGGGCTTAACAGCTATCAAACAAGATTTTTTGTAAATGATAAAAAATCTTTTCCCCAATCAGGAATAAATCAGGAATAAGTTTATAACTTTACAGTACTAAAAATACCAATAACCAAATACTATGACAGCATACCGTTTCAGGGTTTTATTCGATGAGCAGGATGATTTCCTGCGCGATATTGAAATTAAACCAGGCCAAACATTCAAGGATTTCCATGATGCTATCCTTAAATCAGTGGAAATAGAAGGTAAAGAACTTGCTTCGTTTTTCATTTGCGATCCGCGCTGGAACAAGCAAAAGGAAATAACGCTGATTGATATGGGCGTTAAAGAGCCTGATCCTGAATTTGATGACGATGACAGGAAGCCAATGAATATCCCCATTCCAGTCATAATTATGGAGAATGTCAAAATAAAGGAAATGATTGAAGATCCACATCAGCGCATCCTCTTTGAATATGACTTCCTGAATCCCAGGGTATTTTTTATCGAACTCATGAAAATTGTTGATGTCGACCCTAAGAAAGAGTATCCACTTTGCGTGAAAAAAGAAGGCACCCTCACCCCTACCATTGCACCTAATTATCTTTCATTTCTTGACGATCCGGACGAAGAAGCAATGCTTGGTGAACTGGATAAAATGATCCTTGATGGGGATTTGGAAGAAGAAATTGATGAAAACTATACTACCGAGCCTGAGTGGTAGAGTTTAGTTCCTTTTCAACTTGTTAAATATTTCGCCAAAACCTCTTCACAACATCCGTTGAATAATTCCGGAAAATATCTTGTTGTAATTGCCGGGCCGACTGCAGTTGGTAAGACTGATATTGCTATTCAACTCGCTAAAAAGTGGAAAACTGAGATTATTTCAGCAGATTCACGTCAATTTTATTCGGAAATATCGATCGGTACGGCCAAGCCCAATCATGATCAGCTGACTCAGGTTAAGCACCACTTTGTTGGCCAGCTATCTATTTTTGATTACTTTAATGTTTCGAAATACGAAAAAGAGGTTCTTGAACTGCTTGATAAACTTTTCATGGATCATGATTTAGTTTTCATGGTTGGTGGATCCGGTTTATACTTAGATGCCGTCTGCCATGGAATAGATGATTTTCCTGATCCAGAACCAGAACTCCGAGAATATTTGAAAAGCATTTATCAGGAAAAGGGAGTCGAAAAATTGCAGGAAATGCTGTTAATTATTGATCCTAAATATTATGCAACTGTTGATATTCAAAACCCTAACCGATTGCTTCGGGCACTCGAAGTATGCCACACAACTGGAAAAAAGTTTTCGGAACTCAGGTTAAACAGTTCAAAAATTCGCAATTTTAAATGTGTTAAAATTGGACTAAACCTTTCCCGTCCTGAACTTTTTTCCCGGATTGAATCACGAGTTGACGTAATGATAAAACAAGGTTTGGTGGGCGAAGTTGAAAACATGTTGCCATGCCGTCATCTAAACTCTTTGAACACGGTTGGCTATAAGGAAATATTTGATTTTCTGGATTCAAAAATAACGCTTGAGCAAGCCATCATTAAAATAAAAACCAACACCCGCCGGTACGCCAAACGCCAACTTACCTGGTTTAAGCGCACCGATGACTATTCCTGGTTCGAACCGACTCAATTAAATGAAATAGCCAACTATTTGGCGGTGGTCTGCAAATAATTGGCTATTAAAAAAATCACTTTTACATCTCTTTGGCTCTAAAACCAATTTGCACAACAATCTATTTCAATTTAAATAACTACATCTTAACCAATAAGATAAAAGCCAGACACTTTCACTTTAACCTCTATCTTTTGACCTTTGACTTTTTACTTTTGCTTTTTTATCTTTTTACTTTTATCTTCGGTCTCTTAATCTTTCAAATACTGATCCAGCCACCGGAAAAATTCCCTCTGCCAGAGCACGCTGTTTTGTGGGCGGAGAACCCAATGGCTTTCTTCGGGAAAATGCAGGTAGCGAGCCGGTATTCCGCGGAGTTTGGCTGCGTTATAAGCCGCCATTCCTTGGGTATAAGGAATTCGGAAATCGTTTTCGCCTTCGATTATCATAATTGGCGTATCCCATTTATCAACAAATTTGTGGGGCGAGTTGGAGTATGAATGATCTACTTTTGGATTTCCCTTTTCCCAATATGGCCCACCAAAATCCCAATTTACAAACCACATTTCCTCAGTTGTAAGGTATTGGTCTTCAAGGTTGAACATGCCGCAATGCGAAATAAACGCTTTGAACCGTTTTTCGTGGTGGCCGGCAAGCCATAGCACCGAAAACCCACCATAACTAGCACCAACTGCACCCAATTTTTCCTTATCTACAAATGGTTCCTTTGCCATTTCATCAATGGCTGTGAGGTAATCTTTCATATTTTGCCCACCATAATCGCCGCTTATCTGGTCGTTCCATTCCTGGCCAAAACCAGGCAATCCTCTCCGGTTTGGGGCTACAACAATATAATCGTTTGCAGCCATCATCTGGAAATTCCACCTGTAAGAAAAAAATTGGCTAACCATGCTCTGTGGACCGCCTTCGCAGAAAAGCAAGGTAGGATATTTTCTATTTGGATCAAAATCAGGAGGATAAACTACCCAAACCAACATTTTTTTATTGTCAGTAGTCGTCATCCACCGCTCTTCGACTTTTGCTGAGCGGATATCCTTTAGAATTTCTTTGTTTGTGAACGAAAGTTGAGTTTCCTTTCCTTGTGCATCAATTTTGTAAATTTCGGTTGGCATTATCATACTCTGTTTCGTAGCTATAATATCTATGCCTGCCAAAGCGATTGATAGATAATCCCACGGGCCATTTGTTATCTGCTTTATTTCCTTACTTGCAATATTTAGCAAAAATATTTGCACTGTTCCGTGTATCGAGCTAAGGAAATAAAGAGTTTTGCAGTCGGCAGTCCAAGTGAAATTATTTGCGCCCTGATCGAATTTTTCGGAAAAATCAACATATTTGCTGGTTGTAAAATCATAGATCATAATCCTATCTTTATCGGCTTCAAAACCATTGCGGGCCATGCTGCGCCACACCATCTTTTTGCCATCGGGCGAAAAAACCGGATCCTGGTCGTACCCGGCAATGCCTTTGGATACGATGGCTTCAGTATTTGTTTTAAGGTCGTAAACGAAAATTTCGGAATTCGTGCTTAATGTATAATCAACGCCAACGAGCTTTTTGCAAGTATAGGCTATTTTGTCGCTTTGCGGACTCCAGCAAATTTGCTCCATGCCGCCCCAAGGCGCCATTGGCGATTCGAAGCGTTGGTTTTCCATTATATCTTTGCCTGAATCCAATTTCCCTTCGAAATAGTTGGCAACAAAAATGTGGCTGTAACTAAAATCAGCCCAACTATCCCAATGGCGGTACATCAAATCGTCTTCGATGCGTGCATTTGCTTTTGGCAAGTCAAAATATAAATCATTAACAGTTTTATCAAGTTTAACACGCTGCGCATAAAGTATTTGCTTCATATCAGGCGAATAACTGAAACCCGAAATATCGGCACCTGTATTACTTATGCAAACGGCATCTGAACCATCGGGATTGGCTTCCCAAATTTGCGTCGAGCCAGACTCAGCCGACAGGAAAGCGATTTTTTTGCCATCGGGGCGAAAAACCCCATTGTTCTCACCAGCTTTAAATTTAGTAACTTTAACCGGGTTGCTTCCTGATACTGGAAGCGTATAAAGGTCGCGATTGCCTTTGTTTTCGGAAAGGTTGTACCAGGTTACGCCATATAAAATGGTTTTGTTATCGGACGAAACCTGTACATCGCTAATGCGGCCAAGTTTCCATAACAACTCAGGAGTATAGCGGTTTGGCATCATGCTGAGTTGGGCATTGGAAACCCATGATGCAGTTAAAAGTAACAATAGGATGGAGAAACGCTTTTTCATGTTTTTTTATATTGATTGTAAGTTGCGAAAGTAGAAAAGATAATTCAATTTGAGCAGAAGGATAAAGTGTCTGAACACCAAATTGATGTTTTTTTGGCATAATTTTCAGTGATATAAGTATAAATTTAAGGCGATGAGCAGAGTGCCACACTGGATTTGTAGAAGTGCTTGCCAAAGTTTCCAAAGACTTTGCCAACCAATGGCTTACAAAAATAAATCTGCAAAGTGAATTTTATGAAATACTACTTACTGTTAATGGAACTTTTAGTTCTCATACCCTGACATTTGCACTTTTCCCTGATTCCCTCATTGGCTTCTGCGTTAGCTCTGCTTAACTGTTCTGGCACGTACCCATTTGGTAAAATGGTTAATTTCAATATTGTCTGGACGAAAAACTTCGTTTCGGAATGGGTATGCTTATCGCTCAAGCGAAATTTATAATTATTAAGAATCCAAACATCCGCTACTGCTAAATATTTCAATATCTTTGTTGTTACAAAGCAGGAATTGAAAGTACTTCCCGATACCAAGTTTTTGATTAAACACCATATCAATCTGAATTTTTAATAAAAATGATAAATATACGGTTTGCCCTTTTAGTATTGTTGTTTTTGGCAACTTCAATTTTCAAAGCGTATGCTCAGGTGCAACCTGCTGCTTTTTCGTCAGATACATCCAGATTTATTGGAGAACTTACCGCACGCTTCCAACAGGTTGGCGATCTGAATGAGGCTGAGGCAAAAGCGGTTTTATCAACTTTCACTTTTCAATGGGCATCAAACCTGTTGACATTTACCCAAAAAAAACAGGCACAGTCGGTATGTCTTTCTCTGAATGAGCAAAAACTTCAGGTAGCGCCGTATTATTTGCTGTATTTCAAAATACTTACAACGCTGGTGAAGCTAAATTCGGATCCATCTACTTTAGACTTGTTCCACAAAAGTGTTATTTATTGCCTCGAAGCTAAAAATCCTTCCCGAACAATTCTTAAATACCTCACTCAGACAGAGTTGATGGTTGTTAAAAACGATTTGATGTTTACCAACACCGAGGCGTGGCATGTGCGGAATGGAAGTTGCAAATTTGCTTTTGATACTGTACCATACTTTAGTTTTAAATCAGCCGACCTAGCATGCGTAGTGCGTAACGACAGTGCCTGCATATACGAAACCAAAGGCAGTTTTTACCCTTTGACACAGATCTGGTTTGGCAATGGCGGAAAGGTTTATTGGGAAAGGGCAGGATTTGCCCGCGATGTGGTGTATGCCAAACTGTTTGATTATAAAATAAATACACGCACAATTACCTATTCGGCTGATTCGGTACTGTTTTACCATGGTGGCTATTTTAAGAAATTTTTATCTGGAAAACTCGAGGATAAAGCCATGGTGGACATTACTGCCGAAAGTGCAACATTTCCTAAGTTTACCATGAAAAAAGGTGAGCAGATTTACATCAACCTATTCAAAGACATTGAATTTTTTGGCGGTTTCAACCTTCAAGGGTCGAGGGTAATTGGCACACCGGGTAGTGATGGTTTTTCGAGGATTGAAATAAAACACAATAACAATCCATTTATCTCACTTAAATCAAAGGAGTTTGCTATCAGGCCCGACCGCTTTGTAACCGCTCGTGCCATGGCATTGATTTTCATCGAAAACGATTCTATCTTTCATCCGGCGGTGCAGGTGCGCTATAATTTATCGAGCAACGAACTTATGATGAGCAGGGGCGATGAAGGCCTGGGCCAAAGCCCGTTTTTCGATTCCTACCATCGACTGGATATGTACAACGAAGCTATTTATTGGAAACTGAATGAGGAAACCATGAGCCTTGAGGATATTAAAGGTATCCGTACGAAAAGTGAGGCATCATTTGAGTCCTCTGATTATTTTTCGGCATATCGCTTTGATAAAATGCAAGGGATTGATGATATTAACCCAGCCATGCTTGTTTCGGTTTATGTTCGTAAAAACAAAACTGACAGGTTTTATGCCGAAGATTATGCGGCTTGGACAAAAAAACCGATTGAACAAATTGTTGTTCAGCTTATTAAATTAGCGAATGCAGGATTCCTCAATTACGATATAGATCATCGCTTTGCCATAGTTCAACCCCGTTTGAACGAATTTCTGGCTGCTCGCTCAGGGGTTAAAGATAGCGATGTAATCTCATTCAATTCTTTTGTCGAAAAAGGTTCGAATGCAAAACTCGACCTGAAAAACTTCAGGCTTTCCATTGAAGGAGTAAAACAGGTTATGCTCAGCGATTCGCAATATGTTTATGTTGCACCACGCGATGAGAAAGTAATCATAACCAAAAACCGTGATTTTTCGTTCAAAGGCCGTGTACATGCCGGATTATTCGATTTTATTGCAAACGAATGTACATTTCAATATGATAAATTTTCGATGAGTATCCCTAAAATCGATTCGGCCATGATGATTGCTCCGGCATGGAGTGTTGATGCCAATGGTTACAGGGAATTTGTCCGTGTTAAAAATGTGCTCGCAAACATGAATGGCGAATTGTTTATCGACTCACCCGACAGCAAATCAGGTCGGAAAATGTTGCACCATTACCCATTGCTTATAAGTAAAGATACCTCTTATGTTTACTTCGACCGAAAGGACATTGTGAATGGGGCGTACAAAAAGAAAGACTTCTATTTCATGGTGAACCCATTTACCATGGACAGCATAAACTCACTGCCACCTGGCGATTTGAAGTTTGAAGGCAAATTGGTTTCAGCCGGGATTTTTCCGGATTTGAACGAAACTATAAGGGTGCAGAAGGATTATTCCCTTGGGTTCAACAAGGTTGTTACAAGCCCTGGCTTACCAATTTATGGCGGAAAAGGCACATATTCCGATACTATAAGATTGAGCAACAGAGGACTGCGAGGTTCGGGAAAATTGAAATACCTGAGTTCTGTTACCGAAGCAAATGATTTTCTGTTCACACCTGATTCTACTTCGGCTAAGGTGAAAAATTACGAACTTACCAAAGTGAATGGACAATATGAATTCCCTGATGCCAATGTTAAGGATGCAGAGATGAAATGGATGCCCGGCAAGGATATGATGACCGTACAAAATTCAAAAAACGACTCAATCAGCATGTTCGGCAATAAAGCTAAACTTTCTGGTGCACTTTCGGTTGCTCCAACAGGACTGAAAGGAAATGGCAAACTTTCGTTTGAGAATGCCCAGGTCGATTCAAAGTTATATAATTTTAAGAATGAATCTTTTACTTCCGATACTTCTGATTTTAAACTGCTTACCGACGATCGTAAAAAGGAAGCGCTCCGGGTTCATGTGTTTAAGGCTTCCATTGATTTTGCTACCCGTCAAGGACATTTTATCGCCACAGGAAAAGGCGCACTGATGGAGTTCCCTGTTATCCAATACAATTGCGTTGTTAACGAATTCGATTGGTTGATGGATAAGAAACAGTTGCAGTTGATCAACAAAGCCAGTTTTACCCGCGAACAATACTATCAACTGAAACCAGAGGAACTTATTTCGTATGCTCATGGAAAAGAAATCTACACCTCAACCGACCCTAAACAAGACTCCCTCAGTTTCTTTGCCCTTCATGCACTTTATGATCTGGATTCCAATTTCTTGGAAGTAGAAGATGCCAGGATAATAAAAGTGGCCGATGCTGCCATTTTTCCTTTTAACGGCAAGCTTTCTGTCGGGAAAGATGGCTTTATCAAAGAGCTGAAACAAGCCGAGATATTGACCAATGTTACCAATTTGTATCACAGGTTTTATAATGCCAATGTCAATATTGCTTCCAGTAAGCGTTACACAGCCAAGGGTTTGTACGACTATACACCTTCTGATGGCGATGTAACCACGCTCGAAATGAAAAATATTGCCATCAATAGTCAAGGTGAAACTTATGCCAGCACCAGAATCAGCGATTCGATGAATTTCATGATCAACAGGTATTTTCGTTTCCAGGGAAAATTGGAAGTGAACGCTGCCACAAAACTTATTAATTTTGAAGGAGGATATGGGTTTGTTCATGATTGTTCAATACTAAAACACGAATGGATTGAACTATTTGCAGACATCGACCCCAAAAACGTATTCATTCCTGTACCCGAAAAACCCGAAAATACAGGGAATGGGAAATTGCGGGTTTCTGTTTTTTATTCGCTTACCGACAACACGATTAAACCGGGTTTCTTTTCAAAAGTTGAAAACGTTACCGACCCTGATATTTTTTCTGCCCGAGGATTTGTAGCATATCAGCCGCAATGGGCGGAGTACAGGATTGCAGACAGCAGTAAACTCCGAAACCCACAATTAACAGGAAATATGTTGAGTTTCAACACCAACAGGTGTATGCTTTCTGGAGAGGGGCAAATGGAACTTGCTAGCAATTTGGGCCAACTAAAAATGACTTCGGCTGGTTCAATCAACTATTTTTCAATTGTTGATTCCACTTCCTGCAATGTGTTGAGCGCATTGGATTTTTTCTTTTCCGATGAAGCCATGAAGCTTTTTGCCGATGCCATAAACGGCTCTGAATCAACTGGTTTTGATGTGTCAAGTCTAAATTATACACGTTCGCTGCGCGAATTTGCAGGGAAAGAGGAAGCTGATAAAATCCTCACGGAACTGAGCTTGTATGGACAATACAAAAAATTTCCAGATGTACTTAACCATACCATGGTGCTCACCGAATTGCAAATGGGTTGGAACAAAGATATGCGTTCGTTTATCAGCAAAGGCCCTATTGGGATAAGCAACCTTGGCAAATTTCCTGTAAATAAGCGTGTTAAAGGTTATGTTGAAATAGGGAAACGTCGGTCGGGCGATATTCTCAACCTTTATTTTGAACCTGCCGAAAACCAATGGTATTACTTTGCTTTTGCCAGTGGAACCATGCAGGTACTCTCCTCGGATAAATCTTTCAACGAAAAACTAACTGGCCTAAAAGCTAGCGATCGCGTTATAAAAGGCGGCAAAGGACAGCAAAGCTATCAGTTTATTATAGGAACCCCCGATAAAAAATCTGTTTTCCTACGAAAGATGAAGCAAGCTGCGGGTGAAGAATAATTCGGGAGATACCGAAAACTGATACCTTTGCATGTTTTCAAATTAATGAGACTAAGATGTTTCGGTTCAAAATAATGATAGCCAAGAAAAGCAGATTGTATCTGTAATAGCCTTAATTTGCTTAAAATGAATAATTTAAAAATACATTTCAATAATCGAACACTTTAGAAAATGGATAAAGAAATGTTGCTTTTACTTGCCGGAGGCATTGTAGCTTACCTGATGGGGTCGTTTTCATCGGCTGTATGGATTGGAAAATGGTTTTACAACACAGATGTACGCACGCAAGGAAGCGGCAATGCAGGTGCAACCAATACGATTAGGGTTTTAGGGACAAAAGCCGGTGTTGTTGTTATGATCCTGGATGTGGTGAAGGCTTGGGGTGCTGTAATGCTTGCTAAAATATTCGCCGGCAACCATCTCAATGATTCGCAATTAATTGATTATCAGATCATATTGGGTGCTTTAGCCGTTCTTGGGCACGTGTTTCCCATTTTTACCGGGTTTAAAGGCGGAAAAGGGGTGGCATCACTGGTTGGGGTAATTATAGCTTTATACTCACCATTCATATTTTTACTTGCACTGCTCTGGTTTTCTCTCGTTTTTATTGTTACCCGCTATGTTTCACTTGCATCGATAACGGCCTCGGTGCTATTTTCGATACTGGCAATTTTTGTTTTTCACGAACAAAACATGTATTTGATAATTTTGGCAGGATTGATTGCCTTGTTTATCCCAGCAACCCACCACAAAAATATCAGGCGTTTGTTAAAAGGTGAGGAAAGTAAGTTGACATTTAGAAAAAAATAAAAAATATCCTTAAAATCCATTTAATGTTAATATCTTAGTAGCATCTAATTGTTATCATTCGATTAAAGATTGTTACATTTGCAACCTTAATTTTGTTACCTGTAAATAACTGAAATACATAATACTATGAAATTCATCATCAATAGTCAGGCGCTTTTGAAGAAACTCCAGTTACTGAACGGAGTCATTAATTCGAACAATACTTTACCCATATTGGATGATTTTTTGTTTGACCTTGAAGAAACGACCCTTAAAATTACCGCAACTGATTTGGAAACCACCCTGATCATGACCCTTGAGCCTTCAATGGCCGATGAACCCGGAAAAGTTACAATCCCTGCAAAGTTGCTACTCGATTTCCTGAAATACCTTCCTGATGCACCGATAACTTTTAAAATCGATGCCAATACCCTTGGAATCGAAATCCTGTCAAGCGAAGGTAAATATAAGCTAACCGGGCATCATGCCGAAGAGTTCCCAGAACTTCCGTTGCTCGAAGATACAACCAACTTTGAACTGGCATCTGGAATATTGTCAGCAGGTATAAACAAAACTGTTTTTGCAACTGGTAACGATGAACTCCGCCCGGCGATGGGTGGCGTTTACTTCGATATAATGCCCGATTACATGACTTTTGTTGCCACCGATGCACATAAATTGGTGCGATACCGCAGAAACGATGCCAAATCAGGGATTTCTACATCTTTTATCATTCCCCGCAAGCCGCTTAACGTTCTCAAAAATTTGCTGCAGGCCGAAGATGTGAATGTTCAAGTTGAATACAATGTAAAAAATGCATCATTCGCTTATGATGGGGTTAGGCTGTACAGCAGTCTTATCGAAGGCCGCTATCCTGCTTACGATGCTGTAATACCAAAGGACAATCCAAATAAATTGACCGTTGACAGGAGTTTGTTTATCAATTCGGTAAAACGCCTTTCGCCATTTGCCAACCAATCTACACATCAGGTGAGGTTGCGTATCAGTGGGCAGGAATTGCTTATGAATGCCGAAGATATTGATTACTCTAACGAAGGTGTTGAACGCCTTGCATGTACTTATGCTGGTGAAGATATGGAAATAGGTTTCAATTCCCGCTTTCTGCTCGAAATGGTGAACAACCTTGATTCTGTCGAAATTTTGTTCCAGTTATCTGGCCCAACCCGTGCTGGCATCATTGTTCCGGCCAACCATAACAACTCCGACGAAGATATTTTAATGCTTGTTATGCCTGTAATGTTAGGGCAGAATTAAAATCCACTTTGACCTTTCCATAAAAAAACCCCGATATTGCTATCGGGGTTTTTTGTTTTAATCCCTTTGGGATAGTTTTGAAAGTAAATGGTTCAGTTTTGTTGCTTCACTTTTCAGTATTAAGATGCAAAACTAAAACCACAGACTTATACCAAACCTTGAGCCAACATAGCTTCGGCAACTTTTACAAATCCACCGATATTGGCACCTTTAACATAATTGATAGTCCCATCAGCATCTTTGCCATATTTTTCGCAAGTGCGGTGGATATTGATCATGATGGTATGCAATTCCTGATCGACGCGTTCGCGGGTCCAGTTCAGGCGCATGCTGTTTTGCGACATTTCGAGACCGGAAGTGGCAACTCCACCAGCGTTAGCAGCTTTGCCCGGGCCGTAAAGGATTTTAGCAGCAACAAATAATTCAGCAGCTTCGTTGGTCGATGGCATATTGGCCCCTTCCGAAACGACAAAACAACCATTTGCAAGCAACATTTTTGCATCGGCTTCCAGCAGTTCGTTTTGCGTCGCACATGGCAAGGCAACTTCGCATTTCACGCCCCATGGGGTTTTGCCTTCAACAAATTCGCAGTTGTATTTTTTTGCATATTCGCTTATGCGTCCACGTTTTATGTTTTTGAGTTCCATTACATAAGCGAGTTTAGCTGTATCAATCCCATTTGGATCGTAAATATATCCGTTCGAATCGCTCAATGTAACCACTTTCCCTCCTAATTGCGTAACTTTTTCGCAAGCGTATTGAGCCACATTTCCTGAACCTGAAATAACAACAGTTTTTCCTGCAAAACTCATTCCACGGGTTTTCATCATTTCTTCTGCAAAGTAGGTACATCCGTAACCGGTTGCTTCCGGACGTATCAGGCTGCCACCCCATTCGAGTCCTTTTCCTGTAAGTACACCTGTAAATTCGTTACGGATGCGTTTGTATTGTCCGAACATGAAACCGATTTCGCGGCCACCAACTCCAATATCACCAGCTGGAACATCGGTATCAGGACCAATGTGGCGTTGTAGTTCGGTCATGAACGACTGCGTGAATTTCATCACTTCATTGTCGCTCTTTCCTTTAGGATCGAAATCGGAACCGCCTTTTCCACCACCCATTGGCAATGTTGTGAGGCTGTTCTTTAACACTTGTTCAAAAGCAAGGAATTTAAGGATTCCAAGGTTCACCGTTGGGTGTAAGCGTAAGCCACCTTTGTAAGGGCCTATGGCACTGTTCATTTCAATACGGTAACCTCGGTTGAATTGAAATTCGCCTTTGTCGTCGAGCCATGGAACACGGAACATAATTACTCTTTCGGGTTCAACCATACGCTCAAGAATGCCCTTGTATTTGGGGTTATCTTCGATAAAAGGCATGAGCGACTGCACAACTTCCTTAACTGCCTGGTGAAATTCTACTTCCCCAGCATTCTTGGCAACTACTTTTGCCATAAACTGATCAACCTTTTGGTCGATAAAACTGTTTGACATAATGTTTAGAAATTTAGTTGGTGAAATCAATGTTTTAGTGGGGCAATATTACTACTATTGATATAACTGGCAAGTTTTTTATGCGATTATTTATAATATATAAGCAACTGATATTCAATAATATATACTAATAAATAGATTAAATAAGTATTTCACTTATCAAATTCAGTAGAATACTTACCGTACATGGGTTCCTCCTAACTGATTATTGGTTTTTGCTTTGTGTTTATGAAAATAAAATAAGCTTCCCTTTCGGTAATTTCAGGAACTAATCGAATTGTTTTTTGCTGTCATAAAATCTCAAAATCGTGCGGAAGCTGTAGAAAAATCTATAACACAAAAAAATGCCACCCTTTCCAAAGCAGCCCTAAAACACCAACCGCTTTGCATTTGCCGAAATATATAGCCAAGCAGCTTATTCTGTAAATATGGCATTGTAAATTTTTACATGCTCGTTTTATAAAAATAAAACGGTACTGTATGTTCTTACATACTCGGTTTATAAAAATAAAGTGGTACTGTAAGTTTTTACATACTCGGTTTATTGAGTGAAAGTGCCATTGTAAATATTTACATACTCGGTTTATTGAGTGAAAGTGCCATTGTAAATATTTACATACTCGGTTTATGGAATGAAAG
>CAIRHD010000318.1 GCA_903878265.1 uncultured Bacteroidales bacterium | reverse complement strand
AGCAAATTACATTGAGAAATGCTATTGACACAGCACTGCGGAACAATTTTGACATACAGATTGCAGAAAATTTCGTTGAAATTTCCACAAAAAGCAATTCATTCGGATTTGCCGGCGGATTGCCTACCGTTACTGCTAACGCTGGCGATAACGGATCGTTGACCACCAACCACCAAGGATTAAGCGATGGTACTGAAAGCGATATTTCGAACAAGGGCGAAAATGCTATAAATGCTGGTGTTTCTGCAGGTATGGTTTTGTTCAATGGATTCAAGGTTACGGCTACCAAAGAAAAGCTGAACCGCTTGCAAAACCTTAGCGAATTACAGCTTAACCTACAAGTTCAGAATATAATAGCTGATATTATGGTAACGTATTACGATATTATCCGGCAGGAGAAATACTTGAAAATAATTCAAAATTCACTTGACGTTTCAAAAGAAAAACTTGATATTATCAATGTTAAGAACAATGTAGGGATGGCCGATGCAGTTGACATGCTTCAAGCCCAAACTGATGTAAATTCTGCGGAGCAATTGTTGGCACTTCAAAAAATGGTTATCGAACAAACAAAATCGGACTTGTTATTAGTCATTAATTCAAAAAGTCAGATGAAATTCTCTGTAGCCGACAGTATAACTTTAGATAAATCCTTGCAATTGGATTCGGTTGTAAACTATCTGAACCGTAACCCTCAATACCTCAGTGCCGAACAACAGGTTTTAATCGACGAACAAATTGTGAAAGAGGTTTCATCTCAGCGTTATCCTTCTGTAAAAGTAAGTGCAGGATATGATTTTTACCACGCAAACCTAAATAAAGGTTCCATTGAATTGAACCAAAACTATGGGCCAGCAGCAGGTATTACCATGCAAATCCAAATATTTAATGGCAATATTTACAAAACCCAAAGTGATGTTGCAAAAATAAGGGTAAAAAATTCGCTTCTTGAAAAAGAAAGCCTGTTATATTCGTTAACAACACAGGCGACTAAAGTTTACAGGGCATATTCAACTGCTTTGCAACAAGTTGAATCGCAGCGAAAGAACTTTGAAATGACCCAAAAATTAGTTGATGTGGTGATGCAGCAGTTCAATGTTAGCCAGGCCACAATTTTAGAAGTAAAAGCTGCCCAATCCAGTTTGGAAAACGCTGCCTACCTTTTGGTCAACCTCATGTATTCGGCCAAAGTTTCGGAAATTGAACTTAAAAAGCTTACTTACAGCCTGGGGAATTGAGTGTCAGAAAGGAACTGAGTGTCAATTTTCAATCACGGCAAGCAAGGGTAAATACTTTTTACTAATTCTACTTTACCATAATAAAATTCAAACCACATTAGGCACAGAAGGCCACAGTAGAAATACAGTTTTCAACATTAATGTTGATTTTCCAATTTCTCAAGTACCGGTAGGTATATATTTTCTGCACCTTAGAATTAAAAATACTTGCTTTTTCTTTCTTTTCTATGTGCTCTATTGTGTCTGTTGTGGTTCAAAAATGTTTGTATGCTTCATTTTAGTAAAGTAGAACTAATAACCGTTTTGCATCGAACACCAAAAACATTTTATTTCGCTCAAAGATAAACCATTGGCGATTGCGAATTCCCTGTATTTCGCACTTATTTCTGTATTTCGAAGCAAAAAACCGGTTCCTTCATAAAGTGGAAAAGCCAGACCATGCCGAACGGTAATCAAGTCTGTATTTCGCTCAACCATTCTCACATACTTCTTTGATATCACATATTTCAAAGCAAAACCAATAGTTTGCAATGTTGTCATTTTTTCATATTCGCAGATATGAGCCAATTCATGCCCCAGCCAGCCAACCTTAATATTGAATGATAATTCATTAAATTTCAGCGCAATGCATTTACCTTTATTATTATTAACGATTAGTTTATATACCCTGTTTGGCTTTGTCCTGAAGATATTAAGAGGCGAAGGCCTTGAATTCATAGTTTGTTTTATCGCTTTACAGGTAATCCTGATTCGTAAATGCGACATTTCGGGATAAAAACATAAAGCTGTGAGTAGTTCAGAAGATATTGACTGTGAGTTTTCAAATACTATTTGTTGCATATCCAAATCGTCCCTGTTATTCTTTGCAAAACAATCTCCTGGCTTTACTTCGCGAAAAAAGAGGATGGAATCGGCAATACAAAGCCCTCTACAAATTACTTCTGGTTTAAAGATTGACTGAGCAGTCAAATTACAATTGTAAAGACTGTAAATCAATAAAATAACCGAAAATCTAATAATCTGTACCATGTTTGATTCAAAAAAAATGATGTTTATTGTTTTGAAATCTTGGTAATTGAACGTTCACAGCAGGAAACCTATCCTTAAGAATAAACAAAGTTACAACCGATTTATCTGAAAATTACTTTGAACAAAAAAAATCATTTCTTTATACTTTCAGAAACTGAACGTGAATATCAGCAACACGAAATATTAACTTAAAATATTGAGTCAGCTCCGAAAAGTCTTTTTTCGCCACAATGGCACAAATTCACTAAGTTTCAGGAAGTTTATAATACTGATTAACAATACTCTGTGCTCCTTTGTGTTCTCTGTGCTGCTTCGGCAGGCTCAGCACATCGCTCTGTGGTTTTCTTTTTTTAGAGTTATCGGAGTGGACTCAATATTGGATATGAAACAATAGGGCATAAAAAAAGCCCTACTAAAAGCAGGGCTTTAAAGAACAATGTATATATATTAAATCACTTTAACATTTACTGCATTTAATCCTTTTTTTCCTTCCTGAAGGTCAAAAGACACTTGGTCATTTTCCCTAATCTCGTCGATCAGGCCTGTAACGTGTACAAAGTATTCTTTGTCCGTTGCGTCATCTTTGATAAATCCAAATCCTTTGGAATCATTGAAAAATTTTACTGTTCCTTTACTCATGATGTTTTTTATTTATTGGTGATTTTTTTTGCAAAGATAAACAAATTACATTACCAATTACATTTTATATAAATATTTATGAAATCTTTTTCTTTCCGGGTTTCTGATAAATATTTTATTTTCTTAATAAGCGGTAAAAATCACCTTTTTTCAACCCGTTCGTAAGCTCCCAAATCGGGTTTATCAAACACAACACGGGAAATGCCTTTCCGATCAAGTTTTATATCGGGAACGGTACTGTTTATTATGCCCATCGAAGCCGCATCAATGGCAACAGACAGTGTATCGAGTTGAAAATCATTCGTATAAGGATCGATAAACTTTGCGTCCTCGTTGCTTATACAAAATGTAAATTTCGGTTCGTATTTCTGATAAAGGGTTTTATTCCAGTTTACAAGGCAATAATCGAATTGAAAATTAAACAAAGTGCCTTCCAATTCGTACAATTCAACTTCATCCGGCTGATTTCCTGAAATAATGCAGTTTCCAAAATAGGCAGCAGTCAATTCACCCGGAAATCTTTCGCCAGTGGAATCCATAACATAATTGCTGATGTAGAGTGCAGGGTAGCCCCGGCCCGAAAAATATCTTGCCAAAGTGCAGTTCCTGAAATCGTAATTTCCTCCGTTTTCGATGGAAACCACATTACCACCACAATTTGTGATCTGGCAATTGGTGGCTATTATCCGCGCTTTGGTGGCATAAATCCCATAATTGTTCATATTGTGAATCATGCAATTGTGCAACCGCAAAGGTTCCGCATCATTTAGCCCACAACTGTCGGCCCTGATCCCAACTTTTCCGTTTGTAATTTCGGCATAAGTAAAACTGATGTTCTTGCTCCCAGTTTGGAGCCAAATCCCGTCCCATAATCCAGGTAAATCCAAGTAATAATCTTCTTGGTTATCGCTCGTAAACAGCACCGGCGATTCCAGCGTACCAGCAACTATCAACGAAGCACCCGCCTGGATTTCGAGGCTGCCCCCAGTGTGGAAATACAACTTTGTGCCTTTACCAATCGTTAAGTTGCAAGCCTTTTGAGCCTTCAAAGTGCCATAAATCACATGAGGTTTATCATCAGGAAGGGTAATATCGCCAGTAAGCACATCGTTAAGGTGAAAATACGCATCCTGGCCCCAAGCCACCAATTTTACATTTTGGGAATTCCCATTTGTTTCGAAAACAATAGAATCACTTTCGATTAGCGGACTGTTTACATTATTGGGGTCGATAGTTACTTTTACAAAAATATAAGCACTGTCGTTTGCAGCAATTTCAAGGTTTTGGTATTCGTCGGTTGCACTGCCGTCAATGTTTATCCTGAAAGGCGAAGATTTTCCCCTAGCCAAGGTAATTTTCGCGATATTTACCTTGGTTTTCCCCGTATTGCGGATAACCAACGCCCTGCTGCTTGATCCTATGGTGGTAAAAACGGTATCAAAAATTACCGTATCGGCACTAAATTGGAGTTTAAACGCAGGGTCGGCATTAAACTCATCTTTTTGGCAAGCAGATAAAAAAAGCACTGTAAGGCTTAATAAAAAAAATACAACTTTTGCAGCTTGTTTGATCATGTATTTGGTAGCCTTTAAATTGTGTGGGTAAAAATTTGGGGTGGATTTTCGATTATCAAACGGATTTTAAAGCCTGATTGATACATCTGGCGCAAAATTAATTTTTTAAGCGCATAAAATTTGAGCTAAATTTTGTTCATTAATTTTATGTTTGGCACTTTGAGCAAAATCATGTACATTTGTACGATTTTTACAACGATAATTTATAAATTGCTAAATAGTTGACATACTATGGATTATATAAAATTCGACAAATCTAAACTGGTAAACCTCGAGTATTCGTTAACTCGCGAATTGCTCCGTTCAAACAGGGCCGGTTCTTATGCGTCCACCACAATTATAGGTTGCAATACCCGTAAATACCACGGACTGCTTGTTGCCCCCCAACCTCAGCTTGATGGTGGGATGCACGTTCTGTTATCGTTGCTCGATGAATCCATTATACAGCAAGGACAGGAATTCAACCTGGCTATCCATAAGTATAAAGGAGAAAAATACAATCCGAAAGGACATAAATATGTTACAGATTTCACCATT
>CAIRHD010000317.1 GCA_903878265.1 uncultured Bacteroidales bacterium | reverse complement strand
GATCAAACCACTTGCCGCCATTCCGGCCGAAAACGTTACTGCATGTTGCTCGGCAATGCCAACATCGAAAGTGCGGCTGGGCATTTTGGCCATCATAAGGTTAAGCGAGCATCCTGTTGGCATTGCAGGCGTAACTCCAACAATTTTATTATTCATTTCGGCTAACTCTATAATAGTTTTTCCGAAAACCACCTGATATTTGGGTGCTTGGTTTTTGCAATGCGTTTCTTTGAGTTCGCCGGTTTCCATATCGAAAACCCCGGGAGCGTGAAACAAGGTTTGATCTTTTTCGGCCTTTTCGTAGCCTTTCCCTTTCACTGTTACAACATGCAATAGTTTTGGGCCGGGGATATTCTGCAAATCGCGCATCAGGTGAACCAATTTTACAACATCGTGACCATCAACCGGGCCGAAATACCTAAAACCAAAAGCTTCGAAAAGGTTGCTCTCTTTTAATAACGACACTTTTACCGCATTGCTGATCTGCTTGACCACCGCCCTGGAATTGGCACCATAACGTGTTTTTCCGCCCATAAGCCACCAGATTTTGTCGCGCATCCGGTTGTAAGTTTTGGACGTGGTAATGTCGGTCAGGTATTTTGAAAGGCCACCAACATTTTTATCAATGGCTATGCCGTTATCGTTTAGGATTACCAGAAGGTTTGCTTTTGAAACCCCGGCATTGTTTAACGCTTCCATAGCCATTCCGGCAGTCATGGAGCCATCGCCGATAACTGCGATATGTTGTTGGTGTTTTTTGCCTAACAATTCAGCGGCAACAGCCATACCAAGCGCAGCCGAAATGCTTGTTGAAGAGTGGCCGGTGCCAAAAGCATCGTATTCGCTTTCGGTAATTCGGGGAAAACCGCTTATGCCTTTATAGGTCCGATTTGTATAGAAAATATTTTTGCGCCCAGTGAGTATTTTGTGTGCATACGCCTGATGGCCGACATCCCAAATCAGTTTATCAATAGGAGTATCGAATGCGTAATGGATAGCTGCAGTAAGCTCTACCACGCCCAAACTGGCACCAAGGTGGCCGGGATTGCGCGAAATCACTTCAAGTATAAATTGCCTGACATCTTTGCATACCTGCGGAAGATCCTCGATTGGGAGCTTTCGCAAATCAGCAGGCGAATCTATATTGGATAGCAATGTGCCCTGGGCGGGAGTCATAATTTGTGAATTGGAGCGTAAAAGTAAAGTTTTTCGTTGTAACGAAAGCTGCAAAAAGTAGTATGGGAGTTATGGTTTGTTAACTAAAAAACCGGAATCTGCGATTAGGACCCGGTTTTTATGATAATAAGATTGAAAGTTTCCTGAGATGAATGTATGAAAATGAGATGGTTTTACAAAAAACCCAATTCCAGCATACCCATTTCACTTATCATTTCGCGTTCCCAAGGTGGCTCAAAAGTGAGGGTGATTTTGGCATCGGTAATGCCGTCCACATTTTTTACTTTTTCATGAACATCAATAGGAAGGCTTTCAGCAACAGGACAATTGGGTGCGGTTAGGGTCATTGTTACATGAGCCACAAAATCATCATCAACCAAAATGGAGTATATCAATCCCAAATCGTAAATATTCACAGGGATTTCGGGATCGTAAATGGTTTTTATTACCTGGACAATCCTTTCGGAAAGTATATCTTTTTCTATTTGTTTACGCATGGGTTAATTTGGTAATGGGTTAATGTGGTAATGCGGTAATTGGTTAATGAGGTAATGTGATAATGCGGTAATGTGATGCTTATTAATCTAAATCTTTCAATCTCCACATCTCCAAATCCCCACATCTTCAAATCTTCACATCCCCAAATCTTCACATCCCCACATCTTCAAATTCAACTAATTTTCTCCTTCACCTGATATGCAAAAGCATACAGTTTTATTTGTTTCACCATCGAGAGAAGGCCATTGCTGCGGGTTGGCGATAAGTGTTCTTTTAGCCCGATCTGATCGAGGAAGTTTGTCTCCGCTTCCACAATTTCGGTTGGTGTATGGCCCGAAAATACGCGGATCAATAAATACGCAATACCTTTTGTGATTACTGCATCGCTGTCGGCAGTAAAATAAATCAGCCCATCTTTATACTCCGAACTGAGCCAAACCCTCGACTGGCACCCGACAATCAGGTTTGCATCCGTTTTTTGGGTTTCGTCAATCAAAGGGACCGACCGGCCCATTTCAATCAAGTAATTGTACTTGTCCATCCAATCGTCAAACTGATTGAACTCATTGATTATCTGATTTATCGTTTCGCTAATTGTCATTTCAAATCCTTGTTTTAGCTTTATCGGTTATGCAAAAAGTGTTTTTACACTATGAATTCCGGCAATTAGTCTGTCAACTTCCTGGCGGGTATTATAAAAAGCCATTGAAGCCCGCAATGTACCACTTATTCCGAAAACTTCCATCAAAGGTTGTGTACAATGATTGCCGGTGCGGACAGCAATTCCCAAATGGTCGAGTATAGTCCCTGCATCGAAGAAGTGAATCCCTTCGATTATAAAGGATATTATTGCGGCTTTGTGTGCCGAGGTGCCAATAATTTTTACGCCTTCTATCTCGCTAAGCCTGTCGGTTGCATACTGTAGCAAATCATTTTCCTGTTTGGTGATAAAATCCCAGCCCAACAAATTCAGGTAGTCTATTGCTGCACCAAATCCCATTACATCGGCCACATTAGGTGTTCCGGCCTCAAATTTATAAGGAATTTCGTTAAATGTGGTTTTTGCGAAAGTTACTTTATCAATCATTTCGCCACCGAGCTGGTAGGGTTGCATCTTTTCGAGCCAAGAAGTTTTTCCATACAATCCGCCAATTCCCATTGGGCCATACATTTTATGGGCCGAAAATGCATAGAAATCGCAATCTGTTTTCTGAACATCAACCGATCCGTGCGACAAACCTTGCGCTCCGTCAACAAACACAGGGATATTTTTGCGATGCGCCATCTCAACAATTTCAGCAATTGGGTTTATAGTTCCCAATGTATTGGAAATATGACTGATAGCGATCATTTTTGTGCGGTCGTTCAATAAAGCCTCAAGTACTTCAAGGTTCAGTTCGCCTTCGAGAGTAACAGGAATTACTTTTAGAAAAGCTCCTTTGCGCTCACAGGCCATTTGCCAGGGAACAATATTGGAATGGTGGTCGAGAGCCGAAACTATGATTTCGTCGCCTGCTCCAAGGAATGTTTCGCAATACGACCATGCCACAAGATTGATTGCTTCGGTAGCACCACGGGTAAAAATTATTTCGCTC
>CAIRHD010000316.1 GCA_903878265.1 uncultured Bacteroidales bacterium | reverse complement strand
GGAATATTGTTTGCAGTATAAATAATAAAAAACAATAGATAAGTAGCATAAGCATAAATAATTTTCCCTGTCGGCCCAAGGTTAGGCGAAGTGAACAGCAGCGATAATGTAATTCCCAGTGGAACGGCTGTCCACAATATCCATGGGCGGAATTTGCCATATTTAGTATTTGTCCGATCGCAAATAACCCCCATAATTATATCAATTATCCCATCGCTAAAACGGGCAATCAGCATCAGGAAGCCAACGGTAGCAGGGCTTATCCCAAAAACATCGGTGTAAAATATAAAAAGGAAGGTGGCCACGCCGCGCCAAGCAATATTTGCGGCACCGTCGCCAAGCGCATATCCGATTTTTTCCCTGATGGCAAGTTTTTCCATTGTATTCCGTATTTATTATTAGAAGCTCAAACAAAAATGAACTAAAGGAACGTACTTATTATAAGACTGACAAATTCAGCTACTTTTTATTCAAACGCAACGAGATATTAAAAAGGAGGCTGAACAGGGCAACCCGTTCAGCCAACCAACCAATTGCATTAAGAACACCAAACTAACCATTTGAAACCTCAATCCAAAATTAATCGGTTACCCTGCCAACCTCCTTTTAAATTTTGCTAAACCAAGTTTAGAAAACGCATCTTTTGGGGATTAAATGATTTAAGAGCAAAGGATCAACGATTTGTCATTTACAGTGGATGCTGAACTTCAATTAATTAGCAAATAAATCACAAATCGTTAATCTGAGGTCTCTTTTCTTAATTCATAAGAACACAATTTTTCAATGATTTCAAATTACCCGGTTTTAGTATCCGCCAGGGTTTTGAACGATAAGGTCGTTATTGGTAATTTCGTCCAAAGGAATTGGGAAAAGCTCATGTTTTCCAGTAACAAATCCTAATGGGCCTAAAACCTGAGCAGCCATATTCCAACGAACCAAGTCGAAGAAACGAACACCCTCGAAAGCTAATTCGGTTTGGCGTTCTTTTACGATTGCTGTAAACAGAGCATCACCAGTAGCCGTTGCGTTGGCAAGGCCGGCACGTGAGCGTACTTTATTGAGTTCGGCACGCGATTTATCTTCAACTCCCTGACGGTAATAAGCTTCCGAGGCCATTAACAAAACATCGGCATAACGCAACAGGCGCAAATTGGTTCCATAGTTCAATTCGCCAACCGGTGCTCCGGTTTCAGAAGAAAAGGTTCCATATTTAACCCTAAAATAACCGTTGAAGCCATACGCATCAGTTCCAGTCCAATCGCCGCCTAAAGCCCGAAGATCAGGAATCGACCATACGGTTGCAGCTTTGCGTACATCATTAGTTTCGAAAGCATCGTACTGTGCTTTTGTTGGGTAATTGAATCCCCAGCCGCCTACCATGCCACTGTTACCTGCCACGAAATAATCGCCACGAGGGCCACAAAGCTGCCATGTAATGTTATTTTCCATGTTGCGGTTTCCGCCCCAACCAAACGTTCCCCAATCGTAACCTTTTGTATTTACAAACATTACTTCAAAAATGGATTCGTCGCCAAGTTCTTGGTCAGCTTTGAACAATGTGCTGTAATCTGTTGACAACTGATACTCGTTTGAAGCAATTACGGCTTCAAAAGCATCTGACGATTCTTTCCATTTTTTCTCATATAGAAAAACTTTGCCTAAAAGTGCCTGAGCGGTTCCCTTGGTTACCCTGAATTTATCTTCGGCAGCTAAAGCCGATTTTTTAGGAAGCACTTCAATTGCAGCTTTTAAATCTTCTTCAATTTGGGCATAAATTGTAGATACTTCTGCTTGTGGTTGTTTGTATTCGCTTGGTGCCAATTCTTTTAAAATAAGAGGAACCTTCCCAAACATCATCACAAGTTCGGAATAATAATAAGCGCGGAGGCATTTGGCTTCGGCAATTATCTGTTTGCGGAAATCATTTATTGGATCAACTTTGGTGATTACCATGTTGCAACGGTAAATCCCATAATAGTTGCCTTCGTAAGCACCTTTAACAATCGAGTTGCTGGCACCGTAGTTGAATTTATCCATTTCCTGCAAAGGAGGTTGGTCGCCGCTCGAACTTCCGCCACATGTGGACTCATCCGAAGGCAATGTTTTGGCAAGATAAACCGATTGCCAGTCGCGGGCATTGGTCCACTGAAGGATGTCGTAGGCAGCGATAAGCCCCCTGAATGCATCTTCATCGGTTTTGTAGAAATTTTCGACCGGGATTTTCCCTACCGGGGCAACTTCGAGAAAGTCCTTGCTGCACGAAGTAACAGCCGTAATAGCGACCAATACGACCAGAATTTTATGTATGAATCTATTTTTCATTTTTTTTGTGTTTAAATTGATTTGTTTGATACTTACTTCAACAATTATAAACTATTGATTAAAGGCTGATTGAAACACCGGTCATGAATTTGCGTGGGGTTGGATACATACCACGGTCGATTCCCTGACTGTTATTTTCGGTACTTCCTGCTTCAGGATCCATTCCCGGATATTTGGTGAATGTGAAGTAATCATCCAGGGAGAAGTAAATACGTGCGCCTGCCAAATGCAGTTTTTGAGCCATCTCTTTTGGCATGGTATAACCTAACTGTATTTGTTTGATCCTCAGATAGGAACCGTTGAAAACCATAAGATCGCTGTTATAAACATAAGGGTTTGTTAAATCGGCCCTAAACCAGGAATTTGTGCTTCCTGCACCTGTCCACCTGTCGGTATAAAAGAATTCAGGTCTGTTGGAAGTTCCACGGTCGGTACGGTTCCAGCCCATGATAATGTCATTGCCTTGGGAACCT
>CAIRHD010000315.1 GCA_903878265.1 uncultured Bacteroidales bacterium | reverse complement strand
TTTTACTTTTAGGTCGCTTGCCAGCCAATTGTTGATAATAATTTCTTTTTCAGAAAGTTGAAATCCTTTATTTTCGGTGGCTGTTACAAACGAATATGGAGTTGAATTGCCGTTTCCCGAAATATCATTTACCAGGTAAGTGAAAACGGGGTTGGCATCGGGAATGGTTTTTTGAATAGCTTTCGAGGCATTGTCATCGATAAATATACGGCCCGAACGGATTTCAAAGGAGTTGGTTTCCGGCAGTTTCCTGAATTCAAGACCGGCATCTTCCGGTTGCCAGCAAAGACGAATCAATGAATCCAGGTTTTTGGCATACTGTTTTTCATCTATATTTTCGGCAATCAGCAATAGATTAGCATTTCCGGTTAAATCAACCTTGCGGGCCATCGTTTTCAGGGAAATAAAAATATTGAAGGGTGCCGATTGGTTGGTTTTCAGGCTGAAACGCCCCATTTGCTTGTCATCGGCAACTGCTGAAACTTTCAAATGAAAGGTAACCAAGGGTTCTTTTTCGGAAACAAAGGGTGCATTTTCAGATGCTTTGGATTGCTTGTGCAATTTCAGCAGGAATTCTTCACCAGTTTTCAAATTTAATTTTTCGGCAACCGTTTGGCTTAGTATGGCTTCATCTTCAGATGGTTGTTTTATAGAGACACCCCAAAATTTTATAAAACGATCATCAATACCAATAACTTCCACACGGTTTATGCGTGAATCCTTTTCTGAATTAATAGTAATACCTTCGAGTTGGAGCAAAGGGGCTACAGGACTTTTTGTTTTTTCCGAAAGTTCAATGGCTAATTGCTGCCTGAAAAACCTGTCGCCCGATTGAACCGCAAAACGGGTTTTCCCTAACCGGATATCAGTCAGATTACCAAGACTAAACCGCACTGAATCACCAACCACCAAGGCGCCCGTCAATACAGCAGTGCTGATAGCCGTACCAACCAGAATCGCCAGCCACGGTTTACGATAGAATTTCAGGTTGCTGAAAATGAGAGAGAATAGGGACATTTTGGGGGAGGGAGTTGGGTTTTAGGGTTAGTGAATAAAGTAGTTCAAAAGTAAGAGTGCAAAACTCAAAGGGCAAAGTTAAGCTGTGAATTCAAAAAGCTTGTATCCGACTGGATTACTTTTTTTAGACAATTTGAATATAGTTTTGGGTTTAATCGAAACAACCTTTAATTACAAATTAGTAATATTTGTCACGACTTTTGACCTTTGACTTTCAACCATTGACCTTCATTTTTTCATTGCTATCCTAATATCAATTTCCCTTCGTGCAATTGATAAATTTTATCCATTTTCCCCGCCAGTTCCACAGAATGGGTAACAATAACCAGGGCTACTTTTTGCTCACGGTTTAACTCGGAAAGTAAAGTCGCAAGTTGGTTGGCATTTGCAGAATCCAGGGATCCGGTTGGTTCATCGGCGAGCAATAAACGAGGTTGATTGATTAAAGCACGAACAACCTCTGCACGCTGGCATTCGCCAACCGAAAGCTGGAAGGGAAATTTGCCGATATGTGCTGATAAACCAACTTTTTCAATCAGGTATAAAGCACGCTCCTGCGCTGATTTCCGGGCGGTTTTATCTTTTTTAGGGAGAAGTGGCAGCAACACATTATCGAGAAGTGTAAGTTGTGGCAGTAAATGGTGCATCTGGAAAACAAAGCCGATAAAAGAATTTCGTATTTCGGCCAGGTGGTTATTATCGAATTGTTCGATTGGCAAACCATCAAGAAAAACTTTCCCCGAAGTTGGCTTGTCCAGTGTACCAAGAATATTGAGCATAGTGCTTTTACCCGAGCCAGAAGGCCCCACAATGGCAATCCGTTCATTTTCATTAATTTGTAACGAAATGTCATCCAGGACCATGGTGCGGATATCGGAACCTGGCTGTTCGTAATACTTGGTGATATGTTGAAGATCGGCTAACATGGAAAAAGGGTGTAAGGTTCAAATATTTTGTTCAAAGTTCAATGCTTCGCGTTCAAGGTTAAAGAAGTTCAAAGTACTTCGATTGTTCAAATGTTCATTTATTCGATTGTTCTATTGTTCAAAGCCTCGCATCCAATTGTTCAAAAGCTTCAATACACACGTTTTTATTTTGAATCTTATCCTATTCCGATAATCGGAAGATAGTTAAGTATAAAACCTTGGCTCTATTTCAGCACTA
>CAIRHD010000314.1 GCA_903878265.1 uncultured Bacteroidales bacterium | reverse complement strand
TATGAGGCTGGGTGGAACATTTACCAACGCCTTTGATGAGTTTAATGTACTGTCCTTATCGTTGGATTTTAATAAACTGCTTGTTTCTACTCCGTCTGCAGTTTATACCAATACGAATAACAAATCTGTTATCAGCTCTCTCTTTAGTTCTTTTACCGATGCTCCAGGTGGTCTTAAAGAAGAAATTCAGGAGGTTACCGTATCTATGGGTGCAGAATATTGGTACAATAAGCAATTTGCTTTACGAGCTGGCTATTTTAATGAGTCTGAAAACAAGGGAAATCGTAAATATTTTACTGCCGGAGTTGGGGTAAAAATGAATATTGCGGCAATTGATTTTTCGTATGTAATTCCTGTTCAGCGAAATAGCCCTCTTGCTAACACTATTAGGTTTACCCTGTTGTTTAATTTAGATTCGTTTGGAAAGAAAAAGACAGAAACAGAAACTCCTGTTCCTGTTGAAACAAAACCAGTGATTTCACAATAATTATAAAAATCGGACAATGAAAAAATTCGACTTTCCATTGATTTTCCGGAGTAGGTTAGCGCAACCCGACCATTACCTTTTCATCACAATTGATGGGTATCAGGTGTGAGAAGAAAATAAACAATTACAAAAAAAAAATACGTACAAAAAAATATAAAAGACATGAAGAAGATTTTCACATTCAGTTTCCTGTTAATCCTTTTTGCAGGATTTCTTTCGTTTGTTCCTGAACAGGTTTCGGGTACAGTTTATTATGTTGATGCCGCTCGACCCGATGATTCCGGCGATGGCTTGAGCTGGGCTACAGCTTTTAAAACAGTAAATCAAGGAACGTACATCGCCGACTATACTGACCAGATATGGGTGAAAGCCGGATTTTACCTGCCCACCAGCGAGCCGGGTTACTATCTTGATGAGCGGGAAACCAGTTTTGTTATTTATAACAAACAAGCCATTTATGGCGGTTTTGCCGGATGGGAGTCCTCCACTTCCCAGAGAAATCTCGCCGCCAATATCACAATCCTGAGTGGGGATATCGGTACCCTTGGCAACCCATCCGACAATAGTTATAATGTATTTTGGACGGGTTGGGGTGCCTGCCCCGACGGAATAACACTCGATGGGTTGACCATTCAGGATGGAAACGCCAATGTTTTAAATAACTTTGAGGCAGGAGGGGCAATTTTCCTGGCCGATAATCGTATCACACTCAGAAATTGCACCTTTAAAAACAACTATGCGGAATACCAGGGCGGCGCGATATATGGTGACAACGGTTGTCAGATGACTATTGACAATTGTAAGTTTTCTAACAATATTTCCGGGAAAGGCGGTGGCGCTATTTCAGTATATAGTGGGAGTTCGTTTACCGTGCAGGGGAACATAACCAATTGTGAATTTTATCTGAACCAAACTTTTCAAGGAGGAGCCGCTGTTAATGTTGGATGGAATAATTCAGGTGGAAATATGTATTTTACATTTATCAATACTGTATTTCACGATAACAATAGCAATGACAATAGCGGCTCGGGATCAGGGGGAGCAGTACAGGTTAGCCGGAGCCTGGCCGGAACCAATGTTACAAAGTTTATCAACTGTCTGTTTTATGGAAACCGTGCAGATGGATCGGGTGATGATGGCGGTGGCGCTATCATGATCTATCGTGGCGATGTTCAGGTTTATTATTCAACCATAGCGAACAATATATCCGCCACAAAAGGCGGAGCCATTTCCCTTTTTCGTCCCGGATGCTACCTTACCCTGCTCAATTCCATCGTTTCCGGGAATACATCCGGTTCGGGAAATAGCGTCAGCAACGATGGAGGCGGCTCGGCAATAGCAGGATATACTTTGTTTGATGATAAAGTCGGTTGCGGGTCAACCTGCTTACCGGGTTTAACTTGCGGAACTGGAGTTCTGTTTGGTAGAAACCCGATGTTTGTCAGCTCCTCAAACTTTCAGTTACAGTCCTGTTCCCCAGCTATCGACCAGGGATACAACTTAGTACCCGACGAGCAGCTAACAGACCTTGCCGGAAACAACCGCCGGTATTCACCTTATGGATTTTCACCCTCCACTATTGACATGGGCGCGTATGAATTCAGCAGCAATGTTACTGTTTGTTCAACATGCAGCCCGTCTACCGGTTCCCTATCAAAAACCCCGAACCAGTCAAATGTTTGCATTGGCAGCAATGTGTCGGCAAGCCTCACGGCCATAGGAAGTTACGGGGATGGGATAGATCAGCTTGAATACCGGACTAAAACCATATCCGGCTGGTCATCGTGGAGTTGCTATACCACAGGCGATAATATTTCAACTACAGGCAAAACGGAAGTGGAGATAAGGACTTACCGCAACTCCAGCTTTTGCCCTGCTTCCACAACTGCTGTTGCCAACTGGGTGGTTGATCCGGCCTCAAACGGAGGCAATATATCGGGCAGCACCCCGGTGTGCTACGGCACCAACAGTACCTTGTTGACCCTTTACGGCCAAACGGGAACTGTTTTGAATTGGCAATACACCACCAATGACGGGGCTAACTGGTACGATTTTGCCAATACCAATACTATTTACACTGCCACCAACCTTATTACCACAACCAATTACAGGGCAAAAGTGCAGAGCGGGGTTTGCACTGCCGTAACCGGCGGTTATGCTGCCCTTACCGTCCGCCCCGTTTTCACCGAAGGAAGCATCAAAAAATCTGGCGAAACCATTTGCTACAACTTCGATCCTGCACAAATCGGCGATTCTATTCCAGCCAGCGGGGGCGATGCCTCAATTGCCTACCAGTGGCAAAGCAGCCTAAACGCCGATTTTACGGGCACACCGAGCGATATTGCCACAAATGCAGCAAGCTACAACCCACCAGCCAACCTCACGGCAACCACCTGGTACCGCCGGCAGGCAAAGGATGGGACCTGCAACACTAGTTGGAATACCTCGGCTCAGGTGTGGAAAGTAACCGTAAAACCACTCCCCATAATTTCGGGCAATAGCAGCGTAACACAAGGCGATGTAGTAACCTACTCCACGCCCTACAGGTCCGGCAACCATTACACCTGGAATGCCAGCCATGGCAACCCCGAAATCTGTTTCCCCAACCGCAACTGCCTCACGCTTACCTGGGATTTCCCTTGCGGCGTAATAAACCCCGGCTATGTAACGGTAACCGAAACCGACCCTGTGTTCGGCTGCATAGATACAGTAACCAAGTGGATTACGATAAATCCGTAACCAAGGCAAGTGCAGTGGCGGCTTTTCAGTTACCACCTCACTTTGCCGTAACATCAGCAAACAACAGCCATCCTGAAATAGGGTGGCTGTTTTTGTTGGTATATATCACGAACTTTCTATTATAACCTTGTTCAAGTGGTAGCGAAGTATTCTTGTCACTATTCAAGGATGACAAAAAATTCGCCCCATGAATACGGAAATAAGCCACGCCCTTGTTTCGCATTTATACTGCAAATGGGATAAAATCTGCGATATATAATCACAAAAAAAAGGACCACAGAGGCACGGAGAACACGGCTAAATATTATTTTGATGTGTTGAAGGGCTTTAAGAGTTTAAGAGTTTTTTCTGAATGTATTTCTGTTTTTTTTTCTTGTCCTTTTGCCTTGACGCAAAAGAACGAAAAAGTCAAGGCTTTATAAAAATACAATGCGTTTCTAATCCGGAGGTATCTTCCCGCAATACAAGGCATGAAAGGTGGCACAATTCCAGGCTTTTGTCGTTGCAGTGTATTGCTGCGCACATGCCCTTCCGCACATACCTCCAGCTAAGAACCGCTATCGTATTTTTATAATGCCTGTCCTTCGTAAGATAGTTCTTGCATGGGGCAAAACCGGATCGGAAGGCTCTGGTAAATATTGTAGATTTCTAGGTTTTAAGGACTGGCCTTATAGAAATTTTACGCAGATGTAGCCG
>CAIRHD010000313.1 GCA_903878265.1 uncultured Bacteroidales bacterium | reverse complement strand
GATAATCCGAAAATGGGCAGCCCTCGGCATGGATGTTACTAATGCAGCCAATACCCAAGCCCTGATCGAATTGAAATCACACTATTGCGATAATAAAAAATGCCTATCTTGCAGTCTTGGAAATACGCTCCTAAAAATGCCTTTTATAGATTCTTCAAATCAAGTAAAACAATAACAAGTAAAATCACAAACTTATGATGAAATCGTTGTTTGCTACAAAACCCTTGAATAAATTACTCGAAGAGTCGCAAGATAGCGGCACTGGATTAAAACGCACGTTAACCAGGTTGAACCTTACAACTTTAGGAGTAGGTGCAATTATAGGAGCCGGAATATTTGTGCTCACAGGCCAGGCGGCAGCTACCTATGCAGGTCCGGCAATAGTACTTTCATTCGTGGTTGCAGGCTTTGCCTGTGCATTGGCCGGGCTTTGCTATGCTGAGTTTGCCTCTATGATACCTATAGCTGGTAGTGCTTACACTTATGGTTATGCGACCCTTGGCGAATTTATTGCATGGATTATTGGCTGGGACCTTATTCTCGAATACTTATTTGCAGCATCAACTGTGGCGGTTGGCTGGTCGGGCTATGTGGTCAGTTTTTTGAAAGATTTCGGTATTTTTCTTCCCACAAAATTTACAGCAGCCACGGGAACAGTGTTATATGATATACCCAACATGGGATGGAAACCACTTTCGTCCTTATCGAAAGAGTCATTGGCAACATTAAACATTGATTCGTTGCAGCATGTAACAGCAATCATGAATTTGCCTGCAATGTTTGTTGTTATGCTGCTTGTTACCTTATTAGTTATTGGCATTTCCGAATCCGCCAATTTCAACAACCTGATGGTTATTATTAAAGTATCCGTAATCATCGTTTTTATCGGAATTGGATTTGCCTTTATCAAAACCGGCAATTGGCATCCTTTTATTCCCAAAAACACCGGTGAATGGGGCCATTTTGGTATAAGTGGCATATTTAGGGGTGCAGCGGTTATTTTCTTTGCTTACATCGGCTTTGATGCCGTATCCACTGCCGCACAGGAATCTAAAAACCCACAAAGGGATATGCCTTGGGGTATTTTAGGGTCGCTCAGCATATCAACCGTGCTTTATATCCTGATGGCAATAGTATTGACCGGAATAGTAAGTTATACCCAATTGAATGTTGCTGATCCTGTTGCAGTTGGTGTAGATGCCATGGGGTCAAGCATGTTTTGGTTGCGCCCGATTATAAAAATTGCTGCAATCGCTGGGCTTAGTTCTGTAATTCTTGTGATGTTGCTTGGGCAACCAAGGATATTTTATTCTATGTCGAAAGATGGGTTGTTGCCTCCTGCATTTTCAAGAGTTCATAAACGGTTTAAAACGCCTCATGTAAGCACCATAGTTACAGGCATTGCAGCAATGATATTTGCAGGTATTTTACCGATTGGTATTCTTGGTGAACTTGTTTCGATTGGGACACTGCTTGCATTTGTAATTGTTTGCGTCGGAATCATATTCCTTCGCGTCAGGAAACCGGAACTCCACCGTCCATTCCGCACTCCCTGGGTTCCTTACATCCCTGCTTTGGGTGCCATTATCTGCCTGATACAGATGTTTTCATTGCCCTTGGACACATGGCTGCGCCTCATTGTTTGGATGGCAATCGGACTTGTTATTTATTTCACTTACGGAATTTCGCATAGTGTTTTACGGAAAAGCAAATTAAAATAGTTGTAACTATTCAGCCCCTGATTAAATAAAGTTAAGTTGCATAAATGCCACAGATTCACAGATTTAATTGAATTTTTTCACCTGCCAAAGGCAGTTAGAAAAAAATGAATCAGTGAAATTATTGCGTTCTTAATCCTAATACTCATAACTAATAATCTGTGAATCTGTGGCTTAAAAGGGGTGAATAGTTATAAATAGTTTTGTCCTTTAGTCGGCTGGATTCGGTCAGCACTTAAATAAATTGTATTAATGTCAATAAAATAGCTCTCATGGCAATAAAAGAAACCGATTTCAAAAAAAGTCTGGGGTTCATAGATTCCACAGCACTCGTTGCCGGTTCAATGATTGGATCGGGCATTTTCATAGTAAGTGCAGATATTGCCCGAAATGTAGGGTCGCCAGGTTGGATGCTGGTTGTTTGGGTCATTACCGGGCTTATGACCATTTTTGCAGCACTCAGCTACGGCGAACTGGCTTCGATGATGCCACAGGCCGGTGGACAATATGTGTATTTACGCGAAGCATTTAACCCCTTTGCAGGTTTTTTATATGGCTGGACTTTTTTTACGGTAATACAAACCGGGACAATTGCCGCCGTAGCCATGGCATTTGCCAAATTTGCAGGAGTGCTTGTGCCTTGGTTTTCCGAAAGCAATATTTTGATTGATCTCGGTTTCCTGAAAATCAGCACGGTTCATCTATTAGCAATTTCTATGATACTTTTGCTTACTTTCAACAACCTTTTTGGGATACGAAATGGGAAATGGGTCCAGAATGTATTTACTTTCCTAAAAGTTGCTTTACTGATTGGTTTTATCGTACTTGGTTTGTTCTTTGCAGGAAATGCAGATGCATTGGCCGTAAATAAAAGTTATTTCTGGGAACCTATTGCATTGGACGGTAAAGTGTTGAGCGGATGGGCATTGATTGCAGCTATTGGTGTTGCAATGGTTGGCTCGTTGTTTTCGTCAGATGCCTGGAACAACATCACTTTCGCTGCCGGAGAAGTGAAAAACCCAAAACGGAACATTCCCTTGAGCCTTGTAACTGGAGTAACGCTTGTTACCATACTTTACATTTTGGCAAATTTTGTTTACCTCAATGCACTTCCTCTCCGGGGATCTATCGATGGAGCCGGCGTTTTTGAAAGAGGTATCCAACATGCAGTAAACGACCGTTTGGGATCTGCTTCAATGTTCGGATTGTTTGGTTCAACGGCAGCAATCCTTATGGCTGCTTTTGTGGTTGTTTCTACTTTTGGTTGCAACAATGGCCTTATCCTCTCTGGTGCAAGGGTTTATTATGCCATGGCAAAGGATAAATTGTTTTTTACAAGTGCTGGAAAACTGAACAAATATTCGGTTCCCGCAGCCGGGCTTAAGGTGCAGGCAGTTTGGGCTTCGCTACTTTGTTTATCCGGGACGTATTCTAACTTGCTCGATTATGTGGTGTTTGCGGTACTCATCTTCTATGTTTTAACCATTGCCGGAATATTTGTTCTAAGGAAAAAACAGCCCAATGCCGAACGCCCATATAAAACCTTTGGTTATCCGTTTATCCCTTTGCTTTATATGGCCTCAGCTTCTTTGGTGATGTTTGTTCTGCTAATTTACAAACCTGCATTTACATGGCCAGGATTGATAATTGTGTTGAGCGGTGCGCCAATATATTATATTTGGCAAAAATGGGGGCAGAAAGAATAATTGATAAATATCGGGGTAGTGAATTCTTTGTCTCAATATGTGTAATTGGGCGTTTTATTTAACATTTGGCTTTGATGTTCGACGATGTAAAGAATTACTTCAATTTTAATAAAGGAGAACGCATTGGCATTGTGGTAGTTATTGTTATAATTATCGTGGTTTTGGCATACCCTTATTTTAATAAAGTAACTTTTAAGGACAACAACGCTGAATATTTGCAATTTGCAAAGGATATTGAATTGTTTGAAAATAGCCTGAAAAATGCCACCGATTCAGTAAACGAAGCACGAAGGCTCGATTTCCAACAGATGGATCGCTCGGTTGCCCAAAATAAAATTTCCCCTTTCATTTTCAACCCTAACTTGTTGCCATCGGAACAATGGAGCAAACTGGGATTAAAGGACTGGCAGATAAAAATCATTAAGAATTACGAAGCCAAAGGAGGGAAGTTTTACAAAAAGGAAGATTTTAAACGTATGTTTTGTATTTCGCCCTCCGAATACGAAATTTTGGAACCATACATCTCAATACCTGAGCAAAAAAACGAATACGCCGAGCGCAAGCCCGAAACCAAGGAGATCAAGAAAAAAATACTTGTCGATTTGAATACAGCCGATTCGGTTACTTTGCTGACCTTGTATGGAAT
>CAIRHD010000312.1 GCA_903878265.1 uncultured Bacteroidales bacterium | reverse complement strand
GATGCTTCGTTTTATGATGCCATGTATGTGTCCGACAGCGATTTGCACGCCACCAATCCGGTGTTGATACATAAAGCCATCCCGCTCCAGGGGTATTATTATGATTACGATATTGACAGTACGCTCCGCCAAGCTGTGGCTTCGATAGGTGCCAATGAAATATGTTTAAATTTTCCGATTGCCGAAATAGAACAAAGGTGCAACGATTTTGTATGCTTGGATGCCTGTATTGAGGACTTTACGGGCTACTACTGGGCGCCGGCCTGGCTGTTTGCAGATTCATCGGCAAGTTCGCCAATTGTGCATCTCGAAACATCGGGTTATGTGTATTTGTGCCATGTTGACACAGGCGTTGTGGGTTCCATTTTTATCACCGTTACTCCTGCCAAACCGCTTGCAAACCAATCGCATACAGCAAATTCGTTCACGGTTGATTATACTAATTTGTCGTATTGTTCCACTTCAGTGAAATGGGAATTTGGCGACAACACCTTTTCCGCTTTATGGGCACCAACACATACTTTTCCTGGTAGCGGGGTATTTCATAGCAAACTAATCGCATATAACCTGTTAGGCTCCGATACTTGTAAATTTGATACTCAGATTTTAATTGTATCCCAGGCCGAAAACCAAGAAAATGGGATTAAAATCTATCCAAACCCTGCTTCAACTGAAGTGACTATTGAATTCAGCCAGTCAACCAAACCTTATTCATTAATGGTATTCGATGAATTGGGCCGGGTTGTCCTTGAGTCTGAGTGTTCTCAAAAAAAGGAACACATTGATTTGTCAGGATTTAAACCTGGGATTTACCTTTTCAAAATTGACACGGGTCAACAAGTTTTTACAAAAAAAGTGATGATAAAATAAATCTGAAATATTTCTGGTAAGCAAAATACTTAATGCCCTTTTTTATACTTTTATCCTTTACAATTTAACCTGCTTTTTTAATGGACCCAATCAAAAACTACATCGAAACCAACAAAGATCGCTTCCTCGACGAGCTGTTCGGCTTAATACGGATACCCTCCATAAGTTCCGAAAACGAACATAAAGGCGACATGGTAAAAACTGCGCAATATGTTGTTGACCAACTTCTTAAAGCGGGTGTTGACAAAGCTGAAATTATGCCAACCACGGGTCACCCGGTTGTGTATGGCGAAAAAACCGCAGATCCGGCCAAGCCGACAATCCTTGTGTATGGGCATTATGATGTTATGCCTGTTGACCCACTAAATTTGTGGGATTCGCCTCCTTTTGAACCCGAAATCCGCGATGGGAAAATTTTTGCCCGCGGTGCTGTTGACGATAAAGGCCAGCTTTTTATGCAGGTAAAGGCGTTTGAATACCTGCTTTCTGCCAACCAACTGCAATTCAATGTAAAATGGCTAATCGAAGGCGAAGAAGAAATGGGTTCGCCAGCTTTGGCAAAATGGCTTCCAAACCATACCGAATTGCTAAAAGCCGACTTGATATTGGTTTCGGATACCAGCATGATTGCAATTGATACCCCAAGCATTACAGTTGGTCTTCGCGGCCTGGCTTATATGGAAGTGGAAGTAACCGGCCCCGACAAGGATTTACATTCAGGACTTTATGGAGGAGCGGTTGCCAATCCAGCCAATATATTAGCTAAAATGATTGCTTCGTTGCACGACGAAAACAACCATATAACCATACCAGGTTTTTACGATGATGTATTAACCCTCACGATTGAAGAACGCCGGGATATGGCCCGCGCACCGTTTAATCTGGAAGAATACAAGAAAAAACTGAATATTAAAACCACACTCTGCGAAAAAGGCTTTACAGTTAACGAATGTACCGGAATACGCCCATCATTGGATGTTAATGGAATTTGGAGCGGTTATACCGGAGAAGGATCAAAAACGGTGTTGCCATCCAAAGCTTTTGCAAAAATCAGCATGAGATTGGTGCCTCACCAGGAGCCACATAAAATTGCAGAACTTTTTGCAAGACATTTCGAAGCTATTGCACCCGCTTCGGTAAAAGTAAAAGTTACCGAACATCATGGCGGTTTCCCTTATGTAGCACCAACCGATACAGCCGCTTATCGCGCTGCAAGCAAAGCCTACGAAGCGGTTTACGGAATAAAACCAATTCCGGTTCGCAGTGGTGGAAGCATCCCGATCATTTCAACTTTCGAACAGGTTTTGGGAATAAAGAGCATATTGATGGGTTTTGGCCTCGATACCGATGCTGCCCATTCACCTAACGAAAATTACCATCTTGAATGCTTTTATAAAGGCATAGAAACCATTATTTGGTTTTACAAGTTTTATAGCGGGGAATTGGAAGGGTAAAAGTTGCAAATATTATTGTTGGAATGCAGAGAAAACAAGTGCAGGTAACTGATTTTTGCTAATTTCGTAAAAACAAGCTTGATCTTTAATCGAAAATCTGTTTTATCTGCATTTCATTTTTTTGTGCAAGCAGAAACATTGCCGAAAATTAAATATCCGCCACAGTTGTTGCAACAGCCTATCTAGCAGGACATCTATTCGCCGTAAAAGGATATTTATCAAAATCAAAATACTGAAATTCAATTGGTTTCTGATTTTTATCCAAGGTAAGATACCATGGGTTTGCCATGTTAGCCTTTGTGTTCCGACCGGCAATGGGGTTTTTCCTCTCGGGTGATGCAGCAGGTTTCGGTGTAAGCCGCGCATCTATTTCAGTCAACTTTACAATAACTTCTGAATATATTTTATTCAGGTCTTCGATATGCTCGATGTAATAATTCAGGCTATTGTTGAACCTGTCTGGCTTAATATCGTGTTTTCTGAAAACCTGTGCAAATCGTTGGCGGATTCCAGTGGTATCATCTAACCTTGAAATTGAATCATTAGCCATTTTATATGTCGCTTCGGTTAAATGTATATCAACAAGAAGGTCAACCATTTGGCTTTGGCTAAGGGTTCCAACAGGTTTGGAGTTAAAAATGCTGCTACACGATGCCCAAAGCAAAGCCATGCAGAAAATATAAGCCCACTTTTTCATGATATGGATACCGGTGTTGTTTATGTCTCGTGTTCACCTCGTTTAAGGTGCAATATGTGAAAGGGTCCTAATTGGGAAAACCTTATTTTCCACCGTGTTTTTCCTTATACGCAATATTAAGTTCTTTTATTACATCGTTGGTTACATCGAGTGTATCGTTGGCAAACAGTATGTTGCCACCTTTAGTGAAGCCGAGGATGTAATCGAACTTATATTTGTCGTTATAGCGTTTCAGGAAATTCATGACCGAATCGATCAGGGCAACATTCATGTCCATTTCGCTTTGTTGCAATTCGGCAGCATACCTGTCGCGAAGATCATAAATAGCTTTTTGATTTTGTTGCAACTGACCGTAAATTTCCTGGGCGCTCTGGTCGCTTATGGATTTCTTGGCCACCTGATCCTGAAAATAAGCTGCATCTTTTTCGAAAGCCTGTTGCTTGGATGCTACTTCACCTTCGAGGCGTTTGCCTTTGGCTTCGAGGTCGGCACGCATTTTTTTTACCAGTTCGTAACTCCCTAAAATGCTGTCGTTGTTAACAAAAGCAACCGAAATACTTCCTTTATTTGCTTTTGCAACTGCACCCCCAATGGAATTTCCAGACTTTCCGGCACCCGTAAAATGGAGTATATATAAAACAACAAGGCCTACAAGCAACAATGCGTTGAATGCCAGCAATAGCGGATTTGCTTTGTTTGTTGGGGCTGGAGTAGTCGGTTCCTGAGTTGGTACGAATTCAGGTTTTATTGCCGTGTTTTCGGGTGTGGCAATGTTCTCGATGGCGTTGTTTGTTTCTTCTGTCATTTCGTAGGAATATCTGATTTATTATAAAAACAACCTGACCCATACTTAAATGAATCAGGCTGCAAAGTTAAAAAAAACGCTTATCTGTTAAAGAATTAATTGCCAACTTCGGAAATGTATTTGATACGCACCAACCTAATTTCCTCCTCGGTAAACTCATTTTCGCCCAAATCCTTTAGTGCCTGCTCAACCGAATCAGTCTCGGCATCCATAAAATAATCTCTTATTTCTTCCTGGTGGTAAGGGTCAATGGTTTCGTTTAGGTAATAAGTGAGGTCAAGTTTGGTGCCCGAATCCACTATGCTTTCAATTTCGGTGAGCAACTCGTCGGCGGTGAGGTTTTTGGCTGTTGCAATATCTTCGAGCAGGATTTTACGATCGATATTTGTAATGATATAAACTTTAAGTCCAGATTTATTGACCACCGATTTTACCACCATATCCATTGGCCGTATTATTTCATTTTCTTCAACATACGAAGAAATAAGTTCCAAGAACAGCTTACCGTATTTCTGGGCTTTGCCTGCTCCCACGCCAGTAATGCGCTGCAGTTCGTCCATATTTATCGGATACTGTATCGCCATATCTTCTAGCGAAGGATCCTGGAATATTACAAACGGTGGCAAGCTTTCTTTGCGGGCGAGCTCTTTCCGCAGGTCTTTCAAAAGCGAGAAAAGGGTTTTGTCAGTAGTGCTTGTGCGTGCGCCACCACCCGACATCATTTCATCATCGTCTCCATCCTCTGGGTCGGTATCTTTTACTACCATTAAAGCATACGGTTTTTTCAAAAACTTCTGCCCTTCATGAGTGATTTTGAGGATGCCATAATTTTCGATGTCTTTAACCACAAGCCTTTCAATGAGCATCTGTCGTACAACACCATCCCAAAAACGTTCGCTTTCGCCCATCCCCTTGCCGAAAATATCTAGTTCGTTGTGCTTATACGATTTAATGTGCGAAGTAATTTTGCCGATAAGGATACTCACGATATGTTTTGCTTTGCATAATTGCTTGGTCGCCAATACTGCTTCCAATGCGAGGTCAACATATTCGCGTCCGTCAATTTTTGTTTTTGGGTGCAAACAATTATCGCAGTTGCCGCAATTATCTTCCTTATATATTTCGCCAAAGTAATGTAACAGCTGTTTGCGACGGCACATCGCCGATTCGGCAAACGAAACCACTTCCATCAACAGTTGGTTGGCAATTTCCTGTTCGGCAACGCCTTTGTTTTTGCTGAATTTTTCGAGTTTCTCAATATCCTCGTAAGCGTAAAATGCCAGGCAAATTCCTTCGCCATCATCGCGACCCGACCGCCCTGTTTCCTGATAATAGCCTTCGAGGCTTTTTGGCATATCGTAATGGATAACAAAACGCACATCAGGTTTGTCTATTCCCATCCCGAAAGCAATGGTGGCAACAATTACATCCGATTCTTCCATGAGGAATTTATCCTGGTTCTCGACCCGTATTGCCGAATCGAGGCCAGCATGGTAAGGCAAAGCTTTTATACCGTTTACCACCAATGTTTCGGCAAGTTCCTCAACTTGTCGGCGGCTCAGGCAATAAATAATACCCGATTTGCCGGTGTGCATCTTTATAAACCTGATCACATCTTTATTTACATCATCGTTTTTCTGCTTTACCTCATAATAAAGGTTGGAGCGGTTAAACGAAGATTTATAAAGTGCCGCTTCCTGCATCCCAAGACTTTTGAGAATATCCTGTTGCACTTTCGGTGTGGCGGTAGCGGTAAGGGCCAGAACAGGCACATCTTGCCCAATGGCATCAATTATCGGCCTTAGCCTCCGGTATTCAGGCCTGAAATCGTGTCCCCATTCCGAAATGCAATGCGCCTCATCAATGGCATAAAACGAAATTTTAATATCCCTGAAAAATGCAATGTTCTCTTCCTTAGTAAGCGATTCGGGAGCCACATAGAGCAATTTTGTCTTTCCTTCTGTAAGGTCGCTTTTTACCTGTAATATCTCGGCTTTCGATAGCGATGAGTTCAATACATGGGCAATGCCTTTATCGGCGCCAAACTGCCGCATTGCATCAACCTGGTTTTTCATTAATGAAATCAGAGGCGAAATAACTATAGCGGTTCCTGGCAGGAACATGGCAGGCAACTGATAACACATTGACTTGCCACCACCGGTAGGCATAATTACGAAAGTATCGTTGCCTTTAAGTAAATTGCGTATTATCGCTTCCTGATTTCCCTTAAAGTTCTCAAAACCAAATATTTTCTTGAGGGTTGTTTGCAAAGGGTAATCCTTGAAATCTGCATTTTTTTTCATTACTCAAACATTATTCATTGTAATCGCACCTATTGTTGGTGCTTGCATTGTTGGTAATTTAGCTAAGTTGCTGATGAGGATTAGGTTGCTAAACTAAAACCTCAAAACACAGGCACAACTAATCAATTGTTTTTGTTCAGCCAATCTGAAAATCATAACCCGACCCAATGGTTTCAACTTTTCTTAAAGTGCACAAACTTTTGCCGGTTAGCCATTGAATAAGGTAAAGTTAATACAACTTTTTGTGAAAATGCAAAAAAAAATATTTTTTCAGGCATTTATTTTAAAGCTTCCGCCGTAACAATCCGAAATACAAGGGATTAAATTTTTTCAGGTGGAATAAATAAAATACTTAATTATTTTATTTATTGCTTTTATCACGAACTTAATCTGTTTTTTTGGCATGTAACACAGAAAATCTAAGGCAAAACCACCAAACCTGATTTTCCAGCTTCTTAAAAGGGTGCAAAAGTATAATTAAAATCAAAGCAATCATTAATTTGATTTGATTAATTCCTTCCTTATATCGGTTAATTCGCCGTTTTATTAGTGCATTACCATGTATTAATCACATAAATATTATTTCAAGGTATTCTGAAAAGCATTTTATAGGTTATTCAATGCCGGATTTGTTTCAAAAGCCAGTTCCGGCTTTTCTTCCTATCTTTGCCAGTTCAATTTAACAATTTGGCATTGAAATCTTCCGATGAAATAAAACAGATTGCACTGCGGACTATTGTAGAAGAAACGGCTGCAATCGAAGGCCTTAAAAATAGCGTCAACAACGATTTTGTAAAATGCGTTGAGCTTATCCTGCAATCTAACGGTAGGGTTGTGGTTACCGGCATTGGCAAAAGTGCAAACATTGCGGCAAAAATTGTTTCGACGCTTAATTCCACAGGGACACAGGCAGTTTTCATGCATGCAGCCGATGCAGTACATGGCGATTTGGGTATGATTCGTCAGCAAGACATTGTTATTTGCCTTTCGAAAAGCGGGAATACTCCCGAAATAAAGGTATTGGTACCTTTGTTGAAACTGATGGGGAACAAATTGGTAGCCCTTGTCGGGAACTTAAATTCATATCTGGCTATGCAAGCCGATGTGATATTGGATTCATCAGTTTCGCGCGAAGCTTGCCCTAATAACCTGGCTCCAACATCGAGTACCACTGCTCAATTGGTGATGGGCGATGCGTTGGCGGTTGCCTTGCTCGAATGTCGTGGTTTCACTGCTGGTGATTTTGCAAAGTACCATCCTGGCGGTGCGTTGGGAAAGAGACTTTACCTCCGTGTTGCCGATCTTTATTTCCATAATGAGAAACCTACTGTATCAGTCGAAAAGGGCATTAGGGAAATTATCCTCGAAATTTCGTCGAAACGCTTGGGATGCACAGCCGTTATTGATAATGACAAATTGGCCGGCATTATTACCGATGGCGACTTGCGCCGGATGCTGCAGGGAAATACCGATGTTTCTATGCTTACGGCTAAAGATATACTTTCGGCCAATCCACTTACTGTTTCTTCAGATGAGTTGGTTAGCGATGCGCTTGATCTGATGCGGTCGAAGAATATCACCCAACTTTTGGTTGTTGACGAAGGAAGGTATATGGGGGTGATTCACTTGCATGATATATTAAAGGAGGGGATAATTTGAAAATTTGAAAATAGTGGGATAAAGGAATGTGATAATGCGATAATTTGATGATCCGATAATTTGGAAATTAGGCGATTGCAAATTAGGAGAACATGATTTTGACATTCAGTTTTGATGTTGCTCTGTGAATCGCCTGTAAACAAATAACAAGTAACCATCTACACTCTGCTCATTGCATCGCCATCAACCAATAAACCCATCAACCTATAAACTAATAACCAACTAATGGGCGAAAAAGCAGACCAATTTAACGAATACCGTACCAAGATGAACGACCGCATCCTTTCGGTTGATAACAAAGTGGTTAAGCGGATTTTTAACGTTGATACCAATGCTTATATGGCAGGTGCTTTGCCTGTAAAAACAAAGGAATTGATGGGATTGGTTGCTTCGTTAGTTTTGCGCTGCGACGATTGCATAAAATACCATTTACTAAAATGCAAGGAAAATAACGTTAGCGAGGAAGAACTTTTCGAAGTGCTTGGCATAGCCACTTTGGTTGGCGGCACAATAGTAGTACCTCACATGCGCCGTGCCATTGAGTTTTGGGACGACTTGAAAGAATAAACTGAACATGAGGGGCTTTTGTCCGTTAATGGGAAATGAAATTACCTATTTTTTCTGAAAATGGAATTATCATCAATAAAAACTCTTTCTACCTACACTTAAATGAATTGACTATTTTTAACACGGAGGTTTCACTGCCAAATTGAATTGTGGCACATACTTTGCTTCACTCAAAAAATATGAATAAACCAATACTCAATAAACTTGTTTTTCCTTTAGCCGGATTGCTGTTTCTTTTTGCAACAGCCTTGCCGATGCATGGTTATGCACAGGAAGCAACAAAAATTATGGGTATGGTCCGCGATGCACAAACCGGCGACACCCTCCCTTTTGTCAGCATTTATTTCAAGGATACCCAAATTGGCGCCACCACAGGTTTCGATGGCCATTTTGCCCTCGAATCGCGCAAAGCAACAGACACGCTTGTGGCATCTTACATTGGGTACAATACCATTTACCTGCCAATACAACGCAACCGTTTTCAAGTAGTTGACATTTTGATGGATCCTGAACGTTACGAGCTTTCCGGGGTGGTGATCCGTCCGGGTGAAAACCCTGCCGAAAAAATCCTGCACCGCATTATTGAAAACAAACCGTTTAATGATCCCGACAAGGTTGAATCATTTCAATGTCAGGCTTATACGAAAATGCAGTTTGATGTCAACAACCTTAATAAAAAATTCCAGAACAAGCGGATACTTGAACCATTCAAGTTTGTTTTTGAACAAATGGATACCAGTGTTGTGAATGGGAAGGTGTATTTGCCGGTAATGATTTCGGAGACTTTCTCCGATTTATATTTCCGCAAGACACCAAGAGAGCGAAAAGAAATTATTCGAGCTTCGCAAATATCCGGGGTCGAAAACCCAAGTATGTCCCAATTTGTTGGCAATCTGGCACAAGATGTAAAAATTTATGACAATTTTATCAGCCTATTTCAAAAGAATTTTGTTAGCCCTATTTCAAATTTCGGCCTTCTATACTATAGGTATTATTTGGTAGATTCTACTTTTATTGGCAATAAGTGGTGTTATAATATCATGTTTAAGCCGCGCAGGAAACAGGAATTTGCTTTTACCGGAAATTTTTGGGTAAACGATACCTCGTACGCGATTAAAAAACTGGAAATGCGCATGGTTGGCGATGCAAATATTAATTTTATCAATGATATGCTTATTTCGCAAGAGTTCGACATTTCCAACACTGGAAAATGGATGCTTACCCGCGAGCAAACTGTTGCCGATTTCAACGTTGTGGAAGATCCAAAAATTACCATGGGTTTTTTTGGCACTCGTACCGTGATGTATTCTAAATATGATTTTAACCCGGTACGCGACGAGAAAATATATTCAATGCCAAACAACATCATTGTTTTAGACGATGCTAACCGGAAAACCGAAGAATTTTGGGCAAAATCCCGTCCCGAAGCTCTTACAAAACGTGAAGCCTCTGTTTATAAGTTAAGCGATACCCTGAAGCAGATGCCGCTTTTCAATACTTATCTTGATATTATAAAAATGATAGCAACAGGGTATTATGTAAAAGGGAAGATTGAGTGGGGGCCTTATGCTTCAACATATAGTTACAATGCAATCGAAGGCAACCGGTTCAGGATTGGGGCGCGTACCAGCAACGATTTCTCAACACGCCTCATGCTGAATGGCTATGTGGCTTATGGAACACACGATCAGGATTTTAAATACAGCTTGGGCTTTATTTATATGTTGGACAAAACCCCAGACCGTGTTCTTTCAGGATCCTATAAGTATGATATGGAGCAATTGGGTGTGGCCCGGGGTGCTTTCAGGGAAGACTTTATTTTAAACTCACTTTTCAGGAGAAACCCGCAGGATAAGCTTTCCATGGTTTCGGAATACAAAGGTTCCTATAAGCATGAATGGTTTACTGGGTTCAGCAATACTTTCACGGTTACCAACCGCAGGATTTTTACACTCGAAGGTGCAGGCATTTATCTTTATGATCACGTTAGCGACAGCTATATACCAAGAAACCAGATAATTACTACCGAACTGGCTATTGACATCCATTACGGCTATCGTGAAAAAGTGCTGACCGGTGAGTTTGAACGTACCGTTGTAAGTTCTCAATATCCTGTGTTCAACCTACAATATGCTTACGGTGTCGAAGGTTTGTTTGATGGGGAATATAAGTACCACAGCCTTCGCTTCAATACTACACAATGGTTTAGCTTCCTTTCGGCAGGATGGCTGAAATACACAATTGAAACCGGTAAAACATGGGGTACGTTGCCATTTCCATTATTGAAAATATTGCCAGGCAACGAAACGTTTTATCACGACGATCACGCTTTCAACCTGATGAACTATTACGAATTTATCAGTGATGAATATGTATCGTACCATTTTATTTACCACATGCAAGGCTTTTTTCTTAACCGGATCCCAGCCATTCGAAAATTGAAATGGCGCGAAGTGTTACAGTTTAAAGGGGCTTATGGACACACATCATACGCCAACAAACTATACAACGAATTGCCAACCGGAAGCTATTTTATTAGCAAACCATATATGGAAGCTGGTGCCGGGATCGAAAATATTTTTCGGTTTTTGCGGGTAGATGCTGTTTGGCGTTTATTTTACAATGATCATCCCAATATCAAACCGTTCGGCTTAATGGTTTCGATGAATTTTGATTTTTAATCATTTTAAAAGGTAGATGGCAAAAGGAAAAGCTTAAACGGAAATAGACAAAGTTAGAAAATCTCAAAAATGCTTTGCTTTGAGCAACAATCGTCTATTCCCCAAACCCCAACACCAAACCCCCAAACCCTTTAAACAAATATTTTACTACTTTTGCCTGTTGAAAATATAAACATGAAATTACGCACCGAAGATATTGTTAAAAAATACCGCCAACGTACCGTTGTAAACCATGTATCCATCCAGGTGGAACAAGGAGAAATTGTTGGGCTGCTCGGCCCGAACGGTGCGGGAAAAACAACTTCTTTTTATATTATTGTTGGCCTTATAAAGCCTTTACAGGGAAAAGTTTTTTTGGACGATCGCGAAATTACCAACGAACCGGTTTATCGCCGTGCGCAGATTGGGATTGGCTACCTTGCACAGGAAGCTTCTGTTTTCAGGCAGTTGAGCGTTGAAGATAACATCCGTGCCGTACTCGAATTTACCAAATTGAAAAAAAAGGAACAGTCAGAAAAACTCGAGTCGCTGTTGGATGAATTTGGCTTGCAACATGTGCGTAAAAGCATGGGGATACAGCTTTCGGGAGGTGAAAGGCGCAGGACCGAAATAGCAAGGGCATTGGCAACTGACCCAAAATTTATTTTATTGGACGAACCTTTTGCCGGTGTGGATCCAATTGCTGTTGAAGATATCCAGAATATTGTCGTAAAACTGAAAGCTAAAAATATAGGCATCCTAATTACCGACCATAACGTTCACGAAACATTAAATATTACCGATCGCGCTTACCTGCTTTTTGAAGGCTCGGTATTAAAATCGGGCACTGCCGAGGAGCTTGCTGCCGACGAACAGGTTCGTAAGGTTTATCTTGGGAGTAATTTCGAGTTGCGGAGGTAAGTTCTTCGACCTCCAATTTATTTAGCAGAAAAAAAAAAAAAGATTGTCGGAAGTCTGAAGACAGAAGTAAGGAGTATTAAGAAAAAAAGATTTCCCATTATAAATAACGGATTCGTGATTTGCTAAAATAGAATCCCTGTTGTGCCCTATTGTGCCTAATGTGGTTCAAAATTATTCACGCAAAAACATCAATCTATTTCCTATTAAAATCAGGTTTGAAAATCAGCGAAAGCACTATATAAGCCAATATAATCAATGGCACAGCAGTAAATGTCAATACCACAAATGAAATTACGGCAAAACCTACCAAAATAAATTGTGGTTTGTTATCAGCAAATTTAAGGTTGCTGAATTTAAGTGAAATCAATGGTACTTCCGACACTAGCATCAAACTCATTCCAACTGCTATAACGGCAAGTACATAATAGTTATTGGTAAAAAATGTAAGCCACGATAAGGACTCGCTGAAACCAGCCTGCAT
>CAIRHD010000311.1 GCA_903878265.1 uncultured Bacteroidales bacterium | reverse complement strand
CAAGAAAGATTGGAGAGCTAGCTTTGCAGCTTGAAATTTTGTGAAACACTTGCTAATAAGGAAGTATTTCCCAATGCATTTTTCCATTTGAATGATTCAGTCTTAAAAATATTCCTAATTTTACTTTAAAAATAATCCTTCCTTATGACTACAAGACGAAATTTTATAAAATCTACCGGAATTGGAATTGCCGGTTTGGCAGCAAGCAGATACGATAATTTATTTGCCATACCATTTCAATTTTCTCCTCCTGACTATAAGAGTTTACGTCCTGAGATTTCAAAAAGGAATTTTAACAGCATGGCAGTAGAAGAAACCATTTTGAGGGTAAAAAAAGAAATTTCGGACCCAGAACTTGCCTGGCTTTTCGAAAACTGCTTCCCAAATACACTTGATACAACCGTTACGTATACTGAATTGGAAGGCAAACCTGATACTTTTGTTATTACCGGCGACATTCATGCCATGTGGCTACGCGATTCTTCGGCACAGGTTTGGCCGTATTTGCCGCTGACCAAACAGGATTTGCCGCTTCGCAGGTTAATTGCTGGTGTTATCAACCGACAGGTAAAATGCATCTTACTTGATCCTTATGCCAACGCATTCCAGGATGGTGACGAAATCAGCGAATGGAAGTCGGACATTACCGATATGAAACCCGGCATTCATGAGCGAAAATGGGAAATTGATTCTCTTTGTTACACAATCAGGCTTGCACATGGGTACTGGAAAGTAACTGGAGATACCTCCGTTTTTGATGCAGACTGGCTGAAAGCCATGGAATTGGTTGTTGATACATTTATTGTTCAGCAACGCAAGCAGAACGCAGGACCATACTCATTTAAAAGAGTAACTGCCTGGCAGACCGACACGGTTCCCGGAAATGGTATGGGCAATCCTTTGCGTCCGGTCGGATTAATTTGTTCGGTATTCCGTCCTTCGGATGATGCAACTATTTTTCCGTTCCTGATTCCCTCTAACTTTTTTGCTGCGAAAGCCTTGTTGGATCTATCCGAGATTTTAACCTCACTCGGGGTATTGGAACTTGATTTGAGATGCCGTGAACTTGGCGATGAATTAGTCGTTGCATTGTTTAATCATGCAAAGGTGAATCATCCGAAGTATGGACAGATATATTCATTCGAAACTGATGGGTTTGGTAATCATCTTATGATGGACGACAGCAATATCCCCAGTTTACTGGCATTACCCTATTTAGGTTGTGTTGAACAAAACGACCCTGTTTATCAGAACACCCGCAGGTTTGTTTTGAGTACTGACAATCCCTGGTATTTCAATGGAACAGCAGCTTGGGGAATTGGCAGTCCGCACACTCTTCGCGATAAAATATGGCCTATGACCATAATTATGCAAGCCCTTACCAGCACCGAGCCTGATGAGATAAAAGAATGCCTGCGTATGCTAAAAACCACCCATGCGGGCAAAGGCTTTATGCACGAATCCTTTAACAAAGACAGACCCGAAGATTATACCAGAAGCTGGTTTGCCTGGGCAAATACCTTGTTTGGGGAGTTGATTATTAAAGTACATAACGAGCATCCTGAGCTTCTTAAAATTGTGGATTGGCAATAAAATTTACAAATTTAAATAATACGTTTAAATACTGATAATTAGACAATTGACAAAATCATGGAAAGTATTTTAATAAATACTTTCCTTTTTTTATTTATGCTTGTAGGGGTAAAAGCTGTTTTTCGTGTCTATATAGTGTACAAATACATTTGTTAGGGATTCACATACCTCTTTTAAATGGTTTAAGTTTTTCAAAATTAATTTTACCTGGTTCAGCAGCATTATCAACAAAAGCATTTCATTACTTTTTATTCTCTAAACTCCATGAAACCAATTTACAAACCCTTTGTTTTTCTTTCCCTATCGCTGGCTTGCATCCTGAGTTCAGTTCCTGCTTCTGCAAAAGCTTTCTATGCAGATGATTCGCTTACATACCCGGATTCGGTGATGGTAATGCCAACCATTCATTTGGAAACACCCAATGGTGGCGAGGTGTGGCAGGGTGGTTCGCAGCACGACATTGTATGGACAGGGACCAACTTGAGTCTTGGAGTAATGATAGATTTCTCGAGTGATGGGGGAAATACCTGGGTCAATATAAATGGTAGCTTTACTTCGGATATTGGTGGGTCCATGATAACCTGGATTCCGCAAATTGCCACGCAACAGGCAAAAGTCAGGGTCTCTCTCCAATATTACCCGGAAGTGTTCGATATTAGTGATAATGTGTTCACAACAAATAATTTTATACCAATATTACTGGAACCTTGGGGAAATATGCAAAGCGCATTTTATCCTACAAACAGGACATTTATCCAATACTACATTTCGGAAGTCCCGGCAAACCACAAATGCAATCTATACTTTTCATCGGATAATGGAACAAGATGGGACACACTCGCGAAAAACCTTGATTTGAATGTTGGTACAAATTTCTATACATGGGATGTTCCGGATTCGCCTTCCGACTCCTGCCTTTTAAAAGCTGTTGATGTAACAGACCAAAATACTTGGGGGATAAGCAATTATTTTAAAATTTATCCAATCCCAACATTCTCTATCTTAAACACGAACCCATCAATACTTGTCCGGCCCGATTCTGTTTTAACTATTGAGTACCGAAAATCCGATAAAGGTTCCGATTATTCAATCCGATATTCTGCCGACAATGGCAACTCATGGTCAACACCTACTGATGTTAAGTTACCTGATACGCATGGATTCCTGAGTATAAAAGCACCTTCAAATGAAATAGATTCGTGTATATACCGTATCGTCAATTATTATATTCCAACCACCGGCGACACATCTGATTACCTGATTGTCAGGAATTTTCCTGATGTACCCATCTGCAAAGTAACAAATGAAAGTGGTAAAAAAGGAAATATGGTTAAATGGTCGAAACCTGAATCGCTATACATCAAAGATTACATTGTTTATCGCGAAACCGAAGCAACTGATGTTTATGAAGAAATTGGCAGGATACCGAAAAATGACATTGCTGTTTTTAACGATTCGACTGCATTGCCAGGCCAGCAAGCATACAGATATAGCCTTGGATATAATGATTACAAGGAACTTGAGTATCCGTTGAGCATCGCGCACCAGACAATCCATCTGAATATCAGCCAGGGAATTGAAACAGAATGGAACCTGATTTGGTCGCCTTACGAAGGCTACAATGTTGAATCCTACAATATTTATAAATGGATCGAAACTGATAATATGGGATTGTTGGCTAAAGTTTCGGGCAACATTACTTCATTTACCGACTATTCCAATTCAGGAAGCCACGTAGAATATATGGTGGAGGCTGTGAACAACGAAATTTGTGGTAGCCAGGGCAACCGAAATTCAACTTCCAACGTTGTGAGTAACACAACTTTTGGAATAAATTCAGATAAAATAGCAGATGATGAATTTCAAGTTTATCCAAATCCAGCTAATAGCCAACTTTTTATCAAATCGCTCAAGCGAAGTGCAAATTTGAACATTTCTCTAGTCGATTCAAAAGGAATGATTTTAGCAAAACTTCAACTTGATTTACATCTAAACGAAAGTTTCCCAATCAATGTTTCTACTTTTGCAAATGGGATTTATTTCCTTCAACTCATTGATAATGAAAATTCAATAAACCGTAAGATTATAATACAACATTGATATGAAGCTGATTAAACTCCTGGTTGTCCCTATTCTTTTACTGAACACAAATTTCCTGAAATCCCAAACCTACGATACGGTTTGGCTTTCATCGCTCGATATTTCCAAAGCCACCATTGGTTGGGGCAAACCCGGAAAAGATGTTTCATGTATGGGAAACCCGATAATCCTTAATGGAAAAACCTATAAAAAAGGTTTTGGGACACATGCCTCAAGCATATTCTACCTGAAATTAAATGGAGGTTCGGCAAGGTTTCACGCTTTGGTGGGTATAAACGATGAAGAAAAAGCTTCGTCGGGTTCTGCAGTTTTTAAAGTATACAGCAACAACGATTTGCTTTGGCAAAGCGGAATCCTGAAATCGGGTGGTCCGGAAGAAGTTGTTGATATCAGCATGGCAAACATTGACACCTTGATCTTGTGTACCGAGACAACTGCCGATGGCCCAAATTACGACCATACCGATTGGGCTGATTCTTATTTTCTGGTAAAAAACACCTTTCCTGTTGCAATTGACAAGCCGTTTGAACCAGCAATAATCCTGACTCCAAAAGTTCCTTTGACACCACGAATAAACGGTCCAAAAATTTATGGATCACGCCCCGGAAACGATTTTCTTTTCCGCATTTCAGCTACTGGTGAGCGGCCTATTGCTTTTACAGCTAATGGTTTGCCTTCCGGGCTTACTTTAGACGCAAAAACTGGAATCATAACAGGAAAAATAAAACAAGCAGGGAAATACGAAGTCAACCTAACGACAACGAATAAATTGGGCAAAAACAGCCGAAAGCTCACCATTGTTTGTGGAAACCAGATTGCACTTACGCCTCCACTGGGTTGGAACAGTTGGAATTGTTTTGCATGCGATGTTGATGAGAAAAAAGTGAAGGCTGCTGCAAATGCCATGGTTAATAGCGGATTGGCCGATCATGGCTGGAGTTATATAAATATCGACGATTGCTGGATGGTAAAACCCGAAAGCGATGATTCCATTGTAGGAGGCAAAACACGTGATGCACAGGGAAATATGAATACCAACAAAAAATTTCCCGACATGAAAGGCCTGGCTGATTATATACATAGTTTGGGTTTAAAAATAGGGACATATTCCGGTCCGGGACCGAAAACCTGCGCCGGTTATACAGCCTGTTATCAGTTTGAAGAAAAAGATGCTCAACGGTTTGCAGATTGGGGTTTCGATTATTTAAAATACGATTGGTGCGATTATGAACTGATTGCCAAAGACCACAGTTTGCCAGAACTCAAAAAGCCTTATTCGGTAATGCAAAATGCTTTGGGAAAAACCAATCGCGACATCGTTTACAGCCTTTGCCAATACGGTATGGGCGATGTGTGGGAATGGGGCGCTGAAGTTGGTGGCAATTGCTGGCGGACCACCGGCGATATAACCGATGATTGGTCAAGTGTGGAATCCATTGGGTTTGGTCAGGCCGGACATGAGGCATTTGCTGGTCCCGGCCATTGGAATGACCCTGATATGCTGGTTGTTGGTAAAGTGGGCTGGGGTCCTCAATTGCATTACACACGGCTTTCGCCAAACGAACAATACACGCATATTTCCCTTTGGGCATTACTGGCCGCTCCTTTGCTTATTGGCTGCGACATGACTCAGATGGATGAATTCACCTACAGTTTGCTTTCTAACGACGAAGTTTTGGATGTAAACCAGGATATTCTTGGCAAACAAGCATCACGAATTGTGCAATACGATGGTTTGGAAGTATGGTCGAAAGAACTCGAAGATGGCTCAAAGGCAGTTGGATTGTTTAACCGTGGTTTGTTTCCCGCATCCCTGACTGTAACATGGAAAGACCTTGGAATTTCGGGTACTTATACCGTAAGGGATTTATGGCCTCAAACTGACGAAGGAAAATTCGATCAAAAATATACAGCAACGATCCCAGCACATGGGGTAAAACTGGTCAGGGTTTACAAATGATTCCTTTAAGCAACCAATAACCAGCAACCAATAACCAATAACCAATAACACTTCGACTTGTTTCGGCTAAAAGCTCAACAACCATCGCTCAGTGTCCGCCAATAGCCAATAACCAATAACCAATAACCAAACAATGCCCGACAAATATGATGTCCTGATAATAGGAGCTGGCCCTGCCGGGGTTACTGCTGCTTTAAAACTTGCGGGATCAGGATTAAAAATAGCTATTTTCGATAAAGCCCAATTCCCACGCGAAAAAACTTGTGGCGATGGATTGACACTTGATGTTATAACCCAACTTTCGCTGGTTTCGGAATCGCTTGCAGATGAATTTCTGAAATTCAGCAAAAAACTGCCCAGCTACGAGGCTCTTTTGTTTTCACCAGATTTCAGCCACATAAGGAT
>CAIRHD010000310.1 GCA_903878265.1 uncultured Bacteroidales bacterium | reverse complement strand
GGTAACCGCCGAAGGCTGGTACAAAGTTACCCTTACCACCATTGGCGGCTGCACGGCCACCGATTCGGTGTTGATGCTTACCGCCTTTGCGCCACTTACCATGCCCAACGCCTTTACACCCAATGGCGACATACTCAACGATGTGTTCAAAGCCGTAACCACCCCCGAAAAAATACGTTCCTACACCCTCTATATTTACGACCGCTGGGGAAAGCAGGTTTATTTCACCAACGATGTTACCCAGGGTTGGGATGGCACCATAGACGGAGCCGCCGCCCCGGTTGGCACGTATGTTTACTATGTAAAATACAGCAACACTTCAGATGCAGTAAGGGAAAAGAGGGGGATGGTGGTGCTGGTTAAATGAGCATTACTCATTTAATCCCTTGGATTAAAAATACTGATAATGCCAAAAACCCAAAACGCCTGGCCGAATGGGGTTTCGAGGTTGATAACACAACCAAAAAACCATAACCCAACCCAGTAACCCACCCTAAAAAACCGGGCAAATCCCAATACGGGCTGCCCGGTTTTTTTATGCCTTGCCAATCCGCAATCCGCAATCCGCAATCCGCAATTATTTAGCTATCTTTACACTTTATTTCAACCCCCATGTTACCTCTTACTAAAAACCGCATTATTTACAGCATTTTGGGCTTGCTGCTTTGTTTGATAGGGAAGGATGGGCTTGGGCAAAAGGAAGCCAACAATTGGCTAATCAATGACTATGTTGGTATAGATTTCAATTCAGGGCAACCAGTACCATTTGCGAACGGGAAGATCGGGAATGGGATTGGTGGCGCTGCCTGTATAAGCGATACGAATGGGCTTTTACAGTTCTATACGGATGGGCAGAGTGTTTGGAACAGGCAACATGAAGTTATGAGTAATGGTGATGGACTTAATGGAAGCAGAAATGCCAATCAGCCTGCAATCATCTTTAAAATGCCAGGTTCTCAAACTAAATACTATATTTTTACTGTTGGGAGTTTTCAAGGTGGGGATTTATTTGGACTTCATTATTCTGTTGTTGATATGAATATAAATGGAGGGCTTGGAGGGGTTATTTCAGGACAAAAAAATATCAAAATCGATGTGGCAGTATGGGCTTCTGACAAAATAACAGGCTTTAGACATGCTAACGGAACGGATTTCTGGATAATTGTGCGCCTATTTAATAATGATAAGTTTGCTTCTTTTTTAGTAACTGCAACAGGCGTTAATCCAACTCCTGTATTAAGTACAAGTAGATTTATTACTACAACTGCTCAATTGGCAGATCCTTTAAAAATAACGCCCGATGGAAAAAAATTATTATGCCCGTTTGTAAGAAGCACAAATTCGGGAGATTCAGATGATATTGAAATTTGCGATTTTGATAATAATACGGGAAAGATAACTTTTAAGTTTATCTTAAAAGAACCGGTTACTGATGAACGAGGCAGCCTTTGTGGCATCGAGATTTCCCCCGATTCAAAAATCCTGTATTGTGGTTTTGCAAAATCATATTCAACTAATCCACCTACTGTTTTCTCGGAAGATCAGATTTTCCAATATGATCTCACTATAGATGATTCTTTATTATTGCTTGAATCACGTATAATTATTTCATCAGGCCCTGGGTTAATATTACAACTTGCCCCTGATGGCAAAATATATGCCTTGCCTTCCTGTGACTATTCAACATACACTCCTCCTTTTGCCGTACCACCTGATTCAATAAGTGTAATAAATAAACCATGGGTAAGAGGGGTTGGATGTGAATTCCAACCTGCGGCAGTTTATCTCGGTGGGGCATTCGCAGCCGGTGAATTCCCCAATTTCATGCAGGAGCAACTCTACCGCTTCGTTTGGTCCGGTGGCCTATGCGCTGGCGTTCCTTTTAATTTCCGCCACCGTTTTATTCCCGAGCCCGATAGCATCCATTGGGATTTTGGCGATCCGGGCAGTGGGGTAGCCAATACCAGCACTATACACAACCCTATGCATGTGTTTTCGGCAGGTGGTACGTTTGAGGTTTACACTTATGTAAAATATCCAAACGGACGTATAGAAGAAACCAGCCGTGAGGTGGAAGTATTGCCCAAACCCTACCCCAACCTGGGCCCGGATACACTGGTTTGCGAAAATGCAGCCTTAAGCCTTACGCCAGGCAGCGGCTTTACTGCCTATTACTGGAACGGCTCTATTATGCCCGGCAGCCCAACCTACTTAGCCACCGATACCGGCACTTATATTGTCCGCGTAAAAAACAACCTC
>CAIRHD010000309.1 GCA_903878265.1 uncultured Bacteroidales bacterium | reverse complement strand
GGGGGGATCATTTGCAATTAGCCGGTCCAACGAATCTGCTATTTCAGGTGAAGTTACACTCAGTAAATTTGCCTGACGGATCAGCTCAGTATGTATTGCATTCCTTTTTTTGTCGAGGTTGGGGGTGCATTGAATAATAATTACTAAACCACAGACTATGCATGTAATAAAAAAAATTGATTTTACCTGGCTCGCTTTCATTTATTCTTTCTATTCGTTTTACAATCTAATAGCCTGAGTTCGATATAAGAAATTTCATAAAAATGTAAAACATAAAGGATTGTTTTGTAACTTTATAGTATTGAATTACAAACGTATACAAAAATTACACTTATGTTTAAGACCATATCAGGAAATTGTTTTGGGAACTCGATTTTTATGCGAGTCTTCATTCCCTTTACGTAGGTTCCAACCTTGATCAGGCGTAAACGGATTGTTTTCATTGTTGCAGTTGCACGACATACGGTCGGATTCAAGGTAGGTTTTGTTTTCTTTTATATGCATACTCAAAACTATGATACCGCTTTACTGGCTTGCCAGTACTTTGGTGGTGATTAATTTACCGCTCAGTCCCTCATCTATGACACTCGTCAACAATAATCAAATCATAGAAGTTTGAAGCCAAATCACTATGAATTAACTCCAGTGTGTCAATAACGATAACATGTATACTGGCATTTTTTCTTGTTCTGAAATTTGAAGTTGTAATCCAACTCGAAGTATATTCACGGCTGATTAATGAAAAACCATCGTCGATGGATTGTTTTGCCAACATTCGCCGGTCGACTACAAACAATATACGTTTGGTTAAACCACTGCTTAATAATGCTTTTACCAATGCAACCGCTGTACTTGTTTTGCCAAGACCCGTTGCCATGTGTATAAGCATTTTTTGTTTGCCTGCTTTATAATTTTCAATGATGGTTCGGATACATTGCAACTGGTAATAGCGCTCTTTGCCAACAGTTGGGTCATACCCACCTGCAATGGTTGTATCAATGGTAATTTCTTTGTTGGAAGCTATTTTTTTTCTGTTGCTCGATTTTGAGCTTCATTTCTTCCAAACTCATAAAAGTAGTTACTTGCTTAAATTCACCCGCATCTAACCCGCGCCAGGCATTATCATAAAACAAAATCCGTTCTGCGCTGCAAGCATACAGAAAACGAGGTTTTAGTACCTGAGTTATAACACTACGAAGTTTTAAAAGATCTTTGTTTTCTTTGTCTAAATTGTTCTCAATCACCGCCAAAATATCACCGTTCAAATCTTGCAATACAATGTCGGGGCGGATGTTTTTAATGTGGAGTAGTCCTTTTTCAGATTTTCCGGAATATCATAAATCTGCTGATAAAGCAGTGTATCGCCAACTTTCCAGCCGTATTCGTTCACCAACTTTTGAATTATCAGCAAATCAGTTGAAGTTGCCTCATTTATTTTTTTGCTCATCGAATTCCTGATTATTTTAACAATTTCCGGGTTTCAACTTCCTGCAAAATTTTCATTTGTTGAATGGCTATCTGGTTCAATTTAATAAGCCGTTCATTTTGTGGCATATTCTCATTGATGAATACTGCATTCAAGTTTTCCATATTCGACAGGCAAATTAATTCGTTGATGTTTGCATAATCACGAATATTTCCATTTAAATCGGTGTTTGCATCGCGCCACTGTTTTGCAGTAATTCCAAACATGGCTATATTAATCACGTCTGCCTCGTTCGCATATACGATTGATGTTTGTTTTGCCGAAAGTTCTTTGGGTAGAAGGTTTTGTTTAATGGCGTCGGTGTGTATGTGGTAGTTGAGTTTTGCCAATTCGCGTTTTGCCGACCAGCCCAATAGTTTTTGTTCTTGCTCTTTAAGACGTTGGAATTCTTTAATCAGATAAAATTTGAATTCGGCACTCAACCATGAAGCAAACTCAAAAGCAATATCACGATGAGCAAATGTTCCACCGTAGCGTCATGTTTTTGAAACAATGCCCTTTGCATTCGTTGTTTCAATCCAGCGTTTGGGAGTTAAAGCGAAACTGTTTGAACCTGCCAGATTTTTAATTCCATCGAATTCGATGGAATTAAAATCCGGATTATTGAATAGTTCCCAAAGGCCAATAAATTCGATGGTACTACGATTTCGCATCCAGTTTTGCAGAATATAATCGCTTCTTTCTGCATCTCTATATCGGGCAATGTCGGTTAAACTGATGTACTCGTTTGCTTTTTCAGAATAAATTAGTATTTCAGTTCCATGCACATCTATCTTTTTGCTCTTTGTCATGATAAAAATATTTTTCATTATTTTAAACCCATCGAATTCGATGGGTTTAAAGGGGTCAAATCCGACCACTTTAGAATTCTGTTAATTTTCTTGCTCATCTTCAAACTCCATTTTTACAGGTTCAACAAATTCAACACCCCAAACATCAGCTAATACCTTACTGATTTTCTTTTCGGCTACGGATTTCATTTGACGTAAACCTTCTAAAATTTGCGTTTTGACATTTAACCTGAATAATTCATAAACTCAAAATTCGTATAAAAAACCTTACCATGTGAGACGAAGATGACAAAAAGTGTCAGCTCTTGATCAATTTTTAGGGTGAGATACCGGTTTATGTAAAGCTAATAGCTTTAGACGACCGTATCCACCCCACCAACCCCATATCAGCTCAGTAGCGCCTTGTCGAAAAATTGCGGGAGGAGTTCTTTGAGTTGAGAGGATTTCGTATCATTGATGTTGTTGATGACATAAGTAAGCCATTTCTGGGGATCGATGTCGTTTTTTTTGCAAGTGCCGAAGAAACTGTAAAACATAGCGATGTTTTCGGCTGCTTCATGGTTTCCTGCAAACAGGAAATTTTTTCTT
>CAIRHD010000308.1 GCA_903878265.1 uncultured Bacteroidales bacterium | reverse complement strand
ATTTCAAAATCCTTTAAAATTACGGTCCCATACAAATCGAACCAATCCAAACCTGTTTGGGTATCCAAAGTCAAAACTGGCACTTCCAAAAGGTACTTTATATTTTCGGGTTGCCTTATCGAAAACATCAGCAAAGCCAAATCGGAACGGTTTGTAGTGAGCCACTCAACAATTTGATGCCCTTTATAAATGGCGTCCTCATTTGTGTTCAACAAAAAAGTGGCTTCTATCTGTTTGAGGTTACGCGATTTCAGGAACGCTATCTGGGCAGCTTCCCATATTTTGTTCCGTTTAAAACGGTTAAACACAAAGCCGTTTTCGTCGGCAAGCAAAGTGGTAAATGTAGTTTGTGGGTTGTTGGCCAACAGCACTTTGTCGCCATATTTAAAACTGAGCACCAGCACTATGCGGCCTTGCCAACCCATTTCGAGCGAAAGGATGGCTTCAGGCTCAATCTTCAGGTCGTTCACCTTAAAACCTTCGGCTTCAATCTGGCAGCGGTTCGCAATCTTTCGTATAAACGTGCTGAAGTATTGATGCTCCATCCGTTTCGGAATAACTACAAACTCTTTGTTCCTGAACGGGGTAAGGAGTTTTCCGCTTATATTTTCATCGAACCGCAGCAATTTGTTGCCTGTAGCAAACCAGCAAGGCTCATTCACAAGTACTTTGTTTCCGGGATGGTTCAACACAATTTCCTCGTTTGCATGAAAAGCCCTCAGTTTGTATTGGGTTCCTTCAGTGGTTCGGATAAATTTTAATCTCGCTATTGGACTTTCCTTTTCAATAATCAGCTCATCCTCAGCGTACAAGTTGGTATTGTCGTTTCCATTATACAAATGGATATTGTTTGCAAGTAGCAATTCTATAATTTTTGCAAGTTTGCGTTCAATATTTGGCCTGATCATATCATCCAAAAGTTTCTTGTCGAGGCTTGCAAAAAACTCCTTGGGAGTCTGTTTAACTTTCGAGAATTGCTTTATCAGTGCCTTGTTCGAATAGCTTTCGCTTAGGTTGCAAATTTCGGTTTCGGCACTGCCAATTTCGGGATAGCTGCTGATATTGAGTGCGGTAAGCCTTTCGTGTAACGTTATAAAAGCATCGTTTTCTCTAAAACAGGAATAGGGCAATATAACATAACCAATTGGTTTTATGTATGATAAGATAGCTACAATAAATTTCTGCTTATCCATCAGCGGGATTAAAATACAATTTTATGCTTTTGTTTTCAGGCAATAAAAGGATTGCAAATGTAAGGGGGATTAAAATTGCGAAAGTTTCAATACTGAAAATAAACCGAGAATCCTGAACTTCCGGTATCTTTCACCCTTTCCTTTTCAGGATATAGTGGGGTTTCCATTGCTATACAGGCGTAATATGGAAGACAAAAAAAAACAGAAAGTCGAAGATAGAGTTAAAAAAACGCCTTAAAAGGCCTGTTAAAAAACACCATTTGGCGCAAGGGGCGGTGAAAATAGAGCCAAATTGCATTTCAACAAAAGTTTGTACCCTATTATCCTACAACTGCTACCTACCATCTTCGACCCTTAACACAAGTCGAAATCTATTCTATTTTCATTGTTTCGATTTAAACTAATTAAAACGGTAAGTCTCCGTGATCGTTTAGCTGTGCCGATGGTTCTACAATAGGAGGAGCCACGGGATTTGCCGGATGCGAATATGTATTTGTTGACTGCGGTTGGGAACCATGCTCTCCAGAACCTTCCTTGCGCCCACCTAAAAGAACAAGGTTATCGGCCTGAATTTCCGTAATATACCGTTTTGTGCCATCTTTGCCCTCGAAGGAGCGTGTGCGTATTTTCCCCTCAATATAAACCTGACTGCCTTTGTGGAGAAATTGTTCGGCTACTTCGGCCAAACCGCGCCACAAAACAATGTTGTGCCATTCGGCATGTTGAACATCGTTTCCATCCCGGTCGCGGGAGTACTCGGTTGTGGCAAGCGAAAAACTTGCTTTTTTGTAGGTGTCGAATGTTTGAACTTCTGGGTCTTTGCCCAAATTCCCTACCAGGATTACTTTGTTTACGCCTCGTGCCATACTAATTGGATTGTAGATTTATAAATTTGTTTGTACAAAAGTAATCCAAATTGCACTTTTATTGGGTTGTGTTGATAAATTTGGCTACATAATATTTTGATGTGCTGGCTTATTACTTGACGGAAAATTGATTAGAATTTACTTCTTGATTGGCATCATTGATTTGAATGCATTCTCTTACTTTTTGCTTGATCAAAAAGTAACAAAAAATCAAGGCTTTATAAAAATACAATGCGTTTCTAAGCCGGAGGTATCTTCCCGCAATACAAGGCATGGGAGATGGCACAATTCCAAGCTTTTGTAGTTGCTGTGTATTGCTACGCACATGCCTTGCGCACATACCTCCGGCTAAGAACCGCTATCGTATTTTTATAATGCCTGTCCTTCGCAAGAAAGTTCTTGCTTGGGGCAAAACCGGTTCTGAAGGTTTTTGTAGATAGTATCAAATTCGAGGTTTTAGGGACTGGCCTTATAGAAATTTTACGCAGCTGTAGCCGAAGGTAAACCGTGCGGGCATGTGCGTAGCAAAACACAGCTTCACCTACTTTCAGGCCATGATGCCCAACTATCAAGCCTTGTTTTGCGGGTGTTTACCGAGGTGTACAGATGTGTAAAATTTATATAAAGCCTTGACTTTTGGGTACTTTTGCGTCAAGGCAAAAGGACAAGAAAAAAAAAAAAACAGAAGCACATTCAGTCCCCCTAAAAACTCTAAAAGCCATTCAGCACATCAAAATAATATTTAGCCATAAATTTGGCGGAAAATAGGTGCAATGCAGAATGTTTTCACAAACCTGATTTTAGTTTACAAATCAGATAAACCCTTTTCAGGATAAGACAGAAACTAAAAACCCCACTTCTTGAAAGAAATGAGGCTTTTAATTGGAAATGATATCTTTCAGGTGAAACCTGATATTAAGTTTCTTTTCTTAAATCGAAACTTTTAAGCTCAGTTCTTTCAACTGGTCGTCCGAAATGCGCGAAGGCGAATCGATCATCACGTCGCGGGCGGCGTTGTTTTTAGGGAAAGCAATGTAATCGCGGATAGATTCGCTGCCGCCAAACAAAGAGCATAAACGGTCGAAACCGAAAGCGATGCCTCCGTGCGGTGGTGCGCCAAATTCGAAGGCATTCATAAGGAAACCAAACTGTGCCTGTGCATCTTCCTCACTAAAACCAAGCAATTGCAACATTTTATGCTGCAAAGGTTTGTTGTGGATACGGATGGACCCACCTCCTACTTCCACGCCATTAATTACCATATCGTAAGCGTTGGCACGAACAGCACCCGGGTCGGTATCGAGCAATGCAATATCCTCTGGTTTGGGCGATGTAAACGGGTGGTGCATGGCATAAAAACGCTGCGATTCCTCGTCCCACTCCAACAATGGGAAATCGTAAACCCAAAGCGGGGCAAAGGTTTCGGGGTTGCGAAGGCCTAAACGTGTTCCCATTTCGAGGCGAAGTTCGTTGAGTGCTTTGCGCGTTTTGTTGGCTTTCCCGGCCAATATCAGCATCAGGTCGCCAGGTTTGGCACCAATGGTTTCAGCCCATTTCTTCAAATCCTCGGGCGTGAAGAATTTATCAACCGACGATTTAAAAGTTCCATCGGCAGCATATCTAACATAAATCAATCCACCTGCACCAATTTGTGGTTTCTTCACAAAATCGGTAAGTTCGTCCAATTGTTTGCGTGTGTATTCGCAACAGCCTTCGGCATTTATACCAACCACAAGTTCGGCATCGTCAAAGACTTTAAATTCTTTGCCTTGGGCAAGTTTTGTTAGTTCAACAAATTTCATCCCGAAACGGATATCGGGTTTATCGCACCCATAGTTTTGCATGGCATCGGCCCAGGTCATGCGGGGAAGTTTTTCGATTTCAACGCCTTTTACGGTTTTAAAAAGGTGTTTGGTCAAGCCTTCGAAGGTATCGAAAATATCTTCCTGAGTAACAAACGACATTTCGCAGTCTATTTGTGTAAACTCAGGTTGGCGGTCGGCACGCAGGTCCTCGTCGCGGAAGCATTTTACAATTTGAAAATAGCGGTCGAAACCAGCCACCATCAGCAATTGCTTAAAAGTTTGTGGCGACTGTGGCAAAGCGTAAAATTCGCCGGGGTTCACTCGCGAAGGGACCACATAATCGCGTGCGCCTTCGGGTGTGCTTTTAATCAAAACCGGGGTTTCTACCTCAATAAAGTTGAGGCTGTCCATATAATTCCGAGTTTGGAAAGCCAGGCGGTGGCGGAGTTCCATATTGCGTTTCACTGCATTGCGCCGGAGGTCGAGGTAGCGGTATTTCATGCGAAGTTCGTCACCGCCATCGGTATTGTCCTCGATGGTAAACGGTGGGATTTTCGATTCGTTGAGTATATCCAGTTTTTCGACTGTAATTTCGATATCACCGGTTTTCATCTTGGCGTTTTTGTTGCTGCGCTCGGACACGGAACCCGAAACCAGGATCACATATTCGCGGCCAACTTTGCGGGCCTGATCGCACAAAGCGGCATGGGTTTCCATATTAAAAACCAATTGGGTAATGCCATACCGGTCGCGAAGATCGATAAAAGTCATGCCGCCAAGGTCGCGCGAACGCTGCACCCAGCCGGTAAGTGTTACATTGTTGCCCACATGGGCCATGTTCAATTCTCCACAGGTGTGAGTACGAAGCATAAGTTGTTTGGATTTATAAAAAGCGCAAAAGTAGGTATTTTTCGGAAGAGTGTGTTAATGTGCTAATGTGCTAATGCGATAATGTGTTAATGGGATAATGCGATAATGTGTTAATTTGAAAATGTGTTAATTTGAAAATGAAACCCTTCGAGTGGTTTTTACTTACCCTCGAAGTGGTTAATTAATTTGAAAATTGGGTGATTTGAAAATTTGAAAATGAAACCTTCGAGTGGTTTCCACCCGGAATAGACCATCTGCCACATGGAATAGACCATCTGTCACACGGAATAGACCATCTGCAAACAGGAATAGACCATCTGCCATACGGAATAGACCATCTGCCACACGGAATAGACCATCTGCCATACGAAATAGACCATCTGCCACACGGAATAGACCATCTGCCACACGGAATAGACCATCTGCCATACGGAATAGACCATCTGCCATACGGAATAGACCAT
>CAIRHD010000307.1 GCA_903878265.1 uncultured Bacteroidales bacterium | reverse complement strand
TACACCAAACAAGTAGTGAGGGTACACCGAACAAATAGCGATGTTACACCGAGCATGTAGGAAGGGCACACCAAACAAGTAGTGAGGGTACACCGAACAAGTAGCGAAGGTACACCGAGTATGTAGCGAGGGTACACCAAACAAGTAGTGAAGGTACACCAAACAAGTAGTGAGGGTACACCATATAAGTAGCGAGGGTACTTCCAGAAGTAGCGAGGGTACCTCCAGAGGTAGCGAGGGAACCTCCAGAGGTAGCGAGGGAACCTCCAGAGGTAGTGAGGGTACCTCCAGAGGTAGCAGGGCTACACCGAACAAGTATCGAGGGTACTTCCAGCGGTAATTAAATTACAGCAAACAGGCATTTCATCAAACAGCAAAGTGTCGGGGTGACAGAAAAAGTCGCCCCGACACTTGTGCTTTTCACGGGGCGGGTTTATCGGTAAGCCCGTGAATAAAAGCAAATTGCTACCTTACTGCACAATCGTTATCCACTTGGTTACTGTTGTGGAACAGCCTGTTGTCAGGTTGGTTTCGGTAACTTTTACATAACCCGGATTAATAATTCCACATGGGAAATCCCAAGTCAACGTAAGGCAATTGCGGTAAGGGAAACAGATTTCGGGGTTGCCGTGGCTGGCATTCCAGGTGTAGCTGTTGCCTGAGATGTTAGGCGTTGAGTAGGTAACAACCTGGCCCTGTGTTACGGTGGTATCACCTGTGAGTATGGGGGTTGGTGAGTTCACGGTAACTTTCCATACTCCTAACGAAGTGGTGAAAGTTGTGTTACAGGTTCCATCCTTTGCCTGCCGGCGGTACCAGGTGCTGACTGTCAGGCCCGTTGGAGGATCGTAACTGGCCGAAGTCGCCAGGTCAATGACGCTGAAGTCGGCCGATGAACTTGTTGTACTTTTCTGCCACTGGTACGAGATGGATGCGTTGCCCCCGCTGGCGAAGGTTGTGTTGCCGATTTCAGCCGGGTTGTCGTTATAACAAATAGTTTCGCCCGTGGTTTCTATGGCACCGGTGGTAAACTGAGGACGTATTGTTACGGTCCATGTTCCTGTAGCCACAGTTGGAGTGGTATGGCAGGTATTATCCTTTGCATATCGCCTGTAAGAAGTTGAACTCGTCAATGGACCGGCAGGTGTGTAGGTTGATGCTATTGCACCACTGATGGCCGTGGCATAACTATCTGCCGATGACCTCCATGAATAGGTGATCGACAGATCGCCGCCGCTGGCATCGGTTGCGTTTCCGATGGCCGCGGCCGGGCTGGCGTTGTAGCAAATGGTCTCACCGGTTGTTGTAATTTCACCGGTTGTAAACTGAGGCCTGACCGTGATATCCGCCCCATTATCCAATCCTGTGTAGTTCGGTAAGTTGGCGGTCACCCGGATTCTGTAACCTGAACCACTTGCCGTATTTGCAGGAATGGTTGCCGATACGGTTCCGGAAACGGTGGAAGTTAAAGTACCGTTGTTCACGGGGCTGGCAAAGCTGCCGGAACCATCACTTAACTGTGCTGTAAAAACATTGCTACCACCATAATAACCAATGGCTGTGAATGGAACCGACACAGCTACGCCTGCACAAAATGCAGTACCCGTAATAGAGCCGGTAAGTATATCCACCTCGGGCTGCTGTATCCCTTGCGAAAGAATAGTGGTTCCCGAAATAAAGGTTGCAATATTGGTTTCGCCCATAGTCCAGGAGACCGTGCCACCAGACACCGAAGACGAACCGCCAGCTGAGGCAATTAATCTAGGACTTAGCGTTTGGGAATGCACTCCTGCATAAAGCAGGAAGAACATTAATATTAAAACTGTTTTTTTCATTACTTATTTCTTAGCAGATAATTCCGAAACATTAACTGTATTATTAGTCTTTACCAGAAGATATAATTCCTTAAGACTTGCCTGAAGTTGTTCGTTTTGATTTTTTAGATCCGACATGTCTGCTTTCAGTTTATTGTTTTCAGTTGCCTGAGCTTTTAGTGCTTCTATTTGCTTTTGCTGCTCTTGGATGGCTTGAGTAAGAATAGGAATGATGGCAACATAGTTTATAGATAGTAATGAATCTTTGCTTTTATCGGTATTGACTAAAATTGGCAATACCTTCTGTAGATCTTGGGCTATGAAACCATTTTCTTTGATAAGATAATCAGTAGAAGTAAGGTTAGCTTTCTTTTCATAGCTTACTGGATTTAATTGCATAACAGTTTGCAGAGAATTTGTTAATGGCTCAATGTTTCTTTTTAATCGTTTATCAGAATTATTTGTAAAGGTTCCACTTACAGTTAGATTAACAACATTTACCGTACCGAAAGATGAAGTACCAGTTACGCCAAGTGTGCCACCTACAGTTTCATCTCCAGAAACAGTATTTGAACTTAATGTAGTAGCACCAGCAGAAAGAACAGCCACAGTTGTTGTACCAGTTACGTCAAGAGTGCCACCTACCGTTCCATTTCCAGTTACGTCAAGAGTGCCACTTACCGTTTCATTTCCAGAAACTCCAAGCGAACTTATTGTAGTTGCCCCAGCAGAAAGAACAGCCACAGTTGTTGTACCAGTTACGCCAAGAGTTCCTCCTACTGTTTGATTACCGCTTATCGATTCATTTGCATTTACAGTTAAATCACTGCTAAACGTTTTAGCTCCTGCCACAGTTTGGTCGGTGGTTAAATCGACAAAGTTTTGTGTAGCAGAGCCGGTACCTCCATTTTCAACAGGTAATGTACCACTATAAGCAGTGGCCGTAGTAGAAGGAGTTACCCATGATAATGTTCCGCTACCGGAAGTGGATAAAACCTGACCACTTATTCCATGTACGTTTGGATAAATAACCTCCCCGGCAGTAATTGCGCCATTGGTTTTTACATTTGTTACCGAAGTATTGCCTAGCTGAATGGTATTACTTGCTGCAACTACTGCCCCGAAGCCAATTGCGGTGGCATTGATTAATGCACCCGAAGCAACATCTGCAGAATATCCAATGGCTGTATTAGAAGTGCCGGTGGTATTGGAATATAGCGCCTTATGTCCATTTGCGGTATTGCCATCACCCGTTGTATTTGAAAAAAGTGACTGGTACCCGTTTGCTGTATTGCCAGAACCCGTTGTATTTGAATATAGTGCCTGATATCCGTTTGCTGTATTAGATCCAATACTACCAGCACCCATACCCACAGTCAACCCATTTACAGTTAAATCATAAGCACCTAAATCAACCCCATACATTGCACCAGTATAAGGTACAGTGTTGCTTAAATCTACAGCTGCCCAACTTGCGGCACCCGTTCCGTTCGTCATTAAATAATAACCAGCAGGACCATTGAGGTTGGGATACGTAACATCACCTACAGTCAGATCTCCTGCCGTTAATCCATTTGTACCTAAATCAACCCCAGACATTGCACCAGTATAAGGTACAGTGTTACTTAAATCTACAGCTGCCCAACTTGCGGCACCCGTTCCGTTCGTCATTAAATAATAACCAGCAGTACCATTGAGGTTGGGATACGTAACATCCCCGGCAGTTATCGTACCACTGGTTTTAACGTTTTCAACACTTGTATTTCCTAACTGAATGGTATTACTTGCTGCAACTATTGCCCCAGAGCCAATTGCGGTGGCATTACTTACGGTGGCAATACTATCTGCAACAACATCTGCATTGGCTCCAATGGCAGTATTGAAATTGCCCGAAATATTTGAAGACAAAGAACCCACTCCGATTGCTGTATTGAAATTGCTCGAAATATTTGAAGACAAAGAACCCACTCCGATTGCTGTATTGCCATCTCCGGTAGTGTTTGATACCAATGCTTCTGATCCGTATGCTGTATTTGAAGATCCGCTCTCGTTCGTTTCCAAAGCAGACAATCCGTTTGCTGTATTAAATGATCCGGTAAGATTGTATTGCAATGCACCTTTTCCGGTTGCCGTATTCTGATTTCCTGTGATATTGTAATTCAATGCCCCCGTTCCATTTGCCGTGTTATTATGCCCGGTCGTGTTCGAATTCAATGCACCCTGTCCGGTTGCAGTATTGGAATAACCTGTGGTGTTAAAATATAATGAATAAGCGCCGGTTGCTGTGTTATAGTCTCCTGTAGTGTTTGAATGAAGTGCCCCGTTTCCGATTGCGGTATTATCCCCGACGGATAAATGACCCTTGCCAATTGTCATTCCATTAATAATTACATCCGAACTAAAAGTTTTAATACCAGCAACAGTTTGCGGAGTGGTTAAATCGACAAATTTTGAAGAAGAAGCTGCTGCTGTAACAAAAGCGGTGGTGGCTATTGCTGTTGAATTATTTTCAGCAGCTTGTGTAACTCCAATAGTTCCTGTTGGCAATGTTGGCGTTCCTGTAAATGTTGGCGAATCACTCATCACCACATTGCCGGTGCCTGTTATCGCGTTGGAAACAACATTTTTGCTGGCATCGGTAAACAAGGCCTGTGAGGCGGTGGCGCTCGAAAGCACGGGCGCTGCCGTAAGGGTGGTTACACCGGTAACAGCCAGGGTTCCTCCAAGGGTGGTACTGCCGCCCGCATTTACAGTCAACCCTCCTGCTGTTAACCGATAATCCCCTAAATTAACTGGATACATAGCACCAGTATAAGGTACGGCACTGCTGCTTACTGGTGCCCAGCTTGCGATACCCATTCCATCTGTTTTTAAATAGTAACCAATTGAACCTGTGGTATTTGGATAAGTAACGGCACCAACTTTTAATGCTGCTGCTGTTAACCCATAATCCCCTAAATTAACTGGATACATAGCACCAGTATAAGGTACGGCACTGCTGCTTACTGGTGCCCAACTTGCGGTACCCATTCCATCTGTTTTTAAATAGTAACCCATTGAACCTGTGGTATTTGGATAAGTAACCGTCCCGGCAGTTATTGTGCCGTTGGTTTTTACATTTGTAATATCGGCATTTCCTAACTGTATGGTATTTGACAAATCAACTACTGCCCCGGAGCCAATTGCGGTGGCATTGAATAATGTACCCGATGCAACATCTGCCCCATGACCAATTCCCGTATTGGTGTTTCCTGTGGTATTTGAATGTAAAGCTAATAATCCAATGGCTGTATTGCCTCCTCCAACGGTAGTTGAATATAAAGCTCCTCCTCCAATGGCTGTATTGAAAATTCCTTCGGTATTGGAAGAAAGTGCCATAGAGCCGTTTGCTGTATTATAGTTTCCGGTTGTATTTGAAAAAAGTGTACTGTCGCCGTTTGCGGTATTATTCTTTCCACTGGTATTGGAATAAAGTGCGTATATTCCATTGGCTGTGTTATAGTTTCCTGTGCTGTTTGAATAAAGTGTCTGTCTTCCGATTGCGGTATTAAAGCTTCCGCTGTCATTCATGTAGATTGAGCCAGCCCCGACTGCGGTATTGGATTCTCCGGTGGTATTCGCGTAGATTGAGAAAACACCGACTGCGGTATTGAAGTTTCCGGTGGTATTTGATTGAAGTGTCCCGCCTCCAACTGCGGTATTGTAAACGCTGTTTCCGCCACCCATGCCAAGCGTTAATCCGTTCACGGTCAAATCACTGCTGAATGTTTTCGCTCCTGCCACAGTTTGCGTGGTGGATAAATCTACAAAATTTTGTGTTGCAGAACCTGTACCACCATTGGCAACAGGAACAATGCCTGTTACTGTTCCTGAAGAGGCAGCATATTGGGCATAAGGCACGCTCATCATCTGCGAAGTTCCCATGTTGGCATAGGAGCTTCCACCGGAGAGGTCTATTTCAATCTGTATGAATTTGGAGCCACTGCCCCAGTTG
>CAIRHD010000306.1 GCA_903878265.1 uncultured Bacteroidales bacterium | reverse complement strand
TGAACCGTGTCCGTATACCCGCATTGAGGCCAATATAAGCCGGATTATAGTAAATCGGGTTGTTATAAAACTGCGAAAAGATAGGATCTTGCGCTTTTAGTTGAATAAACCCGACTGAAAAAACAAGGATCAAAAATGCCTGAAAAAACCGGCGCGAATGTATGTAGCTATTATTCATTGTGTTATGCTTTGCTTATTGCTGTTTTACAAACGAAATATTCAGCTTTTAATGTTTTGTTTACGAGTGGTTAAAAATACAAATTATTTTGGTTTACAAACTTTTTATCGAAATAAAGTTAAAGTTCCTGATTTTGATTGAGGAATTCCATCCACATTTCCAACAGAAGTGCCTTCCCAGTATTTTCCATCCCGGAATTGTGCCGAAATTCTCCACAAATATACACCTTGTTTTAAAACAACCCCATTTAGAGTTCCATCCCACGATTCGGCAGGTGAGCCGCTACTATCGAGTTTACTAGAATTCCATAGCAGGTTGCCCGAACGATCATAAATTTCGATGTTGTACTTCATTATATTAATCCCTTTTGGCTTAAAAATGGCGACTTCTTCGTTAAAATGGCCCGGACTAAATGCGTTTGGCACAAACAAGCCTTTGAACATCAGATCGTAGAACATAGTTAGGGTATCGGCACAATTTTGGCCATTCCAGGTAATCAGTTCAATTTTATAATGTCCTTCAGTTTCAAAATTTGCAATAGGGCTATTACCGAATGAAGTAGTGCCGTTTCCAAAATCCCAGACAAAATTGGTGCCATTCGTAGTCAGGTTATTAAGCTTTATCTGACCTTGTTTATTGTCATAGTTATCCGAAATTTCGAAAGCAGCCACTGGACTTGAGTTGATGGCTATTTGTTTTCTTACCGTATCGGAGCAACCGTTACGGTCAGTAATCAGTAATTCGGCATCGTAAATCCCGGCACTGCCAAAGCTATAATTGCTTTTAGCTGTGGTTGATGCGCCAAGCAGTTCGCCTGCATTGCTGAATAGGTAATTCCATTTCACAATGGCAGAAGATGTGGTGTCAGAGTTGTCAACAAACAAAACTGGTTTGTTTTCGCAACTGCTGTTCCAATAGAAATCTGCCTTAGGTTGTTCGAAAATGCCTACCTTTTTAACAATCGTATCGGTACATCCGAGTGTGTTGGTAACCACAAGTTTAACATCGTATTGCCCTTGTACGCCAAAAGTAAAGTTAGGGTTTTTAATGGATGAAGTGTCGGTAAATGAACTTTGTACGCCAAAATTCCACCTGTAGTTTTTTACCGTCGTATTATTGGGTTGGGTCAGATTTTCAAATTCGGAAACATTACCGATACATGCATCATGCCATGTATAATCTGCTTTGGCGGCAGGTTTTACAATTACAACGCTGCTTGAGGTATCGGTAATCATTCCTCCAACCATTTGTGTTGCCACAACCATGGTAACTTTATAATTTCCGGCAACGGTATAAGTATGCTCAACAAAAGCCTGTTTTGTTGTATAGGTGGCCGAGGAATTGTCTCCAAAAAACCACTGCCAACTTGCAATGGGCGCCTGGCAGGTGCTGTTTTCATTAAAGTGCATCTTGCGCCTTTGGCAAACAATGGTATCCCTAACATCAAATGCCGACATTATACAAGGACTCCTTAGTATGGTTTTGGTAACCGTATCGCTGCAACCATCAATGCTTTCGGTTATCAGGGTTGCTTCATAAATTCCGGGATAAAGGTAAACATGGTCAATATTTGGGCTTTCGGGAGCATCAATTGTACCAGTTTCACCATCACCAAAGTCCCAAAGCCAGCGTACGATTTTTGCTCCTGTAGTAATATCCCTAAAACTGACCAGACTATCGCAAATTCCACCTTTGAACAAAAAATCAGCCCTTGGCAAAGGGGAAACTGTGATTGTTTTGTAGATGGTTGTATTGCAGTTATTTACGTCGGTTGCAAAAAGAGACACCACAAACGTACCTGACTTAGTGAATTTATGTTGTGGAAAAGCCAATGTGGAAACATTGTTGATACCTGATGCTGGATCACCAAAATCCCATTCGTAAAAAGCAATTGCGCCTCCGCTTGGCTGAACAAGGGTTGGATTAAACCAAGTTGTATGGCCAATACAGGTTTGCGTGTAATTTACGGTTACTTCAAGCCCCGAAGGAATGCAAACTTCGTGAACAAGGGTGTCAGAACAGCCGTTGGTATTGGTAACTATCAATTTTACATTATAGCAAGTATCTGAACTTCCAAAAACGTGAACAGGATTTGCCATGGTGGAAAAATTGCCGGCCGTAAATTCCCAATTCCAAGAAGTTATTGCCGACTGTGTGCCAATGGATTCATCGGTAAAAAGTACGGAACCATCGTGGCAAGGTTCGGCAACAAAACTGAATTGTGCAACCGGTGCAGGTATTATAACAACGTGCATTACTTTTACTGCAGTGCAGCCCGACAAACTTGTTGTTCCAAGTGCAACATTGTAAGTGCCAGGAGCTGTATATTTGAACGTAGGGTTTTGCATCGAGGAAGTATCGTTTGTTACTGCACCAACTCCAAAATCCCAAGCCCAGGCAACTATTGCTTCGCCATCAGGATTGTAGCTTATATCCTTGAACTGCATTGAATTACCTACACAATTTCCTGAACTTAAGAATTGTGCAACCGGTAATGCATGAATAGTTTGCGTATGCGAAATACTGCTCGAACAGTCTAAAATATTGGTAATGCTTAACGAAACAATATATTCTCCTGGAGTTGAATACAGATGTTCAGGTTCTGCCAAGGTCGAAACAGGAGTACCGTCACCAAAATTCCAAGTATAGGATGCAACTTCAGAAATATTTGTAACAATAGAATCTGCAGCAAATAATACTGGCGTTCCTAAACAAGCTTCCAATACTTGAAAATCCAAGGTAGGTTTAGGTGAAACGGTAATTGCCAATGTTGTTGTGCCAATGCAGCCAACGGAATTTTCAACCGTAAGGGTAACATTGTAAATGCCAGCACCACTAAATAAATGTTGGGGATTTTGTTGGGCCGAAATATTGTTAACTCCCGAATTGGGGTCGCCAAAATTCCAATTCCAACCGGTTGTAGCATTTCCTGCAGAACTTTGCGTTAGATCGGTTAAGAAAGTCAGTGAACCGGCACAAAGACCCGAAAAACTGAAACCTGCAATTGAAGCATCGTAAATGGTAAGGGCAGAAGCATAATGGGCTTCACATCCTGTTGATGTATAAATGCTTAAATTAACATTGTAAATTCCTGCAGCAGAAAAAACATGGCTTACATCCGGATTGTTAGGTAAATTGACGGTTGTGTTGCTTCCATCGCCAAAATCCCAATACCAAGTAGAAATAACACCATTCGGTGTGGTTGAATTGTCGTTAAAAAGAATGGCTGTACCTGAGCAGGATTGAGTAAGTGAGTTGAAGGTGGCAAAAGGGGCAGTGGTAACCTGTACCTGATGGGTTTTGGAGTTGGTACAGCCATTTTGATCAATTATGGTAAGTGAAACGTTATAAGTTCCTGGATTTGAATAAATGTGGATTGGGTCAGCAATTATCGAAGTGGTGTTATCACCGAATTGCCATAGGTAAGAGGCCGTGTTGGCAGCGTTGACAAAAGTTGAACTTAAAAACCCAACCGTATCACCGGCACAGCCTGTATTAAAACTGAAATCGACATTTGGCTTTGGCGAAATATTTAATGTAAGGTTTACGGTATCATTACAGCCATTTGCACTTTGAACCGACAAATTAACCATATAGCTGCCAGCTAATTGATATGTATGGGTTGGGTTCTGCTGGGCAGAGGTATTATTTGTCCCGGATCCTGAATCGCCAAAATTCCAGGCCCACGAAAGCAAGCTCCCTTGCGACAAATCGGTAAATTGAACCAGAGCACCCGAGCAGCTTGCATTGTAATCGAAATTGGCTAATGCACTTTGCAGTATTTCCACTGATCGCGAAGCGGTTGCCGAACAACTGTCGTTGGTAATAACGGTAAGGCTTGCCGTAAACAACCCATACGAATTGTAGGTATGAGAAACACTTGGGTTGCTAGGAAAATTAATCACCGTGGTGGTTCCATCCCCGAAATCGTATTCCCAACGCATAATGTATCCGGCTGGGGCAATGGATTGGTTGGTGAAATGTACAAGGTGCTGCGAACATGCCGGTGTACTCGTGATGAAATTTGGAATTGGTGCAGCCAAAATAGCAATACCATGCGATTTGGTGTTAGTGCAACCCGAAATATTGGTAATTGTTAAGATTACGTTGAAATTGCCAGAGCTACTGTAAGAGTGTTGTGGGTTTGGTTCGGATGAAGAGGTTCCATCGCCAAACGTCCAGTTCCAGTTTGAAACACTGCTTAAATTCACTCCCGCTGACGGAGTAAACTGTATTTCGGTATTTTGGCAACGGTTATCAAAACTAAAATCGACAAAAGGTGCATCGCCGACTGTTATACTTTTTGTATAAGTTGAGTTGCATCCGTTGGCCGAAAAAACGGTGAGCGAAACCTGATATGTGCCAACGGAATTATAGATATGTATTGGATTTTGTAAAATTGAAATATTGTTTCCACCGGAAGTTGCATCGCCAAAATTCCAACTCCAGCTATTTAAGATTCCAGTGCCACCGGTTTGCGATAGGTCGTTAAATTGTATGGGTGTTTTCTGGCAAGAACTTAAGAATTCAAAATTGGCGACAGGAACAGGTTCAACTACAATGGTTTGCAAAACAATTGATTGACAACTATCGCTGGAAGTAATAGAGAGCGTGGCAATAAAACTCCCAAATGATGAATAGCTGTGCTGTACATCTCCATTTTCCGGAAAACTACGGATTTGATTATAGCCATCTCCAAAATCCCATTCCCATTTTGTAATAAACCCTGAATATGTGGTAGAAACATCATCAAATTGGGCTACAGCATTTTGGCAAACAATTTGGGGAATATTGAACATGGCAACTGGCAGCGGGTTTACCACCACAGTATGTGTTTTTGAAGCGGTACAACCATTTAAACTTGTAACAGTAAGTGTTACCTGATAGTTGCCGGGATCCACATAAATATGTGTTGTATTCTGTTGAAAATCAGTAACTCCGTCGCCAAAATCCCATAACCACTCCGAAATAATGGCAGTGTTTATAACTGTGGTGTCTGGCGAAAAATTCGTATTCCCATCCACACAAGTGTATGTATGTTGGAAATCGACATAAACAGGATCGAATATCATGACAGTCTTTATAATCGTATCACTGCAATTATTGAAATTCTGAACGATATGCTTTACCTGATATGTTCCGGGAGAACTGAATAAGTGTGTAGCATCTTTCAAATCGGAATTGTTGTTGGTTCCCGATGCAGGATCTCCAAAGTTCCAGTTATACTGAACCGTATTTCCAGAGCCATTAGCAAAGGATGCATCTTTGAACATGGTTTCGAGACCTGAACATTCGTTGTTGAAAGTGTAGTTTGCAATTGGGGCCTCAATTACCACCACCACATTGGTAACCATAGCTTTGCATCCAAACGAATTGGTTATGTTAAGGGTAACATCCCAAATTCCAGGGCCAGGAAACAGATGGGAAACGTTGGGGTCGTCAGGAAATTGAATCGTATCATTATCCGAACCATCGCCATAACTCCAAATCCACTCCGAAATATAACCGTATAAGGTATGCGATAAGTTGGTGAAAATCACTGCCTGGTTTGAACAATTGGGCAAACTATAGCTAAAAAACGAAACAGGAAGCTGCGAAACCGTAACAATATGTGTTATAGAACTTGCATTTCCGGTTGTATCGACGGCTGTAAGCGTAACGTGGAATTGGCCCAAAGCAGCAAATAAATGGCTTGGGTTCATACTGCTTGAACCGCTTCCATCGCCAAAATTCCAGATCCAGGAATTTACAGCCCCAATATTGGTGTTAGAAAAATCGACATTAAAAGTAACCGGCTGGTTTTCGCAGGCTGGCCCTGAAGTAAAATCCACTCCCGGATTATCCGAAAATGTTAAAGTCATTGTATCAACTACGGCACTACAAGGTGGGTTGCTGTTGGCTGTGAGCATCAAAAATACTGATCCTAGGGAATAATCGGCAGCACTTGGGGTGTAAGTTGTAATCGCAACAGAATTGTTGTTGAAAATGCCGCTTCCGGAAGTTGCCCAATGTACTGATGTGTAATTACTTGCCGAAGCCCCAACAGCAACAAACGAACAAGTATTGCAAATGGTAGTGGAAGGTCCTGCATTTGCAACCGGTGTCGCAAAGAATGAAATTTCCTTGAAATCCGAAACATCAGCACAAGGAACGTTGTTTGTTGCTGTAAGCGTGAGCGTTACACTACCTGAAGCAATATCAGCAATGCTTGGAAAGTATGTATTGGCTTGATTGTTGGCATTGCTAAATGTTCCGCTTCCAGAAGTTGACCAAGATAAAATTGCAGAATTGGAAGCAGAAGCATCGTTGTTCAGGTACGATTGGGATGAACAAATCAAAGCATCGTTTCCAGCGCAGACAATTGGCATCTTCCTAATGGTTAACACGGTTTGGTCGTTTACCGTATAAGTACAAGGTTCTAATGGAATGGCATTGATTGTAAGCACAACACTGCCATTTGTAATGTCAACCAGACTTGGAAAATAGGTTGGCGACAATGAATTGGAATTGGTGAATGAGCCTGTCCCTGACGTTGCCCACGAAACTGAGGAGAAGGTATTGCCCGTTGCAGCAGTGATAGTTGGGTTTTCCCCTTCGCAAATGGAAATGTCAGAGCCTGCATGTACAATGGGCTGATTGATAAAGTTGATTGTTTTAGTATCCGAAAGGAAACCACAACTCGAATTTGAGACCATCAAGGTTAATGTTACCGAACCATTTATTATGTCGTCGGTGCTTGGGTTGTAGGTCGGGTTTATTGTATTTGGGGTCACCCAAGTGCCAGTTCCATTGGTTGTCCAACTAATTGTGCAATAGGGTGATGCGATAGCATCTACAATTGTAATGCTTGTGTTTTGGCATGTTGCTATATCGGCACCTGCTTCAAGCGATAACGGATAACTGATTATCAGCGAATCCGACATGAACAGGATACAGTTGCTTATTTGGTTTCGGGCTTCAATGCTGTAATTGCCAAAGGTTTGCAACCCAAAATTTATTGCAATTCCGGTTCCTGAAATGATAGTTCCACTTGTTATGTTGTTTTTAAAAAGTGTGTAAGCTATGCCAATCTCCGATCCATCAAGACCAATGGTGGCAGTTCCGCAGTTTTGCCCGGCTGGTGTTATGTTGAAAATAGTTGGAAGAGGCATTATTTGGATGTTACCTGTCATAATAGCCGCACAGAATGTTGTTTCATCAACCGCTTCTACGGTGTAGTTTCCACTCATTGTCTGGATCCCAAAATTTATTTCGAAACCAGTTCCTGAAATGGTGTCAATGTTAAAGGTGTTATCTCGGATAAGAATATAATCTATGCCAAATTGAGAGCCATTCAATACAATTGACGAACCTGCACATTGCATGCCTTGAAATTCTAAAGTGTAAACCAATGGTATATGCTGCAAAACCGAAATCCCATTCATGGTGGTTACACAACCGTTTGTGGTGTTTGTTGCGATTACAGAATAATTTCCTGCAACCACAACCACTCCGAAACTGATTGCCGAACCGGTACCTGAAACCGGAACGCCAATATTTGCAATGCCATCAACAATAAGTTGATAGCTGACACCTGTTTCGGAATTATCAAGGCCAATTATAGTGCCTGAACAATTAGTGCCTGCAGGACTTACATTAAAAGCAGTTGGGCTTATAAAAATGGTCGTGCTTCCGTTCATCGATGATTCGCACAATGAGGAAGCCGATGTAGCCGATATGGTGTATGTTCCACCAACAATTGGGGAACCGAAACTTAAAACAGCACCTGTTCCGACCAGAGTATCGACAGGAAATATATCATCGCGATATAAAATGTAGCTAATTCCATTTTCGGAACCATTTAACTGTATGCTTGTGCCAGGACAGAAGCTGCCTTGTGGGATTTGAGTGAAAATGGTTGGCGCTGTATGAACCACAACCTCGCCGTTCATTGCACTCGAACAGGAATTGCTGCCAACAGCCTCAACAGAATAAATATCAGGCACTGATTGTATTCCAAAATTGACTGGCGATCCTGTTCCCGGAATCGGGCTGCCCATATTAAACAAACCACCTCGCCTTAATTGGTAATTGACATCAACCTCAGAACCATCGATACTCAAATTTGCACCTGGGCAAACAATACCTGAAGGGGTAAGGTTAAAAACCGAAGGTGCTGAATTTATAGTTGCAGTCCCATTCATAACCACTTGACAGTAAGTATCAGATTTATAAGCCTCAACCGAGTAAATCCCTGAAGTTGACTGCGCACCAAATATAATTGCTAAGCCATTTCCTGCAATTGTATCAAGATGCATTGAACCATTTAATATCAATATGTACAAAACGCCTGTTTCAGATCCATCAATCGAAACTGAAACTCCTTGACATTGTTGACCTGTTGGTGCGATATTAAAAGCCGTTGGTAATGGGTTGAGTGTAACACTGCCGATCATAGGCAAGCTACAGTTTGTGCCATTGGTAGCTATTGCGGTATATATACCCGGAACTGAATACGCCCCGAAATCAATTGCGGAACCTGTACCTAAAATAGGAACTCCCATGGAATAAATAGCATCGCGGCGCAACTGATATGAAGTGCCGATTTCGGAATCGTCAAGACCAAGCATTGCACCAGAACAAACTATTCCGGCAGGGGTCATGTTGTACGCTTCGGGAGCAACATCAATAACCGAAAAACCGTTCATTGCAATCTGGCAATGCGTAACCGAATGATAAGCAATTACACTATAACTTCCGGCGGTAATCTGTGGGCCAAAACTGATTATGTTTCCTGTTCCAGGAATGGTATCTATGTATATAACATTATTAAGCACCAAAATATAATTAATATTCAATTCGGAACCGTTGAGGCCAATTGGGGTGTTTGCGCAATTTGAGCCTAAAGGAGAAATCGTAAATTCAACTGGGAATGGCGCAATTACGAGGTTTCCGGTCATGGTGGCAACACAGTTGTTGCTTGCAGTGGTTATAACTGTATATGTTCCTGGAAGTGTTTGTATGCCAAAACTTATTGCAGCACCTGTACCTGCAACTGGAGAGCCGACATTTGTTGATCCGTTCCAGCGAAGCTGATAATCAACACCAGTTTCTGAATTTTCGAGGCCGATAGTTGTTCCAGGGCATGCATAGCCTGCCGGGGTCATGTTATAAGCAACCGGGGTTCCTTTAATTACAGAAGTCCCGTTCATCGGCATCTGGCAATTAGTAATCGGATAATATGCAAAAACCGTATAAATTCCTGAGGTACTTTGAATTGCAAAAGCTATTGCGGATCCTGTACCGGAAATGGTATCAATAACGATATCACCATC
>CAIRHD010000305.1 GCA_903878265.1 uncultured Bacteroidales bacterium | reverse complement strand
CGATAGAAACTGAAAATCAACAAATTGACGAACTGATTGTAAGTAAAGCTTGGAAAATGAATGAAACGCCAACAGGGCTTAGGTTTCAGATAGTTGAAAAAGGGAATGGTGAGAATGCAAGTTTGAGTAAAATGGTTCGGTTCGAGTATGATGTAAAGCTGATTTCTGGTGAGGAAATTTATAGTTCGGCAAAAACAGGACCAAAAGAATTCAGGATTGGCAGTGGAGGTGTTGAAAGCGGTTTGGAAGAAGGAATTCTTTTGTTGAAGCTTGGCGATAAAGTCCGGTTTATAATCCCATCTTATCTCGCGCATGGTTTATCAGGCGACCAAGATAAAATTCCGCCAAAAGCAACATTGATTTATACAGTTAAACTCATTGATTTAAAATAGATTAACAATTAATTAAATTAACAATAAACAAATTAAACTGAAACAAACGGATGAAAATGAAAATCACAACACTTATTGCCCTTGGGGCTGTAATCGCTACACTGGCCTTTACTTCATGCTCGAAATACCCAGGTTTCAAAAAATCGGAAAGTGGTATTTTTTACAAATATTATGTTGAAAGCAAAGACACTGCAAAAGCAGTTGAAGGCAGTATCCTTACAATGAACATTAAATACCGCATTAAAATTGCAGGCAAAGATTCGGTATTTTTCAACTCTGCGGAAATTGGGAAACCTTTCGAGATTAATTTGGCTAAATCGGAGTTTAAAGGCGACATTTACGAAGCATTCGGTATGCTTCACGTTGGCGACAGTGCAACATTCATTGTTAATGCCAAAGACTTTTTTACCAAAACGGCAAAATATCCCCAATTACCTCCTGGAGTCGACAGCACATCGATGATGTATTTTGATGTAAAACTAATAAATGCCCAAACTATGGAAGCTCGTCAAAAGGCCGAAATGGAAAAAGCCGAGAAGTTCAGGAGTGAGGAACCTGGCAAACTTCAGGCATACTTTACAAAAAATAATGTTACCACAGCACCAACGGCATCAGGTATATATATTATGACCCAAAATCCAGGATCTGGACGTGCAATTGCAAAGACAGATTTTGTAACAATCAATCTTACAGTCTCTTCGATAGAAGGTGCAAAAATTTTCTCTACTTCGGATAGAAACAAACCAATTACTTTTGAATTTGGTCAACCTTTTGATACCAAAGGTTTTGACGAAGCCATTGCTACCATGAAAAAAGGGAGCAAGGCAACTGTTGTTGTTCCATCATCCATGGGAGTTGGAGAAAAAGGGAAAAAAGATCAAAGTGGAAAAGACATCATTCCTCCATATTCACCGATTGTGTATGATATTGAGGTACTTGATTTGAAAACCAAGGCAGAAAGCGAAAAAGCCAAGAAACAAGAAGAAGCCAATGCCAAAAAAGCTTCTGAAGAAGCTCAATCCAAAGAGTCATCGCTTATCCAACAATATGTAAAGGATAATAAAATTACTGTTGCTCCTACAGCAAGTGGGCTATATTATATGGAAAAAGTTAAAGGAACTGGCCCAAAAGCAACAGCCGGTAAAAAAGTAAAAGTTCATTACAGGGGCAAGCTTTTTAATGGGAAAGTATTCGATTCATCATTGGATAGGAAACCATCTGTGCCTTATGAATTTACTCTTGGAAAAGGCGAAGTAATTCCAGGTTGGGACGAAGGTATTGCTATGATGAATGTTGGAGCAAAAGGGATTTTGGTAAT
>CAIRHD010000304.1 GCA_903878265.1 uncultured Bacteroidales bacterium | reverse complement strand
TGCCTTTAGCACCAGACCAAAAACAATCAATGTTTACGTGGTTTTTATCTGTGGATGACGATTTTTTCTCAACAACTGGAATTCAATGGGGTACTTAAGTTTGATTTCAGGGAAATAAATTGCTAAAGCTTGAATTTATTCAACATAAATCATCTTCAGGCTTTTAGAATCATTTCCTACCGAAAGCTGGTAGTAATATATACCTGAAAACAACGAAAACTTAGCGGGATTAAACGCAACATCGTAGTTTCCTTGTTGTTGATTCTGATTTAAAAGGGTGGCAACTTCTCTTCCAAAAATATCATAAACCTTTAACTGAACATGATCAGAAAAAGGAATTGTATAATGTATCGTTGTTTCCTTGCTGAAAGGATTAGGGAAATTTTGTTCAAGATCGAAATTCGCCTGGGATGCAGGATTCTCTTCAATTCCATTGGTAGATGAAGCAATGGAGTAGGAGTAGGCAATATCCTTGTTCTTCCTGGTGGCATTCTCTTCGTTAGGTAACAAAGTTTTGATATAATCTACCTTTGTGTTCGTATCAGTAACTGTAACAAGCAGATAACCCCTGCCTGGCAACAAAACCCCATCAACATAGCCATATTTGGAAGCCGAAGTATTAGTAATGTTTTTATTTGAGGGTTGCGGTACTTCCTGGTAAACGATTCCATCCTTTTCCTGTTTTCCGAAAAAATGATCGTGGCCGTGGAAGAAAATTGTCGCTTTGTTTTCAACCATCAATTGGTGAATGGGTTTGCCCCAGCCTGGCCGATACGTATCAAATCCCCAGGTTTTGTCAGTATTGTATCCACCCATTTCAAAAAAGTCGGCATATTCGGTTCCACCCCGCGTATCTATCCCTAAGCCACCCACCAGATGATGACAAAAAACAAATTTATATTTGGCCTTGCTGTTGCTTATTGTTTTTTTGAACCAATCGTACTGGTCTTTTCCCAAAGTCCAGCCCCAATCCGGTCTGGTTACAGTGTGCCAGTAAGGATCTAGAATAATAATCAGGGCATCGCCCCATTCCCAGGCATAATAATCTTCGCGAAGCCCGACGAAATTTTCGGAAATTGTATCTCCGGTGTAAAAAGAATCAGGGACGGGATTCGGATAATACAATTTCCGTGTATTGGTTGTCATAACCGGAACGCTGGTCGAAATTCCGTTGAGCAACCATCCTGCTTCGCCTTCGTGGTTCCCAAGTGCCAGATAAAGCGGCACTGAATGACAAACATTGTTGAAGTAAGGCCTGTAAAGTAAATGCCTGTTGGTGATTATTGACTGATTAACCCCAGGCTGTTTTTCCGACATAAAAATATCACCCAAATCAATCAGGAAATCGGGTTTGGCCGAAAGGATATTCTGTAATGTTAAAGTAAACGACGAGGGGTTTGAATTGGTATCCAGATGTGGATCGGCTTCAATGGCAAAAGTGAATGCCTTTCCGGCAGGCCGCGCTGTGTGGAATGAATGTTCAGCCCCGATTAAAAACTGGGTTGCACTTCCGTTTGCACGATAGCGCGTTCTGTAAAAATATTTTGAATCAGGTTCAAGATTTGTAAAATCAATTTCCAGAGGAATATCTTTTTCAGCGAGAAAATGGGAAGTGGAATTTGTATAACTTCCGGCAGTAGTACTGTATTCCCAATACACATCAGCTTTCTGATCAAACAGTGTACTTATGGTTATTGCAGAATATGTTGGTCTGCCCAATATCTCGGTGTAATTTTGACCGAAAGCGCAATTGATTAGGGTAATAAAAAGTACACTTGTTAGTAATGATAATTTCATAGGTTTGGTTTTCGTTTGTTTTAAGAAGCAGAATGGATTTAGTACTTACTGATTATTACTTTTTTATTCAGCTCAAAGTCAGGAGTTTTTATGTTTAACAGGTAAATCCCATTTTTAATATTGCTGACATTCAGCGTGTTTGATTGCGATTCAAGCAAGGTTTGTCCTGTTAAATCAATCAAACGTACTTTGAAATCAACCTCTCTTTCAGGAATTTGAATGTATAAAATATCTTTTGCCGGGTTAGGATATACTTTTACCGTCCCGCTTCCAGTTTTATCATTTATTCCCGATGATTGGCAACTTCCAATCGAATAACTGAAAGCGACTTCGCGGTTATGGTGTATTCTTCCCACTGTATCGGCAGGTAAATATGCCCGTATATAATCAACTTTCACACAATCTGTTGAAACCGTTATTTTTAAGTGGCCTGATCCGTCGAGCGTATCGGATACATAAGCATCGGCATTGGCAAGCATTCCAATTTCGTAGGTTGAATCACTTGGCATGGGCAATGCCTGATAAGTTATGCCATCCATCACTTCGTGTGCAAAAACATGGTCGTGACCCTGGAAGAAAATATTTACTCCGTTATCGACAAATAACTGGTGGATGGGTTTTGCCCAACCTGGCCTCCTGGTTGCAAACGAATAAGTTCCGTTTTGCTCATAACCGCCCCATTCGAATAATTTTGCATTGGTTATACCGCCCCTGCCCTGACCGCGGACGTGATGGGCGAACACAAATTTGTATTTGGCGTTGCTGTTTTCGAGCGTGTTTTTCAGCCAGGTATATTGGGGCAGGCCCAAAGTCCAGTCCCAGTTTGTGGGTTTGGCAGAACTGTCGCACTGATCGCGATACACATCCAGTACAACAAACAAGGCATCGCCCCAGTTCCACGAAAAATAGTTTTCCGGATTTCCCATTCCGTAAGGTTCTACATCAGGATTCCCGCTATAAAATCCATTTGGAAATGGATTCGGATAATAGAATTTTCGCCACAAAGTAGCGTAAACCGCAATATTCTCAGGTGGGGTATGTGCTAAATAGTAATCGAATTCGCCTTCGTGATTTCCAAGACAAACATAAAATGGAATCGAATGACAAATTTGTCCCAAATACTGCCTGTAATCCTTGTGCAGCAAATCCATTTGTGCTGAAGTGATTGTATATGGATTGTGATCATCGCCAAAAATATCGCCTAAGGACAACATAAAATCAGGGTTATCCGCTGCCTGATTTGCCAGGCATATCTGGTACAAACTGCGCACACCCTTTTTGTCGTACAAATGTTCGTCTGATTCCAAAGTAAAAGTGAATGTGCTTCCGGTCGCTCTTTGGGTATGAAAAGTATGTTCCGGGCCTGTTAAAAAAGCTGACGAAGATCCGTTGTTTCGATACCGTGTTCTGTAGTAGTACTTTGTATTGGGTTGCAGGTTGGTGAAATCAAACTCAAGAGGGGTATTTGCCAAAGCAATTTCTGATGTGGTGTTGGGATAAGAACCGGAATTAGTGCCATACTCCCAATAGACTTCTGTTTGTTTTGTAAACAAAATACTGTTGGTAACCGATGAGTCTGTAGGCCTGCCCAATATTTCATTATAAGTCTGAGCAGATAAGCAGCCAAAAATCAAAGTTAAACTGACAAGCAGAAAATGATATTTCCTATGTCTAAGGGTTAAAACATTATGCATAAATGACCTTCAATTATGATGTATTTATTTATAATACACATAAAGGAGAATTTACCCTGATAGGAAATTGGACTTTTTTTGAAAATTAGATTAAAGCGAAAATCCAAATAATTGAGAACCAATTTTATGCTATAAAATGTGTTTTAGTGCTTTTAGCCTTAGCGTTAAAAGAAATACAACCGGAGTATTAAAATGTAAAGCCTGTGATTTTAACTGTCCGTAAATAATTTATGAGATTTATATACCTGCGATTTATCCTTGGTAAGTGGAAGATTAATATGGTGTAAAGTAGATGCCATTCCGGCCAATGACGAAGGCTTTACAGCAGAATGCGAAAAAGGAAAGCGGTGCTTTACGTTTAAGCGTATTCACCCCACTAACCCCATATTTTATTGCCAGACCTTACTGCCTACCTTTGGCGCAAAAATCGGTATATG
>CAIRHD010000303.1 GCA_903878265.1 uncultured Bacteroidales bacterium | reverse complement strand
GATTATTGTTCCAATTGCACTGTCGTTGGTAATGTATAACCATTACTCGGAAAAGCCGGACCCATTAGATGTTGTGGTTGTGCAGCCCAACCTCGACCCTTACAATGAGCAGTTTGAACTAAAACCGATTGATGTAACCGACAGGATGTTGGCGCAGGCTTCGGCTATTTCCGACAGTTTGGTTGATTTTGCAGTATTTCCTGAAAGTGCTATTCAAGAGCAAATTTCGGAGGATCAAATTGAATACTCGCCAAGTGTGGCACATATAAGGGCATTTAACAGCAAGTTCAAAAGGATGAATGTGATTACAGGCATTTCATCGCACAAAATTTTTGCCCCGGGTGAACCACTTTCGCCAAGCGCAAGGCAGTTCAGGGATACTGCGATTTTTTATGATTCGTATAATACAGCCCTGTTTGTTGCCCACGACAATACTTTGCAGAAATACCATAAATCGAGGCTAACACCAGGAGTGGAGTTGATGCCGTATCTAAATGTATTTCCTTTTTTAAAAAAATTTGCGATCGACTTGGGTGGCACTACCGGAAGCCTTGGCGTAAACCCTGACCAAACTCCATTTCTTATCAATGATAGTTTGAAAATAGCACCTGTAATTTGTTATGAATCAGTGTATGGCGAATTTTTGAACCGATTTATTGTTAATGGGGCGAATATGATTTTTGTAATAACCAACGATGGATGGTGGGGAAATACGGCAGGGCATCGGCAGCATTTGCTTTTTTCGGTAATCAGGGCCATTGAAACCCGGCGGAGTATTGCACGCTCTGCAAATACAGGGATTTCGTGCTTTATAAATCAGCGTGGCGATATCTCCCAACGTACCGAATATTGGAAACCAACGGCGATACGCCAAAAAATCAATGCCAATGATAAAATCACTTTTTATGTGAAATATGGCGATTATATTGGCCGTATATTTATTTTGGTGGCAGCTATCTTTGCTTTATTAACAGCTTCAACATCAATAAGAAAAAGAAAATTTGGTGTCCGATAATGGAATGTCAGTATTTCAACATTGGCAATAAAAAAAGCTTGATTTCCTATTGGAAACCAAGCTTTTCCGGTTCAAAAACTGTTTTAAAATAGAATCAGTTCTATAAATTCATACTTTCGAAATTGTAGTTCAAATTTTAAAACCCACCTGCTTTTGCCACTTTTTTCTGTGCGCCTATTTTAGCCCCAAGAAACTCACGGTTCATTCGGGCTATGTTGTCGATAGATATTTCTTTTGGGCATTCGGCTTCGCAAGCACCTGTGTTGGTGCAATTTCCAAACCCAAGTTCATCCATTTTTGCCACCATAGCCTGAACCCTACGGGTAGCTTCGGCTTTGCCTTGAGGCAACAACGCAAAGTGCGAAACTTTTGCTGCTACAAACAACATGGCAGATGCGTTTTTACAAGCCGCCACACAAGCGCCACAACCGATGCAAGATGCCGCATCCATTGAGGAATCTGCATTTTCCTTTGGAATCAATATCGCATTTGCATCAGGAATTCCACCGGTATTCACAGAGATAAATCCTCCTGCCTGAATGATTTTATCAAAAGCCTGCCGGTCAACCATAAGGTCGCGGATAACAGGAAATGCTGCAGAGCGCCAAGGTTCTATCACAATGGTGTCGCCGTCCTTAAACTTGCGCATGTGCAACTGGCAGGTAGTAACTGCATCGTCAGGGCCATGTGGGCGTCCATTGATATAGAGGCTGCAAGTCCCGCAAATCCCTTCGCGGCAATCGTGGTCAAAAACAACAGGATCTTCGCCTTTTGTTACCAATTGGTCGTTGAACACATCAAGCATTTCGAGAAACGAACTGCTATCGCTAATTCCGTTAACTTTATAAGTAACAAATTTGCCTTTGGCCTTGGCATTCTTCTGACGCCATATTTTTAATGTGAAATCCATGTTAGGAAGGGTTTAGGGGTTGGGGGTTGGGGTTTAGGGCTGGTGCCAATTGAGTGGGTTTTACCATAAACCTTAAGCTCTGACCCTTTTTCTATTTGGTTTTACTATCAAGTTTAGTTATTAAAGCATTTAGCATTCTGCCAATTTCAGTTATTTTCGTTTCTATCAATCCGCAATTTTCCTGAATTATGAATTTCAGATTGTAAGATATGATAATCAGTGCGTTAAGTTCATAAAGTGATCCTCGCGCAATTTCGAGAAATTGAATGTAGTTCTTTGTTGTCCCTCGGCCCCAACCTTCTGCAATGTTTGTAGGTATTGATGTCGCTGCTCTCTTGATTTGACTAGTCAATCCGTACAATTCTTCTTTTGGAAAAGATTTTGTTAACGCATAAATATCACTCACCAGTTCTATTCCCTTTTGCCAAACTATTAAATCTTTAAATGATTCCATTTTTGAGGGTTTAGGTTTTAGGGGTTTGTGATTAGGGGGTGTCGATTAGGTGGTTTTCTCTTTAAAACCCAGTCTTCTGTTGTTTAAAAATTTTACTTTAATGAAAAATGGGGAATTAACCATTGATGTGAAATGTTGAAATTAAGACTCCCCAAATCCTAACCCCCAAACCCTCCTTACTTATAATTCCTTTGCTTCACCTCAATTGCCACGTATTCAAGTGGTTCTTTGTTTAAAATCGGATCTTTGCCATCACAGGAATATTCCCAGGCTGCTACATACATAAAATCCTCGTCGTTGCGAAGGGCCTCACCCTCTGGGGTTTGGTATTCTTCACGGAAGTGGCCGCCACAGGATTCTTCCCTGTTCAAAGCATCCATGGCCATAAGCTCGCCCAATTCAATGAAGTCGGCAACACGGCCGGCTTTTTCCAATTCGGGGTTTACTTCGCTGTTTTCACCCGTAATTTTAACATCCTTCCAAAATTCGGTTTTTACTTCGCGTATCATGGTAATTGCTTTCTGCAACCCTGCCTTGTTCCGCGCCATGCCGACGTATTCCCACATTATTTTTCCTAGCTGACGGTGGAAATAATCGACTGGTTTGCTGCCTTTTATGGCAAAAAGTTTATCTATTCGGGACTTAACCTGTTTTTCTGCTTCTGCAAATTCGGGCAAATCGGTTTTAAAACGTGGCACATTAATCTGGTCGGCCAAATAATTCTGCATAGTGTAAGGCAATACAAAATAACCATCGGCCAAACCCTGCATCAAGGCTGAAGCACCAAGTCGGTTGGCTCCATGGTCAGAGAAATTGGCTTCACCGGCAACAAATAAACCAGGAACACTTGACATCAAATCGTAATCAACCCAAAGCCCGCCCATGGTGTAATGCACCGCAGGATATATCATCATTGGGTTTTCGTAAGGATTTTCATCCACAATTTTCTGATACATCTGGAAAAGGTTGCCATAACGTTCTTCGATAACATTCCGGCCCAACCTTTTGATTGAAGCGGCAAAGTCGAGATAAACGGCAAGTCCGGTTTCGCCAACGCCAAAACCAGCATCGCAGCGTTCTTTAGCAGCACGGGAAGCCACATCGCGGGGAACCAAATTCCCAAATGCGGGATAGCGGCGTTCGAGGTAATAATCGCGGTTTTCTTCAACTATATCTTTTGGCTTCAATTTGTTATGACGAAGCTTTTCTACATCTTCCTTATTTTTCGGAACCCAGATCCGGCCATCGTTGCGCAAACTTTCGCTCATAAGCGTCAATTTCGATTGAAAATCGCCATGAACCGGGATGCAAGTTGGATGGATTTGCGTAAAACAAGGATTCCCGAAAAATGCACCTTTCTTATATGCTTTCCAAACGGCGGTTGCATTGCTACCCATTGCGTTGGTACTCAGGAAGAAAACATTCCCATAACCCCCGGTGGCCAATACAACAGCATGGGCAGAATGCCGTTCAATTTCGCCGGTTATCAGATTCCGGGCAATAATACCGCGCGCTCGGCCATCAACGATAACAACATCAAGCATCTCGTGCCGGGTGTAGGAATCAACATTACCGAGAGCAACCTGACGGCTCATTGCACTGTAAGCTCCAAGCAATAACTGTTGCCCGGTTTGCCCACGGGCATAAAATGTACGAGAAACTTGTGCGCCACCAAACGAGCGGTTGTCGAGCAATCCACCATATTCGCGGGCGAAAGGAACGCCCAAAGCAACAGACTGATCTATTATGCTTCCACTTACTTCGGCCAGGCGGTAAACGTTGCCTTCGCGGGCACGGTAATCGCCACCTTTGATGGTATCGTAAAACAAACGGTAAACACTGTCGCCGTCATTCTGATAATTCTTCGAAGCGTTGATACCTCCTTGAGCGGCAATGCTATGGGCACGCCGAGGGCTATCCTGGTAACAAAAAGCCTTAACTTTAAAACCCAGCGCACCAAGCGAAGCAGCGGCAGAAGCACCGGCCAATCCGGTACCAACCACAATAATATCAAGTTTCCTTTTGTTGGAAGGGTTTACAAGGGCGATATGATCTTTATAGTTGCTCCATTTTGTTGCAACTGGCCCAAGAGGTATTTTTGAATTAAGTTTTGTCATACAAAATATACTTTTAATCGCTGACAGTCAGTTATTTGATGTGCCTTTTATTTGATGAAAATGAAAAACAAAGGGATGCTTGCAAACCCAAGTGGGACTACAATTGAATAAATTGTGCTCACAGCCTTAATAAATGGGGTGTATTTGGTGTGGCTCAAACCCAAAGTTTGAAATGCCGACTGAAATGCATGGTGAAGGTGAAACCCGAGAAAAATCATTAACACAACATACAGGATGGAATAAAACTTATCGGCAAAGAGCATAGTGGCCATTTGGTAAAAATCTTCCTTTCCAACGCCTGCCGGAGGGCTTACCATACCTAATTTCACAAAGTAGAAATTCGTGAAATGGACCAACAAAAAAATGAAGATTATCGCTCCTGTATGAATCATATATTTTGAAAAAAACGAAAGGTGCGAATATCCTTCAACCTTATACCGCACGGGCCGTGCCATCCAGTTTTGAATCTGGATAATCACGCCGATAAGTATGTGAACAACGAAACCGCCCATCAGGAATATCTCCATGATTTTTACCAATGGATTGGTGGTCATAAATTCGACGGCAACCATAAAGGCAGCTCCTTCATCTTTGCTTAAAAGCAGGAGGTTTATGGCCATGTGAACCAGCAAAAAAGAAATTAAAAAGAGGCCAACAAGGGCCATCACAACTTTTTTGGTGATCGAAGAGTAGGATAATAGTTTATTGCCCATACGGATATTGTTTAGAGAATTTTAGCGGCAACCTGAAATTTGGCATCGAAAATTATTCATACTTTTGGCTGCATCTGGAAACAGCAAATATATAAACAAAACTACTTGTTAATCGTAAAAAACAATAAAAAACAAATTATTTTAAAAATAAACCATAAAATAAACTAACCACTTAAATACCAACACCATGCGTTACCAACCAATCAACAAAGAAATGTATATCCGCAACCGTGCAAAGCTTGTAAGCGAATTGAAACCCGGTTCGCTTGCCATTATCAACTCCAATGATGAGATGCCGCGCACTGGGGATCAGACCTACATTTTCAGGCAAAATTCGGATATGTTCTATCT
>CAIRHD010000302.1 GCA_903878265.1 uncultured Bacteroidales bacterium | reverse complement strand
CGCTTCCACAAATTTCAGCTTGATAAATTTCAGCGGGTCTTTCGACTTCAAAAAGTCAAGTGTTAACTGCGGGTCGGTGTCTTCGAGGTCGGACAGGATTGCTTCCAGGCAAAACTTGATGGATGTGGCTTTTTCACAAAGACTTGTGTAGCTTTGTTTGGTTGTTTTTTTTAGGTATTCATCACTTGATGAAGTGCCATTGAGCGTGATGGGTGTGTGTTGTGCTTGCATTGTTGTTTGGTTTTAGATTAATTGTTGAATTTATTAAAGTGATTTGGTATTTACTTTTTTGATTTTTTAACCGTATCCAAAATTATTTCGATTTGGATTTTTACAAAATCTTCGATTGTTTCATTTGGCTTGCATTTTTCCTTTTTTTTCATTTTCAAAGAATGTCCCACAAATGTACTCAGAGGGGTATCCTTTCCAAAGGACAAACTTTTTTTGATGGTTAAAGTATTGGTTTGCAACATATAAAGTCGTTGAAGTCTTTAAAGCCCGGATATATCCTTTCGGCATGGTTCACGGTGCAGGGGTGCAGCTTGCTTATTTGTTCGGCTGCTTTTTGCCCGGATTGGCTTTTTGGGTCGTTATCCAGGAATAGGTTAATTTTCGCGTAATTTGTCAGCACTGGTATAACCTCTTTTAGGTTGCTAAGGGAGTTTAACACAATGGTTGTGTGTGTGGGCTGTTGCAGCTTGTAAAATTCCAATGCACTAAGAAAATCAATAAAACCCTCGAAAATATTTAATTGTTTGCTGTCTTGTATTTCGATAGTGGTATAATGTGCTGGCTTTGTTGAAATAGGTTTTTTTTGTCCTTTGTGCCTAAACACATAACCGCCTTTATCGTTCCTGAATGCCAGTGAGTGCAGGGGTTTATCATTTGCCGTGCCTGTTATGTTGTAGTGAGCTTCTTTAACATACCTGCTTGCATTGCTCAGGGTAATTTTTCGGCTATGTAAGTAATTTTTTAAATGCCAGTGGGTAATTTCAATAACTTCAACTATTTCAATCCGGTTTTCGGTGGCTGGCTCTTGCTCGGTATGGTTGTATGCTGGCGTACAGGGAGAGAGGGAGTTTTTTGCAGCATATTCATTTAGGATGTTCAGGGCTTTGCTTGCATCGCACTGGAATAGGTATTGTATTAATTTGCCAATATCCCCGCCCTGGTGGCTTCCATAGTCGCACCAATCATTTTTTTTGTGGTAAACTGTGAGCGAAGGGGTTTTTTCGTCCCTACCAGGCGCAATGTATTTATAATAGTCGGCTGTCTTTTGTGCTGGTGCCATACCTTGACCGCTCAAAAAATCGACAATGCTAATTTGTTTCAGTTCCTTGTATTCCATTTCTCTCTGTGTGCTAATTCCGTGCTATGTGTGCTAATAATTTACATTTCCGCTTATTTCCGCTTTATTTCCGCTTCATTTCCGCTTCATTTCCTATTCAACTAATATTATATATTTGATATATAGTAATATACTGATATACAAGCGGAAATATGTATTTTATACCCTTTTCACTACTCTTTATGGCAATTGCAACCATTTGTAAATATATTTCCGCATTTGTTCTATTAACTTGTTATATAGCTACTTACGGCACTTATAAGCAGAAATTTACAGGAAATAAGCGGAAATAGTAGGAAATAGCGGAAATAGTAGGAAATATCGGTACTATATTTCTCAAAATGGTAAAACATCGTTTTCGTAATCATTGGCACATTTCAAAATATTTCTTACTTGCCTATCAGATAAATCAAATTTTTCCGCAATTTCTTTTTGTGTCGCTCCTTCCTTTTGCATTTTAACAATGTCGCTGTCTCGCACTTCGTGAATACCAACTTTCTTTAAGTGAGAATTTTCACTATCTGTGTTATTTACCTTTAGTTGTACAAAATTATTTTCCTTAATAATTTCGCAGCTTAACACATTGTCTGATCCATATTCAAATTTTGTCCATCTTACTTTTATTTGTTTGATATATCTGTATATCAGACCTCTTGCACTCTTACCAATTGCAAAACTACTATCTGCTAAATCCATTATTTTTTTACTGCCTGATAGGCTGTTTTCAGTTATTGGTTCTTTCAAATCCCGCTTTGGAGTATGACCCATAACCAGGATACTTAACCGGTATTGTTTTTTAATGGTATTCAATTTTTGCATAAATTTCAATGCTCCCTTTATATCTCCAGTATCCGAAATATATGTTAAATTGTCAATAATCCAAACCTTAATTTTTTTCTCTGTCGAGAGCTTCAATATTTCAGCCAATATTTTATCCTGCAAATTATCATTTGAAAAATCGAATTCAGACAAATCAAGTTCGGTTCTAATTATGTTTTCAGATAGTGGAAAAGTTTCTCCGGTTGTTTCATTCTTAAATCTGACTTCCCATTGTTTAACCTGGAGTTCAAAATCACAATATAATAGTAATTGTGCTTCAGCTTCGTTTTTAAAATGATTGCTTATTGTATTTCCGGTTGCAATACATTGTGCTATTTGGTAGCCTAACATTGTTTTTCCCGCTCCCATATCCGAAAAAAGTAGAGCTAATTCATTCTGTCGAAAAAAAGAACCAAAGAGCTTTGGAGGGGTTGGAAGTGTAGCAGCATATTTAAGCCAATCGGGAGCGGTATGGTAGCGCAGCAAACCATTGGTTATAGGCTCCAGGTTTTGGGCAGTAATTTCTGTTTTGTTTAATGTTTCAGTTTGCTGTAATTTTGCAGCGGAAATCATGGTAAGTATTTTTATCTTATTAATGTAAAAAAGCAGCGGGTTGAGTCGCTGCTTTTTTTTTATGGTTTATTTTGTGGCTTCTTTAGCCATTAGTGCAACATATTCATTCATTTTGGCTACCCTGTCGCCCGCCATTGCTGTTAATAACCGTATTGTCATTTCTGGCGTTGATCCTGCAAGAGTTTGAGTAATATCGTTTTCAGCTGCATGGAAGGCAAAAGAGCACAATCCATCAATCAAAGCAGTTAATTCAAGTGATTGGGTTTCAAATTGAATAATCAGTTCTTTGGGATTCATAAGGTTTGGTTTTATTTGTATTTAGTGAAATATTCTTGAGGTATGGGTCCGGCAATAACATTGATCACAGTTCCTTCGCAACTGTAAAAAGGGATTAGCCGGTAACTTGAACCCTCTTTTTCTTTTCCCTGGCACGATTGGCAAATTTCATTCGCCTTTTCACGCTCATAAGTGGCAGCCCATACATAGCCGTCTTTATCCTGGATAACATAAATTCCATTCATGGCTAAAAGGTTTACGATTTTTGCAAGTAGTCATTCAGTGCAGCCTCGCTTATCAATCCGCTGGCAGTTGATTTCAGCATACCTTTTTCGATCAGGTTGTCAATAGTTTTCCACGCTTTGCCCAGGCGTTTCCGCACCTGGTTCCGGGTGTACAGTTTTTCAGAAAGTGTTTCTTTCTTTTCTTCGGCTCTCAGCTCTGCAAGTGCCTCTTTGAGTACAGTTTTTAATTCTGATTTCTCGGTTAAAATGATTTGTGCCATGGTTTATAAATTTATTGTTTATTACTTTTAACATATATGTTACTATCTTTGCAGGCAGCATGTTAAAACGGTTGCAAATATATAAACATATTGTCGAATTATTCTACATATAGTGGAATTAAATATCAACATATTGTTAATAACCTACCTAATCAATTTTAATGCAGCACATTGGAAAAAACATAAAGTCGATAATTTCTAACTCTAAATTTTCGGCTAAGGAAATATCGGTCAAACTTGATGTTTCTTATCAATACTTATATAAGATTTTTAACAGTGAAAATGTAGATACTAAATACCTGTTTCAATTAGCTGAAATTTTAAATGTACCTGTTACGGCATTTTTTGGAGATGATACTACAAGTGCTGATAAAACTAAAGTTGAGCAACTGGAAAATAATTACAATGATTTAAAAGCGCAATTTGACAAATTGCACGAAAAAAGCGAATTATATAAAATATTATCTGAGTCAATAAGTCGAGAAGCTTCTGCCTATCTTACGATAATATCAGCACTTTACGAAGATTTTTATTATATATCATTGGATTATTCGGTATATGTAATAGAATATCTTAAAAACAAATTTCCAGAAATAAAAAGAGATAAAAATGGGGAGCTACTAAATAAATATCTTAATGAGCATAGACAATTACAGCAACTTATTAGATTAAAGGAAATGATAGAGCCAGTAGTCGATAAAAGAGTATTAGAACGGATTGAGTTACATAAAAACGTCTTCAATGAAAGTTACCCTTTTGCAAAAATGTTTACCCAAAGCAGCCAAAAGGACTAAAATAGTACACATATACTTTTATTGGATGTTCTACACTAATTCTACACTGCTTTTTTAAAACCTCCGCAAAGGCTTGTTAACAGGGCAAAGCGTTAAAATGATTGGTAGTACTGTCGAGGCTACCGAATGCGCTCAAACATTTAAATAAAATGTTTGGGCGCTTTGATTTTCAGGAGGTTGAAAATGCAGTTTACAATGAAAATTCTTAGAATTGCCTCCTTTGATTTATGTGACCGATAGAAATAGGGGTCAAATTGATAAGCAGGCATATAGCCGCATTTAGTTCCTTTTTCCCACCTGATGGCAAACACATCTTCCCTTCCTCTGAAAAGGGATTTAAAGGTTTTCGGTATGTCGGATAGAGTATGGTTGTTTGCCTCTTTCAGAAAAATATTGAAACCTAAATCTTTTCAAATCTGCGTATGTGTGTTTCAGATATGTAACAAATGGGTTGTCCCAATAGCTTTAATCTGAGAACCGGCAATTCCTGAATCGATTGCATATTCTTTCCTAGTACTAACAACCTAAATTGGAGTTGGAATTAATAACCATGAAGTTTTCAGGCTAAATCAAGTTTGAAGCATTCTAAGATCAGCCTTTGCTTTTTTGTGATTTCACCTAAAATTATTGTATCCTTATCAATAAATGTTTTTTTTATTTTT
>CAIRHD010000301.1 GCA_903878265.1 uncultured Bacteroidales bacterium | reverse complement strand
TATCCTTACAATCATGGTCGGTTTCGACAAGGTAAACTTGGTTGGTTTCTTTGGTCCTTTGTTTTTGGCTTCATCCGATTGGCCAACCTCATGCAAAACCTTTGTCGAGTTATTGTTTGCCGTGTTTTGGGCTGGCGATACCTTTATATTGAGGTCCGGCTTGTTTGCTTGTGCCGGTGGCGTGGATTGCTGTGGTGCGCCACTTTGTTGTTTCGCTTTTTGTTTGGCTAACTCTTGATCAATCCGGCTAAGTGGTTTTGTAGGTTTTGTAGGCGGTTCGGCAACGGCTTCCTCAACTTGATCGGTTTTTGCAACGTCTTCGTTTATAATTTCAGAAACCGGCGTTTCGGGCACTACCGCGTTGGAAATTGTATCTGCAACAACTTCGTCTGGTTTTGAAGCATATTTGCTGTAGCCAAACCAAGCCGCTGTTCCTAAAATCCCTAATCCAACAACTATCAAGAGGATCAAAACTCCTTTTTTCTTTGCTTTAGGTTGATTAACATTCGGTGGAGATGGAATCCTAACAGCTTGAGCTGGTGCTGGCGAATTTACCGGCATTGGTTCAGGCGAGCGTTTTGGCTCAGCAACTGGTGCGATGTACGTTGCTTGGGGCTGTACCATGGGTTGTTCCACTGGCTTAAAACTCACTTTGGTAGCCAACGTATCAAATCCACATTGTTCACAAAACCTTTCTCCCGCTGCTAAAGTGCTGCCGCATTTAGGGCAGAATGCTTTATTTACAAGTGGTAATTGTGGTTCGGGATTGGGTATAATTTGCGGAATGACTTCAACTACAATCGGTTCATGAACTTTCGGGATTTCATTTTGCACAGGAGTTTCTTGCATTTCTGTGTCGAATCCACATTCAAGGCAAAAACGATCGTCAGGAACAAGCACTGTCCCGCATTTTGGGCATGCTTTACCAAGCTGGGTTGGTGAAGGCATTTCCTTAATAGGTTCTGCAAAAGTTTCGACCGAGGATTTGTCGAACCCACATTCGAGGCAAAAGCGGGCATTATTTTCAAACGTTGTTCCGCATTGAGGACAAAATTTCATGGCAATAGGATTGGTAATTATGTAAAAAGTGTCTAAGCAAGCAATTTTACGAGATTGTTATCAGATTGTAATCTGCACAGGTATGTAAACTAAAACTGAAATTATAATCCAAGCCGGCCCAAACTTCCAGCAAAAAAGAGCCCTAAAATTGCTGCAAGTACCAAAGCCATTACCACAGAAATCACAATCATGGCGATGATAGTTAAAGCAACATAACCCACCACTTTATCTTTGGGAGTTCCCTTTATTATCGGCATACCTACAGCTAACAGGTAAATTGCATACAGCCCGAAAAGCATTATCAACATACTTATTGAAGTAGAAAAAAGCATCAATATCCCTGCAACCCACTGTGGAGTAGATGCATACACGGCAAGTTGGAGCGAACGCCCAAAATTTTTCTGTGAATAAAACGATGGGGCCAACATGTCGATTACCCATGCCAGCAGATAAACGCCGATTACTGCCGAGAGTAGTTTTGTTATTCCTTGTAACACACCATCGAACAACGAGTACGATCCAATAACGCCAAAACCAATAAATGCCGATAGTGCTGGAACAAGGGCTAAAATAAGTGCATAGCCACCTATAAGTTTCATAGTATTTGACTGCTCACAGGCTATCACAAGCCATTCCTCTTTCGGTTTGGTAAGGATGTTTATTACACGTTGAACTAGGTTTGTGTTGCCCGAAATTGCTTCCGTGAAAGCGTTGGATGCTTCTCTTGCTTGTTCGTAAACAGGTTCCTGCGGTTGATAATAGGTCTGTTGTTGAGGTGACGGTTGCACTGGAGGAGGTGGTGAAAAAGCAATTGGAGTTCCGCAGGCTGCACAGAATTTGGCTTCCGGATTCAGCTCTGCTCCACAATTTGGACAGAATTTCATGGAATTTAGTGTTTTAGGATTAATGATAAAAAGTATTTGCAATCCGATGTTTTCACTGATGAAAAAGCAACAAATTGGAAGGTAGCAAATTTAAGCAGTATTTCAACTGAAAACATTAACTATTCGATTTAATTTAAAAGGGCTTCAGTCAAATCGAAATCCTGACTAAAATAGTCAGTTATCTAACCAAATCGAAATCCATCTGTTTTTTCTGTAAATCTATCTTTTTGACTTTGATGCGGATAGGGTCGCCCAAGCGGTAAGTTTTTCCCCAACGTTGGCCAATTATACGGTAGTTTTCTTCGTCTAAATAGTAAAAGTCGTCGTTCATCAATCTTAACGAAACCATTCCTTCGCATTTGCTTTCGGTCAATTCAACAAAAATCCCCCATTTGCTCACGCCCGAAATTTTTCCATCGAACTCCTCCCCTATCCGGTCCATCAAATATTCGGCTTGCTTGTATTTTATGCTGGCACGTTCAGCTTCCATGGCCTTGCGCTCCATATCCGACGAGTGTTTGCATTTTTCATCGTATTCTTCTTGAGATGCTGTGGGTTTATCGTCGAGGTACCATTGCAGCAATCGATGAACCATAAGGTCGGGATATCGGCGGATTGGCGAGGTGAAATGGGTGTAATATTTAAACGAAAGCCCGTAGTGGCCAATGTTGTGGGTCGAATACTCGGCCCGCGCCATGGTTCTGATTGCTATGGTTTCAATCATGTTTTCTTCACCTTTTCCGAGTATTTTTTCGAAAAGCGAATTGAACGAGGCTGTAATACTCCTGCGGCTTGTGGTTTGAAACCCATATCCCAGCTTTTGTAAAAACTCCGAAAAACGGTTCAGCTTTTCAGGGTTGGGTTCATCGTGAATACGGTAAACAAAGGTTTTTGCCTCGCCATCTTTGTTCTTGCGGGTTGCAATACGTTCGGCAACACGTCGGTTAGCAAGCAGCATAAAGTCTTCGATAAGCCAATTGGCTTCCTTCTGCTCTTTAATCATTACCCCAATGGGTTTGCCCTTTTCATCCAGTTTAAACTTTACTTCCTGCGATTTGAAACCAATAGAACCTTTGCGGAAACGCTCTTCCCGCAACTTTGAAGACAAATTGTGCAGTATCATCAATTCGGACTTGAAATCACCTTCGGCACCTTCGATAATAACCTGTACTTCTTCGTAAGCATACCTTCGGTCCGATTTTATAACAGTACGGCCAAACCATTCGTTCAGTATTTCGGCTTTATCGTTCAGTTTAAAAACAGCCGAAAAACACAGCTTTTCCTCATTGGCACGGAGCGAACAAACCAGGTTCGAAAGCTGTTCGGGAAGCATCGGAATGGTTCGGTCAACCAGATATATGGAGGTGCCACGTTCGTAAGCCTCGGTATCAATGGCACTTCCGGGCGTTACATAATGCGAAACATCGGCAATGTGTACTCCAACTTCCCAATTCCCATCAGGCAGTTTTTGAAGCGATAGGGCATCATCGAAATCCTTGGCATCCACAGGGTCAATGGTACAGGTCCAGATGTTGCGGAAGTCGCGCCGTTTGGCTAATTCGGCGGCAGGAACTTCATTTTTGATGCGTTTGGCTTCAGCTTCGGCTGCTTTAGGGAATTCGAGTGGAAAATCGAATTCGGCCAGGATGGCATTCATTTCAACATTGTTTTCGCCTGGTTGACCCAAAACATGGACTATTTCGCCAATTGGGTTGGTAGCTTTTTCGGGCCATTCGGTAATAAGTGCAACCGCTTTCTGTCCATGTTTAGCACCTTTGAGCGCCGTTAGCGGAATATAAATATCAACATTTATCAACGGGCTATCAGGAACCAGGAAGGCAAACCGCTTGGAAACATGCACAATACCAACAAATTGCTTTTTGGCACGTTCAACAATTTCAACGATAATTCCTTCGGTTTTGCGGTTTTTACGTTTTGGGAAAATATGGACTTTCACCTTATCGCCATTCAGGGCATGATTGGTATTGTTGGCTTCAACAAACACATCCTCTTCCAGTTCAGGGCTGATAATGTAAGCTTTTCCAGTTGCTTTCATGTCAACAATCCCTGTAACTGTGTTGGCTTTCGCGATGGCAGTAGCAAGTTTTGGATTCAATTTGTATTTACCGCGGTTGGTCTCAATCAAGGAACCTTGTATGCAAAGTTGTTCCAATATGGAACGGACCTGATCTTTTTCCCGTTTTTCGGTAAAACCTAATTGTGAGGCAGTTTGCCTGAAATTATATGAATTTTCGGGATTACCCGAAAACAAGTTAAAAACCAGATTAGTAAATTCGTTGCGGGCGACGTTTGCCTGCGGATTTTGTTTCTTTTTTGTCATTTTATTTTATTTTTAATTCATTGTCCATGCTGTTTTAAGCAGGATTTGTGATTTTTTCTTTTGATATGGAATATCCGGTTTTATCGTTTTTATTTACCACGGAGGCACTGAGAACACAGAGGAATACGGAGTTTATGAGCTGTTTTGTCGTTCTCGTGCCTCGCCCCTCACCAAGTCTCCCCTCAACCAACTTCACCTTTCGGAATGGCATCCAGTAGCAGCCGTGTGTATTCCGATTGTGGATTGGAATACACCTCATCGGCTTCGCCCATTTCCTGTATTTCACCATTCTTCATCACCATCAACCTGTCGCTCATATAGCGCACAACCGAAAGGTCGTGGCTGATAAAAAGGTAGGTCAGGCCAAATTCTTTTTTCAAATCGTTCAGCAGGTTTAGTACCTGTGCTTGCACCGAAACATCGAGTGCCGACACAGATTCGTCGCAGATAATAAATTCCGGTTCAACGGCAAGAGCGCGGGCAATGCAGATTCGCTGCCGCTGCCCGCCCGAAAATTCGTGCGGATACCTGCTATAATGCCTTGCCTCCAGACCAACTTTTTGTAGCAGATCGAAAACTTTGGATTTTCGCAAAGTATCATTTCCATGAAGTTTATGGATGCGCATGGGTTCAATAATGGTTTCTCCAACAGTAATGCGTGGGTTCAAGGACGAATATGGATCCTGAAAAATAATCTGAAGTTTTTTGCGCAGTTTCCGCAAATCGTCTGCTTTCAGGTCGTTTACTTGCAAATTGTTATAAACGGTGTTACCCGATGTTGGTTCAACAAGCCTAAGTAGGGTTCGGCCTAAAGTTGTTTTTCCGCATCCCGATTCACCTACCAAACCAAGGGTTTCGCCAGGATATACTTCGAACGAAACATTGTTCACTGCGTTGAACTGTCTGGTGGATTTGCCGACAAGGTTCCGTTTCAAGGTAAAAACGGTGTTAAGTCTTTCAGCTTTTAAAATCGGCTGTGTCGAATAGAGTTTTGCGTGGTTCTGTTTACGTTCGGCAGCGCTCACAAATATATCGGCTTGGTTGCCTGATTCTTCCATAAAATCAACAATAACTTTCAGCTTTTGTGGGCGCTTGCCAAGAGGTGGCCGGCAAGCCAATAAACCTTTGGTATAGGGATGTTGGGGACGCCTGAAAATTTGTTCGATGTTTCCTTTTTCGACAATTTGCCCTTTGTACATTACTAGAACATTCGCAGCAATTTCGGCAATTACATCAAGGTTGTGAGAAATGAATATCAAGCTGATATTATGCTTTCTTTGTAAAGTCCGTAAAAGTTCAAGAATAGTTTTTTGTACCGTTACATCAAGGGCTGTTGTGGGTTCATCTGCAATCAAAATATCGGGGTTGCATGCCAATGCCATGGCTATCATCACTCGCTGTTTCTGTCCGCCCGAAACTTGGTGTGGGTATGCATCAAAAGTGCGTTCCGGGTCCGGTAGCATTACTTCGCGAAAGAGATCGAGCGTGCGGTTTTTAGCCTCACTTTTGGAAACCTTTTCATGTTCCAGAATATTTTCCATCACCTGTTTTCCACAGCGGTAGGCTGGGTTTAGCGAGGTCATAGGTTCCTGAAAAATCATCGCAATCCGTTTGCCCCGCCATAACCTCATTGCATTTTCAGGCAGTAGTAATAAATTGGTTTTTTCGCCAGCATTGCCATGAAAAATAATAGAACCGCTATTAATTTTACCGTTTTGTTTTGGAACTAATCCCATGATAGCCAAGGAAGTAAGCGATTTACCAGAACCCGATTCGCCTACAATCCCCAACGTACTGCCACGTTGCAATTCAAAAGTAATATGATCGATGGCTATATGTTCGTTACCATCGTTGGCGAAAGATATACTAAGATCGTTTACCGTAAGTATTGCCGGTTCGTTGGTTGGGTTAAGCTTCAATTTCAATTTTTTTATTTTATCAATCCTTTAATAAGTGCAAGCTGAATGATTGATTCAACAAGTTCACTTTCGGTGAAACGGCTTCGGTTAAATTCAACATCATAAATTGAGTTGACAGGGTTTTTACCGAAAAGTTTTTGAACCAACAACTCGCGTTCAGCATCTTGCTTATGTACATAATCTGCAGCGTACGCAATACTGAAATCAAATCGCTTGGCAATTTCAGTTATCCGCCATTTTTCCGGGGCTTCGATCCGAATATGCAAGGAATGCTTGATATCCTTACAAATTCCAGCTCCTCCCCTACCGATAATGACAACATTTCCATTGATGCCAAACTGCCTGATTACCTCATGAACAGTTTTCAGGATTTTCTGGTCGCTTTTGTGCGTGTGAGTAGAAAGTGCTTCAACAATTTGATCCATAATGCCACGGTCTTTGTCGTTGATCACGTGTTTCAAAGCCGAAGGATCCAAGTGAAGTTGTTCGGCGGATTGCTGCAAAATTTCGCGACTGATAAAACTCCACTTTTGAACAGCATTGGCCGAAACCTTCCTTTTGCTCAATTCTTCGCATAATGCCCAAGCTATACGGCTTGCACCGCAACCAGTTTGCCTGGAGATGGTTATCACCGGTCCGGCCTCAATAACGGAGCCGGTTTGAACAATACCGCCAGCAATGCGCTTGTTCATGTATTCAAAAAGCCTGTTTTCCATAAAGATTTCCTTTCTTTTTTTTGCGTTTCAGGTAAACTGCTCATTTGGCAAAGCCGATGTGCATGGCTTCATTGTTCTATTGTTCAACTTGATTTTCTGGGTGCTTTCGTCTGGTTAAAAATAGTTGTATTTTTATGCTCCGTGTTTCGACTTTCTCCATGCCGTCCCTCGACCCTTTCCTGTTATTCTCCGGCAATCAATCCCTTTATTGCTTCTGTGTCATTCTCGAAACCTGGTTTTCTCAACAAGGCAAACATATTGTTTTTATAAACTTCAACGCCGGGTTGGTCGAAAGGGTTTGTGCCTTGCAGGTATCCGCTCAACCCACAGGCAAATTCAAAAAAATAAATCAACTCACCCAAAGCGTGTTCGTCAAGTATTGGAAGTACAATGTCAAGATTTGGCACTTCGCCTTCAATATGTGCCAGCGTTGTTGCAAGGGCTGCCATATCGTTTACTTCATGCAGGGTTTTACCCGAGATGTAATTCAGCCCATCAATGTTCGCTTCGTTAAATGGAATACTCAAGCCTCGTTTTGGCTTTTGGATATGGATAACCGTTTCGAAAAGTATGCGCTGCCCTTCCTGGATATACTGCCCTAATGAATGTAAATCACTTGTAAAATCTGCACCTGCAGGAAAAATACCTTCGTTTTCTTTTCCATCGCTTTCACCAAACAATTGTTTCCACCATTCGGTACAATAATGCAGCCGCGGCTCGTAATTTACCAGTATTTCAATCTGGCTTCCCATGCGGTACAATGAATTGCGGATAGCTGCGTAACAGGCAGCAGGGTTATCAAGAATTGATGACGTGCCTGTACATATTTTCTGCATTTGGTGCGCACCTGTTATAAGTTGCCTTATATCGAAACCGGCTGCTGCAACGGGCAACAACCCCACAGGTGTAAGTACCGAATATCTCCCACCAATATCATTGGGTATGCAATAGGTTTTGTATCCGTGCTTTTCCGAAAGGCTTTTCAAAGCTCCCCGCGAACCATCGGTAATTGTGATTATTCGGTTGGCGGCTTCTTCAACCCCATATTTTTTTTCGATATGGTTTTTCAATAACCTGAAGGCAATAGCCGGTTCCATAGTAGTTCCGGATTTGGAAATTGCGATTATTGAATATTCTTTCTTGTCGAGAAGGTTTAATAGATCGGCATGGTAATCCTGGCTTAAACTGTTGCCCGCCCAAAGTATGGAAGGCTTGCCGAGAGAATTTTCGAAAGTGGAGAATGGCGAAACAAGTGCTTCGATTATAGCCCTGGCACCTAAACATGAACCGCCAATACCCACCACAACAATAATTTCGGACCTTTCGCGCAGGGATTTAGCATCAGCTTCAATGCTTTGGAGCAAACTCTCGTCAGTCTTCGAGGGTAAATCCATCCAACCTAAAAATTGGTTTCCTTTTCCGGCTTTTTCCACCAAAAGGCTGTGGCAGGTATCAATTTCCTCCTGCATCAATAAAATTTCTTCTTCCGAAAGGAAATTTGCAACATGCTTATACTGGAATGTGAGGTGATTCATTGCTTTTATCAATTGAAACTTTCTGGTTGCTTGTGTTTGAGAGTATAAAATTACTAAAAATATAGACAATTTCATAAAAATGAAGACTAAAATATTGGTTTTCCAACTTTGGGGAAATTATTGAAAGGGGAAACTGTATCGTGCAAAAGTGTAATAACAAAAAATGCGGCCTATTCAGCCGCATTTTTTCAAACAAACAACAAACCCAGTTATAAAAATTACCCTGCAACCAACAGGGATTCGATATGATAACTATTTGTTCAACTAACCGGTGCAAAAGTAGTATCTTAAATATTTTCAATATGTTAACGAAAATTAAAGAACGTTAAAATATGTTAAGCTTATAGATACTATGACCTCTGACGAATTATCCATGAGATTGTTTCATGATAAATTCTGGAAGAAATAAATTGTTTAAAAGAACTTCTAAAACAAAATTTATGAAGAAGATTGCCCAACAATTAATTCAGAAATATATCCTGGAGCGGAAGATTATTAAAGAATTAATAAAAAATGCGGCCTACTCAGCCGCATTTTTCCAAACAAACAACAAACCCAGTTATGAATACTCCCTGCAACCAACAGAGATTTGATAGAATAACTATTTGTTCAACTAACCGATGCAAAAGTATTGCCATTAAGCCTCTCCTATTGTTAACGAAAGTAAAAGAACGTTAAAATATGTTAAGCAACTGTGTAACTGATTGTAAGGCTCTTTAAATTTGCACGAAATGAAAAACCAGTTCCATAGCTCGAACAAATGAATTTGGTAAACAATTGGCGAAAACATTAATTGCCTTGTGGTTTTTAGAAAAGGAAAAACAGGATTTCAATTTTATAACAAAAAGAAAATAGAGTGAAAAAACAACTTCTGGTTTTATTGATCGTGGTTATGTCAGTTGCAATGGCTGTGTTTATTGGTATCCAGGTGTATTGGATCAAGAGTTCGTTGCAGCTTAGGGAAACCAATTTCAAGCGTAATGTTGACGATGCCGTGAATGCAGCTCTTATAAATCTAGAAACCATTGAATTCTCAAATCGGGGAAATTTAGATGGAATCTTGAATTTGACAAGCGATACAGGTTTGTGTATGAAAAAGTTGCACAAACATTTAGATGGATTTGACCCCGACACGCAAGGCATAAAAATGGCACCCAAAATTTCGTCGGAGACCAGCAAAATTGCAATGCCAGAACAAAGCCCAACCAAAATTGGTGATGCTGATAAAAATTTATCAGAAGAATTGCCACCAAGTATCAGTTCCAATATTTCGGAAGGAGCAGCCCAACGCAAACAGATTATGAAGAATTACCTTAACAACCAATCTGTTGAACAATCTGTTGAAAAAGATATCGAAAAGAAAATATCAGTCGGGTTGTTAGACACTTTGCTTAACCAGGAGTTTTCAGGAAAAGGTATACACCTTCAATATGAATTTGGAATTTTTAGTCCGGCGCGTAACAAAGTGGTATTGGAAAAAACGGGGAAATACCATGAAGAATTGCTTTTCAGGAGCTTTTCGTTCCAGCTTTTTTCGGGTGGGGCCTTGGCAGGCCGTGATTTTCTTTTGGTTTATTTTCCTCAACAATCGGAAAATAACTTTAAGAGCCTATGGGTAACAATGGCGGTTTCAATGCTTTTGGTACTCGTTATCATCGCTGCTTTCAGTTATTCGGTTTTCACTATCATAAGGCAAAGAAAACTTTCGGAGTTGAAAAATGACTTTATCAATAACATGACCCATGAGTTTAAAACTCCTATTTCCACCATATCATTGGCCTGTCAGGCCCTTTCTGATAAGGATATTCCCCGTAGCAACGAAATGTACAACGACTATATTAGAATAATTGGCGACGAAAATCACCGCTTAGGCGAAATGGCCGAGAAAATACTCCAAACTGCCATTCTCGAAAAAGGGAACCTGCATCTGCGTCCCGAGGCTATTGATATGCATAGCTTGATTTCCGACGCTATCCATAAAATTGCAATTCAAATCGAGATACGTGATGGTGTAGTAACCCAATCCTTAAAAGCGGAGCACCCGTTAATAAAAGCCGATAAAGTGCATTTAAGCAATGTGATTTTTAACTTACTCGATAATGCCAACAAATATTCGCCTCGCAAACCGCAGATTATGGTTTCAACAGCAGATGCCGAAAATGGAATTTACATCAGCGTTCACGACAAAGGGATGGGAATTAGCAAAGCCAACCTTAAAAGGGTTTTCGAAAAGCTTTACCGTGTACCGACAGGAGATGTTCACAATGTGAAAGGTTTTGGCCTTGGACTTAGCTATGTAAAATTTATTGTCGAAAAACACGGTGGATCCATTTTTGTTGAAAGCGAACCGGGAAAAGGCAGTACTTTTACTATGTTTCTGCCATACATAATCCCTGAGCAAAACAAAGCGGGGAAAAGCAATTAAGTTAGAGTTTAACAGCTCATATATCATTTTAAACTCTTGGAAAATCTTTTTAAATAAAGTTATCAAATCATTAACAGCCATTTAATCACTAAATTATAACCACAATGGAAAACGAAAAAATTAAAATTCTGCTTGCCGAAGACGACCGCAACCTAGGAACTATTTTGCGCACTTACCTCGAAGCTAAGGGATATGCCCCACGTCTTTGTGTCAATGGCCTCGAAGCACTTGAGGTTTTCAATAAGGAACCTTTCGATTTTTGTGTTGTTGATGTTATGATGCCGATTAAGGACGGTTTTACGTTGGCAAAGGATATTCGAAAAGTAGATAACCAAATCCCTATACTTTTTCTAACCGCCAAATCGCTCGAAGAAGATAAACTTAAAGGATTTCAGGCTGGTGGCGACGACTATCTTACCAAGCCTTTCAGCATGGAGGAATTACTCGCGCGTATAGAAGCAATACTTCGGCGTTCGACTAAAACTACCGATGGAAAAACCGATAAAGGCACTTTTACCCTCGCCAACTTTGTATTTGATTATAACCACCAGAATCTACATATCAATGGTTTAGACCAGAAACTTACCAGCAAGGAAGCCGAACTGCTGAAAATACTTTGCGAACATGTTAACCAGGTTGTCGATCGCAGTTTTGCACTTAACCGCATCTGGCAAAACGACAGTTATTTCAACGCCCGCAGCATGGATGTTTATATAGCTAAAATCCGTAAATATCTTAAGGAAGACCCAACAGTGGAACTTATCAATGTACACGGCATAGGTTTTAAATTAGTAACCGAAGTTGCAGTGTAAGTTCTGCAGATTTCCATTATCAAAAATTTAATCATTCCGTATGTGTACCCGCTACGCATACGGAATATTTTTTTCTGGCAAATAGTAATTGCCAACAACAAAATCCTAAACGGTATTTTTTCTATCAACCACCTTCAAAGCTTCTTTACGGCTTAAATTACTGATATCATGACTGGTCACAAACTCGATCACAGCTTCTGGATATGCTTTTGAATACTGTCGCAGCGACCATCCGATCGCTTTCCGGATAAAGAAATCGGGATGGTCAGCAAGGCGTTCGCATAAATTGAAAAGTAACTCTTTGTCGGCTGTTTTGTTATACCGCAATTGGTGTATAAGGCAGGAGCGCAAAAGCCATAAATGGCCAGATTGCATCCATTTTTCGATATAGTGCATCCTGATTTCAGGAAATTTATTGAACACAAGTCCTGCAATGTTTGGTGCAACAAAATCAACCGAATCCCACCACGATTTGTGGGTTATCATCCATTCTGAGCTGTCAATCAGGCCAGGTTCCGCCTTTTTCACGAATTTGGCCGTAATATCCATAGCTGTATATTGCCATTCGCGCTGCGGTTGCTCCCAAGCAAAGCGGATCATCTCATCTAATTCCGAGTAATCTGGATAACCTGATTTTGCAATTAAATCGGCCAACAACTGCTTGCGCAAAGGTGATGGCAATCCGTAAAACTCTGATTTATCCCGCATATAAGCCTTTGCATTTGCTGCAATTATTGGATCGGCATGTTTTTCAAAGGTTTCTGCCAGTTCGGCGAAGTAATTTTCAATCAAGGTTTTTAGGGGTTTAAAGGGTTCAAGGTTCAAATGCTTCGTGTTCAAATGTTCGCTTGATCAAATGTTCCATTGTTCAATGTTCAATGTTCAACTGCTTCGCGTTCAATGTTCAACTGCTTCGCGTTCAAATGTTCGCTTGTTCAAATGTTCCATTGTTCAAGGTTCAACTGCTTCGCGTTCAATGTTCAATGCTTCGCGTTCAAATGTTCAAATGTTCCATTGTTCCATTGTTCCATTGTTCAAGGTTCAACTGCTTCGCGTTCAAATGTTCAAATGTTCAAATGTTCAAATGTTCAAGGTTCAACTGCTTCGCGTTCAATGTTCAATGCTTCGCATTCAAATGTTCACTTGTTCAAATGTTCGCTTGTTCAAATGTTTGCTTGTTCGTTTGTATTAAAGTTCAAAAGTTCTTTAACTCAAATCCATCAGTTAAAAACCACTTTCCTGCTTTCAAGCAAATTGCCTTTTGTGTCTGTAATTTTCATAAAATAAACTGATAATGATTTACAAGGATTTCCCCAATTTAATTTAGATGAACCTGGGTTGAACTCTTTCTTGAAAACATCTTTTCCTAGAGTATCGTAAATGTTTAGGATCACCTTATTGTTGCTTTCTATTTGAATGGTAACAAAACCTTTTGCTGGATTTGGGTACACCTCCAGAAGTTTGCTTTTGGCTGAAGTATTTTCTTTTGTATCTAAATATAATCTATCCCAAATGGCAAGGGTATATTCCCCGGTTTTCAAAGTGTCAACAGTTATTGTTCCGGCAAACCAACCACCTTGTCGTGTAAAACTTGTTCCCAGCCAAGGATTTCCAGCTCCCCGTCGATAAAGAATCACCAACGAATCCTGCGAATTGGTAATCAATGTCAGATCGAGGCTTGCAGCACGGTTATAGTTGAATTTCCCTTTGGCCCTGAAACCCTGTGGGAATATCCCTTCCACTGTCCAGTACCGCGAATCGGAAACGCGAAGCCCTGGCTGGGGAATTGCTAAACTATCGGCAGCTACCCAGTTGTGTGTCATACGCACCAATGCCGAATCAGTAATTTGGTCAACCAACACCCGGCTAAAAGTTTGCTGAAATTCGTAATCGCCGGTAGTTTTTATGGTTTTTGCCACATCGGTTGTAGCATCCGAAATTTTTTCATCTGCATCGGCCATCACTTCCACTGGCGAATAAGGAAGGTGAAAAGTTTTGCTTCCGGTAACTCCGGAAAAAACAATCGTATCGGTAAGGGTTTGCCAGTTGGTATTTAAAAACGAAATTTCGAGTTGGTTGGCATTTGCGTACTGATTGGTACCTCTTAATTTTTGCCTTACATATACAGTAATATCAAACCCGTTTCCCGTTTGAACAGTGTGGGTCGAATCTATTGAGAAATGCGGAAAACCCGGTGCGAAAACCCAGGCATCGAAAAAAGGAATCATATCGATTCCGCAGTAAGCCGTTAGGAAATCGCGCACATCGTAACTTGAAGCATAATTATAACCATATTCTTGAAGGTAAGCTTTTACGCCACCAAAAAACAAGCTGTCGCCCAAATAACCACGCAGCGTATGTGTAACCTGTCCGCCTTTTTGGTAAACCGTGCTTCCATAAGTAAGTGTTTGGGGTATTCCATAAATCGCGAAATATCCACCATCAGTAATGTATGTTGTTTGCAAAACATCTTTCAGTTTTGAGCGCATATTTTCTTTGTATGCCAATTTACCATAAATACCTTCGCGATAAAGCGATTCGCACCAAACGGCCCAACCTTCGTTCAACCACATATCTTCTGCCGAAGCACAGGTAACTTTATCGCCGAACCACATGTGTGAAAGCTCATGGGCATACCACCATTCATTTTCTGTATTTCCGGTCCAGCCCGAAAAAGGATAACTCACATTTGCCGCATGTTCCATGGCACCCAAACCACCAGGTGTGCCGGTATATCCTACCCTTTCGAATGGATACGGGCCAAAATGCGTTTCGAAAACCTGAAGTATATTGTTCATGTTGACAAATGTTCCGGCAACTTTGGCAGTATCGCCTTGTTTGCAATAATAGGTTATTGGCACTTGCCCTAGCAGACCGTTGTATGTGTCGGTAACCAGACTGTATTTGCCTGTTGTGGCAGAAATCAGATAGGTTGGAAGCGAAAAATTAGTCTTCCAGTGCCATATTGAAAAACCATTTCCCAAGTTTGTTACTTCAACCAGGTTCCCACCGCTGATAGCTTTTTTATCGTTGGCAACAGTAAGGTAAACATCATACAAAGCCCTGTCGTGAAAATCATCAATACACGGAAACCAAGCTTTTCCAAGGTTGTGTGGAATAGCATCGAATCCAACGCCCAAGTTCAGTGCATAATCGCCTGAAAAGTGGAAACCACCCCAGCCACTTGGATCAATAAAGGGCTGCCCGTGGTAGTAAATTGTTGTATTTATGGTGTCGCCGATATTTATTTGCGATGAAAGGCCAATGTTGATTTGGTTTCCGCTGTGGCTGAAATCGTATGTTCGTGTATTTTCGATAAAGACAGAGTCAACGGTGAGGCTTGCGAGTTCGAGTTTTATAATCGCAAGCGAATTGATTTTACTAACAAGTTTTACTGTGGTGTAACCTTTAATTGTTTTGTCCGTCAGATTGAGGTCTGTTAGATGAATTCCATAGTGAACCGCTTCGAGAGTATCGCTATAAATTGCTGTTGCTTGATTTTCCGTAGCCGAAAATTGAGCAAAACAGGCATGTTTGGTGTTTATTACAAAAAAGATTGTAAAAAACGCAAATAAAATTGATTTTATCATCTGTCGATAGAATAGTTGCAATAACTTTGTAAAATTAATCCAATAATGATTACACATCCTACGTTTAAGATTAATAACTGGTTTTCCATGAGAAAATATATTTTTGTAATTATGAGCCTTATGCTGTTTTCAACGGTTAAGGCTCAAGAAGTTTGGACACTCGAAAAATGTGTCGAATACGCTCTCACCAACAACATTCAGGTGAAACAGCAACTCCTTCAGGTTAAAAGCGAGCAAGCCCTGTTGCAGCAGGACAAGCTTAGCCTGCTTCCAACCTTAAACGGCGGTGCCAGCCATGGGTATAACTTTGGGCAAACTATTGACCGCTACACCAACAAATTTGCCACCAGCAGGGTACAAACTGATAACTTTTACCTTGGTTCATCTGTTACGCTTTTTAGTGGTTTTCAGAAAATAAACCAGGTTAAACAGCGCACTGTTGATTTGGAAGCAACAAACTACGACACGGATAAGTTTCTGGATGATATTTCGCTTAGTATTGCTACCGGATATTTGCAAATACTTTATTACAACGAACTGGTTAAAACCGCCCAGAATCAGCTAAAAGCTACTCAACTGCAATCGGAAAGGCTAAAAAAATTGGTTGATGCCGGTGCAATGGCTCAAGGCGATTTTTACACCTTGGAAGCTCAACGCGCAGCCGAAAATTCTCAGGTGGTGAATGCCCAAAACAATCTCGATATTGCTCATCTTACCTTAGTTCAAATGCTTGATTTGCCAACCATGGAAGGCTTTGTAATCGAATATCCCGATTTGGAACTTGGCCTGCAACCGGCTTTGGAAATATCGGCCGAAAAAATATATGGGTTTGCACTCGAAACACAGCCAGATATAAAAAGTGCCGAAACGCGGGTGAGAAGCTCCGAAATAGGATTAAACATGGCAAAAGGTGGTCAATCACCATCGCTTACTTTACAAGGTTCGTTAGGTTCGGGTTTTTCGGGAGCTAATATGATTCTTGATTCAATTACTTTTGCAACCAGCGTAAAACCTTTTGGCGATCAGATTTCCGATAACTTTAACCGCTCTGTTTCGCTCAAC
>CAIRHD010000300.1 GCA_903878265.1 uncultured Bacteroidales bacterium | reverse complement strand
TTAATATCCTGCCAGGTGGTTTGATAGGATTTGGTTTTTAAATCAAAATTCTTCTGCAGGTTGGTGGAGTGGCACTCGGCACACATACTGTTCCAGTTCTGTGCCTGGTTAGTCCAATAAAGCCAATTGTCGGGTTTCAGGTCTTCGGGCTTATAAACCATGTTTGCCATGTGAAACCATTTCCTGGTTATTGTATTCCATGCAATCGGGAGGCACTGGTATTTTCCGTTATCGAAAGGTATAAGGTATTGTTGCAGAGGCCGAATACCGAAGGTATATTCAACCTGGTACTCTTTCATTTTGCCTCCGGTGCCTTCGGTGAAAACATAAAACTTGCCATCCCGTTTGTAGAATTTTGAAGTCTTCCCGTTAAAGGTAAATTCGGCATTGTTGAAATCGCCCACAACCGAGGTATCCGAAGCCACAGCCATAGCACTATCGTGATCCGAACCTTTCCAGAGGCGGTATTCTTTCTGATGGCATTCGATACAGGCTTTTCCGCCGGTAAACTCAGCTTTTAATTCCTTTTGTTGGTTAAAGGAATTCCTGTTCAGCAAGAGCGAAAGCGGAAGGCTCAGCACAATTACCACGGTGGCAATAAGTCCGGTAATTTTCCAGGCGTTATGGTTCATGGTTATCATGCGTATTGTAATTGTTCTTTTCTGAAAGAGTTGCGCTCCAGGATAGTTCCGATATCAACTTTCACTATGTTGTTTTCGATGATAACAGGGTAATAATCAAGCGCCCTGGCAGCCGGAGGGTTTAATACCTCGCCGTTTATATCGAAAGCAGAAGAATGGCAGGGGCATATAAACCTTTGCTTTTCCTGTTCCCAGGCAATGGAGCATCCCAGATGTGTACAACGCAACGAAAGTGCAATAAAGCCCCCATCCTGCTGCCGTGACAGATAAAACCGGCCACCGAAAAATGCTGTTACCGTATTTGGCAAAAAGGATTCAACCGAACCTGCTTCGAGCAATTGTTTTTGAGAAGCCTTATTTTTCGGCCTGCCCGAAAACATAAAACCGGTAAACATCCCCAATATTTCAACTACAGCCACAACCCCTATCCATTTCCATGCCTTGTTGAAAAAATCACGGCGGTTGACGGCATCGGCTTTAGGATGCTCAACGTTGATAGGTTCAATTTTTGTTTGTGGTTTGTTCATTTTGGGTAAAGCCTTGTGTGGGGGTGGTTATTGGTTATTGGTGATTAGTGATTGGTGATTAGTGATTAGTGATTGGTGATTAGTGATTAGTGATTGGTGATTGGTGATTAGTGATTGGTTATTGGTGATTAGTGATTGGTGATTAGTTATTGGTTATTCGTTATTCGTAACTCGTAAATTGTCATTCGTCATTCGTAAATTGGAATTGGTATATTCCATTTTACCATGCATTCCATGGAAATGTGAGGGCCATATCTTTTCCCCGGAAAAATACACCAACAAGGGTGAGTACTATAAACGCTGCGATTATAAAAACAAAAACCGCTTGTACCAGTTCTTCTTTCGACAACTTGAATTTTTTGAGATAATATTTGTAATACCCTGCCATAAATCCAACCACTATAAGGGTTGGTAATATGCCATTGCTGATAAATGCCGGTATGGGTGATAAAAGCAGTTCGAAATTGAGGAGATATTCGTTGAAGAGTATTCCGAAAAGGGTAATAATACTTGCAAATTTGGCTGTTGCTTCGGATGATTTTCTTCCTTTTTCGGATATGAACCAAATACCGGTGGGCGGATTATCATACTTTAAAAAGGGAATCCATGCTAAAAAAACCATTACGCTGGTCGGGATTATGAAGGCTGCAAAAAACGGATGGAAATGCATGAGCAGTTCCTGCACCCCGGCAAAATACCATGGGGCTTTTGTTGGATTGAGGCTAAAGGTTGGGTTGGCTTTTTGAAGCAAGGGGGCATTAAACAGGGCTGAAAATATAAACAACACAGCTATAAGTGCCAGGGCAACTATAAACTCTTTAAAAACCAGGTTTGGCATAACCGGAACCATTTCCGATTCCTTTTCGCCATCGGGCAATAAAATGCCCCCGGCTTTGCGGACCTGCCAAAAATGATACACAACCAAAACAAGCAGCAGCAAGGGAAGCAAAGCGGTATGGAAAGTGAAAAAAGCCCGTAATGTGTCGGCATTCAGTTCGTTGCCACCGAGGATAATTGTACGGAGGCTTTGGCCAAAAATGGGCAGGTACCCTATTATGTTTGTACTTACGGTGATTGCCCAGTAGGCGAGCTGATCCCAGGGAAGCAGGTAGCCGGTAAAATTCAGCAGCACAATAAGCAATAGCAGCATCAAGCCAAATATCCAGTTTGTTTTTCTTTTATCCCTGAACGCACCGGTTAGGAACACCCTTAAAAAATGAAGGAATGCCAATAACAGAAGAAACACACCGCTCCAATAATGCATATTGCGGACAAACTGCCCAAACAGCACATTGTGTTTAATAAATAGTACCGAATTGTATGCTTCGGCCGGGAATGGCGAATAATAAAACCTGAGCAAAACACCTGTAATAAGCTGGCAAACAATTAACAACACTGCCATGCCTCCAAGCCCGAAAGTGCGGTTAAACCGGGTAGCGGATTGTTTTACCTGCCGGGGGTGAAGATGTAAGAAAATAGAATGCATCAAAGTTTTATTTTTTTTATATTGGGGCAACCCGGAGCCTGCTTTTAGACTGCTTTCAAATAAGCCGAACTATTCGACCATGCCTTATTCATAATGGGTGTTTTGTTCAAAGCGTATCAATTGGCCGGTAAAAGTACTAAAATTAAAGGATTGCAGTTGTGTTGTCTGGGGGGGGCAGGGCAAACGCAAGAAGAAGTTTTCAATCACTTTTCACATTTATGAAGTGATTGAAAATGCCAATTAACCTATCTAAAAGATAGATATTTTATAAAATAAGCACTTGATATTGAATTTGGGGACAATCGAAATCAATAAACGCCACATTATTAACTACTTCATGTAATTTGGTTGGTAAATAGAAGTACCTTTGCCAGCTTAATCTTAAACATTTTAATGAATACATTTGAACAATTAGGGCTTCAGGACAACATACTGAAAGCCATTAAAGAACTGGGGTTCGAAACCCCTATGCCAGTGCAGGAGGCCGTTATCCCGCGGATTATTGAGAACAACACCGATATAGTTGCCCTGGCTCAAACAGGGACAGGAAAAACAGCCGCTTTTGGATTGCCATTGCTGCAACTCATTGATCCTGAAAACAAAAAAACCCAGGCACTCATTCTTAGCCCTACACGCGAGTTGTGTATGCAGATAGCAAGCGACCTGAATTCTTACTCAAAATATATGCCTAATATTAAAGTTACTGCTGTTTATGGCGGTGCAAGTATTGAGGCACAAGCTAAACAACTGAGAGCCGGCACACAGATAATCGCTGCTACACCGGGCCGTATGCTCGATATGATTATGCGTAAATACGCTGACTTGTCGGAAGTGCGTTTTCTGGTACTCGACGAAGCTGACGAAATGCTGGATATGGGTTTTGAGGAAGATGTCCAATCCATTATCGAGAGTACTCCCAAGGATCGCCACACATTCCTTTTCTCGGCTACCATGCCTTCGGATGTTGAAAAAATTGCCCGTCGGTATATGAAAAACCCAGAAACTTTGAGTATGGGTCAGCGTAACATCGGTGCAACAAACGTAAAACACATTTATTACCTTACTCATGCCAGGGATCGTTATACGGTTCTGAAGCGTGTTGCCGATTTTCATCCTGAGATGTATGCCATCATTTTTTGCCGTACGCGTCAGGAAACACAGGAAATTGCAGATTCGCTTATCCGTGATGGTTACGATGCTGATGCATTGCATGGCGATTTATCGCAATCGCAGCGTGACCATGTTATGAAAAAATTCCGCGAAAAGCACCTGAACATGCTTGTAGCTACTGATGTGGCAGCACGTGGAATTGATGTAAGCGACCTTACCCATGTTATTAATTACCAACTGCCCGACGACAGTGATAACTATATTCACCGTAGCGGGCGCACAGGCCGTGCAGGAAAGGATGGAATTAGTATTTCCATTATAAATATGAAGGAAAAAGGCCGTATCAAAATGCTCGAACGGCAGATTGGCAAGCCTTTCAGTGCAGGTAAAATACCTTCGGGCCGTCAGGTTTGCGAAAAACAGCTTTATCACCTGATCAACCGTATGGAAAATGTAAATGTGATTGAGGACGAAATCAATGATTTCCTTCCTGTCATTTACAAGAAACTACAGGCGATGTCAAACGAAGAAATCATCAAACGCTTCGTTTCAGTGGAGTTCAACAGTTTTCTCGAATATTACCGTGATGCTAAAGATTTGAATGTTGACGAATCGCGTGAGCGTTCCGACCGTTCGGAAGGTGGTTCATTTACCAGGCTTTTCATGAGCATTGGACGTAAAGATGGTTTGACCGTACCAAAACTTCTTGGCATGGTGAACGAATTTACACAGAGCCGTGATTTAAAAGTCGGCAGGGTTGAATTGGGTGACACTTTTACTTTTATTGAAGTAGATACCAAGTATTTGCCTTTGTTTATGGCATCATTTAAAGACCAAACCATGAACGAAAGACCAATTAGAGTTGATGTTGCAGAAGATCAGTCTTCATCGGAACGACCAGGTCGTTCTTCGTATGGAGGCGGAAGAGGTGGTGACCGTGGAGGTGACAGAGGCGGTGACCGTGGCGGTTACAGAGGAGGTCGGAGCGGTGGCGGAGATCGTGGTGGTGACCGTGGCAGCTCAGGCGACGGCGGTTACAAAAAGAGCTATGGTTCCTCGAGCGACAGACCAGCATACAAAAGCGGAGATCGCAGGTCTGATTCAAGTAGGTCGGCAACACGTCCTGACTCGGATAGAGGAGGCAGCAGAAATGCAGGCAGCGAACCTTGGTATAAAGAACAAGCCGGAAAACCTGGGAAGAAGAAGAGGTTTTAGTTTTGAGAGATAGTGTGCTGATGTGAGATGGGAGACAGGGAGAAGGGAGACAGGGAGACAGGGAGCGAGAATAAATTTGATTTCACATCCGAAAGAAAATAATTTCACAACAAAAACGCCTCTTTTCGGAGGCGTTTTTGTTGTTTTATAAGCATTGGTTAGCACAAGCAACAGGATTTAAAGGAATATGATCGAATGTTATAAATTTCATTCTTTCTATTTGTCAATAACCATATTCTTGCGTCAAGTGCCCTTATTTTAATAACCAATAACATTTAACCTATTCCCGTGCCCCCAACCAGCGTTCAGCTTCAATGGCGGCCATACAACCGGTTCCGGCAGCGGTAACAGCCTGGCGGTAAACATGATCCTGTACATCTCCGGCAGCAAAAACGCCTTCGATATTGGTGCTAGTGCTTCCAGGAATGGTTTTGATATAGCCTTGTTCGTCCAGGTCGATTTGGCCTTTGAAAATATCGGTATTTGGCGAATGGCCAATTGCAACAAAAAATCCTTGTATTTCAATTTCCCTAATTGCACCGGTTTTGGAATCCTTTAGCCTTGCACCGGTAACAACTTTGCCATCGCCGGTAATTTCCTCCGTAATGGCATTCCAAATGATTTCGATGTTGGCAGTATTTTTCACTCTGTGCTGCATAGCTTTTGATGCGCGCAATTCATCGCGGCGGACAATAAGATACACTTTGCGGCCAAGTTTGGCAAGGTACGAAGCTTCTTCACAGGCAGTATCGCCGCCACCAACAACAGCAATGTCCATACCTCGGAAGAAAAATCCATCACAGGTTGCGCAAGCTGAAACACCATGTCCGTTATACCTTTTTTCCGATTCCAACCCAAGCCAGCGGGCGGTTGCACCTGTCGAAATAATCACGGTTTCGGCTTCAACTATTTTACCGCTGTCGGTAGTTGCTTTAAAAGGGCGGCTCTGGAAATCAACTTTATCAATAATCCCAAACCTCACATCGGTACCAAAACGTTCGGCTTGATGCTGTAAATCTTCCATCATTTCGGGGCCGGTAATTCCTTTCGGGTAACCTGGGAAATTGTCCACTTCGGTAGTGGTGGTAAGCTGTCCGCCCATTTGCAAACCAGTGTAAACCACAGGTTTAAGGTCGGCGCGTGCAGCATAAATGGCAGCTGTATATCCGGCAGGGCCGGAGCCTATAATCAGGCATTCGATTTTTTCGTTTTCAATTGACGACATAGCTTGTATTTTTTTAATGACTTTGCAAAAGTAATATTTTGCAACGGATTGAAATAAAATATCCCAACCTATAACAGCCTGATTTGCTCAATAAAAAGATTGAGATTGGTAGGGGGGGAATAGCTTGTACAGGAAAAACCTGCTACAAGAATAGCCATAAAATACAGTATGACAAAAGATTGGAGTGGAAACTCAAAATTTATTATGTGGGAGAATAGATTAGCCGCATATAAAGGCAATAATTAAAAACGATTGTATCCTTGAACTACCTCAACTAAAAATACTCCCCCAAATAATTCTTTGGGGTTTTTTATGCCATGAAACAGTGCCATCCTCCCCTGTATTTTGGGTATCAAATAAACGGACGGTTGTTTGTCAGTAGCTTATTCCTGAGCAGGTGGATTATTTTGATTGTTTGTATTACGAGCCTGCGTATTAACCGAATACAACCGAAACATTACGAAAGTGAAGACAGGAGTAATTCCCAAAGTGACAAAATCATTGTCAATGATGTAATAGTTGAAGAGAAAAGATAAAATACCCACTGGCACGGCTATATAAAACAAAGACATTAGATACTCCCAAAAGGAAACCCAAGTAAATTGACTATGTAAAAATCCACCAATTGTTATTAATATGCATACGGCTACAGAAAATAGGAAATACCATAAGAACATTATTAACTTAATTTCTTTAGGCTGGTCAAGTGATAATAAAATTTTCAGGTAATCATTATTAATTTGTTTTGTCAATGTAGTGTCTTTGGACACAGATTGCAAAGATTTCAATATTTCTATTTTATCTTGTTGCTTTTTGTAGGGATGGCTGTTGTTAAGAATTATTGCAAGTAGTATATAGGCAATAATAACCACAATTGGAAATCGCTCTGGTTTGAAGTATTTCAATAAGTCTTTTATTAATTCTTCCATAGTTTTTTGTTTACAATTGGATTGAAATCAAATTTTTGCAGATAACAAATATATAGTTTTTTGAATCTGCTTACATTAAATTTTAGACTTATCTTCAAAAAGATTCAAATACTACAATGGCAGCGGAAAGTCAACTACAACGATAAAGATGACACTACTGCAAAAAGGTAGGTAGTTCACTTAGAATAATAAGAAAATTACCAATAAAAAAAGGGGCAATTGAAGCCCCTTTTTTCTCTCAATCGTACAAAATTGTTGAAAATACTAATTTTTAATTTTGCAACTAATTGATAATCAACATTATTTGTCGGAGTGGTCAGACTCGAACTGACGACCACTTGCACCCCATCAAAGTTAAAGGGGGTTGCATGTGTTTATAAGTTTTTTTATGTATTTGATTATCAATAGTGTAAAACATTAATTCTTTATAGATTTTTATTTATATTTGCCTGTTTTTAAAATTCGATGTATACTTTCATGTACACCTAACATTTAAACGGCTTTCAGCAAAATGGCAACAATTACCATATACAGGAATACTCAAAAGAAAATCAAGAACGGCAATTACCCCATCCAAGTGCGGATAACCCACTCAGGGCAGCGCAAATATATAACAATTGGAATGAATGGGAAGGGGTTGAACGGCAATGAAATTACTTTTAATGATGCAGCCGGACTGTTTAACAAGTGCGAGCCAAACTATAAAGTTAAAAACGGGATCATTATCAGCAAGCTGAGTGAGGCCGAAAAGATTTTAGATAAATTCAGGGTTGGGGATATCCCCTTCAGCTTTGAGTTGTTTGAACGCGAATTTATTAAGAAGTCGAAGAAAAACAACATACTCCAGTATTTTGATGAAGAGATGGCCAGGCTCAGAACTGCCAAACGTTTCGGATATATTACACCCTATCAAGTAACCCGCGACCACATGTTTAATTACCATGGTTCACCTGACTTACGCTTCGACCAGGTTGATTATAAATTCCTCACCGGACTGGAAGCTTATCTGATGGCCAGGGATGCTAAGAAATCAACAATCAGTGTTTACATGCGAACGCTCCGCACAGTGTTCAATAGTGCCATTAAGTCGGGTTTATGCCTGGAGAAAGATTATCCGTTTTGCTCCCGGTTGAATATGAATGGGTATAGCTTATCCGGCCTAAAACACGAAAGCCCGAAAAGAGCCATTACCAAAGAGCAGGTTATACAGATAAAGGACTATTTGTTGTTGCCCATGTCCAGGCAATATGAGTACCGGAATTTTTGGCTATTCATGTACTATTGCCGGGGCATGAACTTTGCCGATATTGCCGACTTACAATGGACTGATATTGTTGAAAACAGGTTGAAGTATAACCGGAACAAAAATAACCGGGACTATGATATTTTATTGATCCCTGAAGCTTTGGAAATACTTGCATTTTTCAAAGGAAAAGGATATGATAATTTTATTTTCCCGATACATAAAGTTTCCGAAAACACGGAGGAACGCTACCATCAAACTAAGAATGTATTGAACCTGATGAACAAAAGCATGAACCGTATTGCTAAGAAACTGGGTATTGATGCAAACCTTACAACTTATGTTGCCCGGCATACCTGGGCCACTGGGTTAAAAAACAAAGGGTATTCAACTTCAGTAATTAGCGAAGGTTTAGGCCACAGCTCCGAAAAAACAACAGTGGCCTATTTAAAGAAATTTGGCAATGCAATACTGGATGAAGCTGGGAGGGATGTGTTATAAAATGATTAAAAAATATTATCCTATGTTGTTTCTGATTTGTCAGTATTAGATTAATCTTCATCCAGATAATCAATTAATTTCTTTAATGTGTTATCAATTTTTTCATTAAAGTCAGTACCTGGTAGCTCATTACCAAAGGCACTCATAAATTTATTTTCCTGTTCTATTAAAGACTCTATATTAAACATGCCTGGTGTTAGTCTTTCAATGAAGCTTATAGCAGCAAGAATTTCATTATAAGTATCTCTATAAATATTTTCTATATCAGATAAAATATCTTTTTCGATCTTTTCAAGTTTGATTTTGCTTCTATTTGTACAATAAGTTTTATAGGAATCATTGGAATTTTTTAACCTGGAACGTATTAATCGAATAAGTGCCTGATTTGATCTAAGTTTAGTTATAATTAATTGATTTTTAAGCAATAGCATTTCATTTTCTTTTTTTACTGCATCAATTTCATGATTATCTACGTTTTGGGTAATCCCAAAAAATACAGTTACAGGAACTTCTAATGCTTCCGCTATCCTTTCAAGGGTATCAACCGTTATAGACTTTTTTTTGATTGATCTGTATAGGCCAGAATACGCAACATCAATCTTTAATGCAAGGTCTTTTATTGTTATCCCCTTACTTTCGGCATACTTTGTTATCCTGTCAAAATCCATTCTGAAATTATTTTTAAATTAATTGCAATTATTTATAATTGAATTGCACAAAATAGCAATTAATTATATATATTTGCACCGTCTTATTATTGTTTAGGATGCAAAGTTACACAATTTAACAAAAAAAAAATCATGACCGTACAAAATTCAACAAAACCAGAAGCCTCCAACCCGTTCGAGGTAATTTTTCGGGATCTTAATTTTTTGAAACAGATGGTTTCGGAAATCCAAAAAACCAACCGCCAGCAAGAAGCCATTTTGCCCGAGGTTATTTCCATTGATGAGGCCGCTGAGTTCTTCAGGGTATCAAAAAGTAGGATGTACCAGTTAACCAGCCGAAACGAAGTCCCTCACTACAAACAAGGTTCAAGGGTATTGTTCCGCCGGTCGGAACTTTTAGCCTGGCTAACAAAGTTTAAGCAAACGGATATTGCAGCAGCAAATGAAAGCTGCGATTCGTTTATGGCCGGAAATAGTAAGTAATAACTTTAACAACCCTACCCATGAATGGAATTTATGTGATCCAGGATAAAGACGGCTATGTTTGGGCTGCAACTTATGAGCGTGAAAAGGCGAATGAAATTTGCCAATCGTGCCAGGGAAAAGAAAAAGAGGGTTCAAGTTACCGGCTAATCCCTTTTTACAGTTGCGAAGGAACGGTTATAAATGTTATAGCCGGTCCCATCCCGGAAGAACTATTCCCGAAGCGATGAAATCAATCCCATCAATCCCATCAATCAATTCAATCATTGAGCAAGTGAAGCTCCAGCTGATAAAAAACGCGATTAAAGCCTACAAGGCCAAATACAGCAGAGGCAGGTTTAATTTGGTTGTACCCGGCTTACGCTCTTCCACGGTTGGGGAAAAGTATGTTTACCTGCGCACTGGAAGGCACCTACTGGCCATTTATTCGCCAACAACCGAAAAGTTTATTGCGCTCACCAAAAACAGACGAAAGAAACATACCAAGTAACCCCGTTGCAGGTTTGCGCCTGGAACCCTAAATAAACCAATATGAAATATGAAGTCATTAACCCCGATGAAGCTCTGGAAGTAACCAGAGAGTTTGTTACTGCTAATCGCAATGCTTACACCTCTGAAATTAGGGAGGCGAAGCACACCCTAAACGCCGCTGAGTGTAAAATTTATATGAGAGGCCAGGTGTGGATACTGGAACACGATGGGATCATACTATACAGCGAAACGCACCAAGAAAGCTACCCATTTTTTGAAATGGCATTTCACTTTATGAATGTTGAAGTTGTGAGGAAATGGAAGACCGTTGGCGAATTGATAACCTTCAGGCAGGCTATAAGGGAAGCGACCGTACAAGGAACTGACTATGTGGAAACCATAATCGAGGAACCTTTAACAGAAAGAACCTACCGCAAGTTTATGAGGTTTGCGCGCGCTCACGATTTTATCCATCACGGAGACAATACATTTTAATACTAACCCCGCGTCCCCACGCCAAAAATTAACTCAACAATTAACAAACCTTTAAACACCCAAAACACCATGAACTCACACCTTTTGACCGCCGAAGAATACATTACCCAGTTTAAACACGAATCTGAAGACTTAATTGCATTATTGGATGGATTGTCATCTTTCGCACTGCAAGCAGCGGAAAACGATATTACTGAAACTTACGCCGGATCAAGACCCGGGGAAACCATCCGTATATTGACCAAATTGGCTGCTGACAAGATACTGTTGCTGACTGAACGCGCTGAATATCTTGAAATATTAGTCAATAACCCCGAAAAATAAACCGAAATGGAAAAGACCGATATTATCTTGACACCTGCCCAAAAATCCGAAATATTGGGTTTTCTCGAAACCATCGTATCGCAAAGCAATACGCTGAAAGCCCTTTTCATTAGCATTGATGCAATAGCCGATCCCAATTTTGTGGGACATCAAGACGGCATAGAAGGCATACCGTATTTGGTTGAGTTGGCTAATGAAGTTAAAAAAACTCTTGATTCTCAAACAAATAAAATATTTGAAATTTTGCATAAGTGCAAATAGTTAACCAATTAACATATAAACACCTAAAAACCATGAATACAAGCGACTTTAAGACCGAAATTGAAAGGGCTTCGATAAAGATCAAAGCATTAATAGATGGAATGGCTTATTTTGGCTCAATAGCATCCAAAGGCGACGATCCTGAAACCCCGACAGGCATAACCCCTGAAGAAACGCTTTATAACTTAGCTGAATTAGCGAGCGAGCAATTTTTAAAAATTGAAGAAAGCGTTGATACCTATTGCCAATTCATTGATCCAGTAAAAGACTAAAAAACAAAAACCAGCGGTGCCGAATCGCTGGTTTTTTTCAATCTCAAAATCAACAGTAATAACCCATAAAAGAACTACCATGAGTTCCGCTACAAATGTACGGCAAAAAGATGAAATTGATACAACTAATGTAAAATTCTGGTATCCTGAACTTGATAAAGATGGTCAGATAAAAGGATGGAAAATTGACCACAAAAAATACTTGAATTTTATCCGTTTACTTGGATACCGCCGCTTCGACCAGGGCAATGACTTTTTCTTTGTTTTGATAAAAGATAAAGTAATTGATATTGTTGCCAAACACCGGATAAAGGACGAAGTGATCAATTATATAAATCAGTTGCCGGACGGTTTTTTAAAAAAGGATGGTATCCGAAAGGATGAGTTATTAGGGAAATTTTACACAAGCCCGGGTATTTATTTCAGTGAAATAAAATTTAGTTTGTTGATGCCCGAACCGGATTTGATATTGAATCAGGATACCAAGGAAGAAAGCTTTATTTACTACAAAAATGGCTTTGTTGTTTGTACGGCTTATGGCTACGAATTGAAGGACTATAATAAACTTGATAAATATATATGGAAAAATCAAATAAAGGATAGAGCGTTTAGAAAAGACGACCCAGAAGGAATGTTCCATAAATTCGCTTACAACATATCCGGCCAAAAGGAAGGTCGTTTTCAGGCGTTAAAAACACTTATAGGCTATAACCTACATAGTTATTTCGATACAAAGCTGAAAGCTATAAATTTAACCGATAGTTCTATTTCAGATTCGGCTGAAGGTCGAACCGGTAAAACCTTGTTAGGTCGAAGTGTTGAAAAAATTAAAAATCTATGCGAAATTTCGGGGAAGGATTTTGACCCGACCAACAAACATAAATACCAAAATTGCCGATTAGATACCCAAATAGTATTCTTGAACGACATCAAGAAAAATTTCAGGTTTGAGTGTCTGTTCAATGATATTTCCGACCACATTACGGTTGACCAGAAAAACATGCAGCCCTTCAACATCCAGGCAAAAATTTTGATTTCGTCCAATGATACCTTCCGGGTTGAAGGTGGAAGTGCGAAAGATCGGTTAATAGAATTTGAATTGTCCGAACATTACAGCAGGAATTACAGCCCTTATGATGAGTTTGGTCATTGGTTTTTCACCGAATGGGATGAAAGCGAATGGGTAGCTTTTGACAATTTTATGATGAGTTGTATTTGCGATTATTTGCGGTTAGGTGTTATAGAGGCCGAGCCTATAAACTTAGGGAAAAGAAAGCAGATGGAGCATACCAATCCCGACTTCGTGGCCTGGATGAATGAGCAATTGGAAAAGAAGGAAATTAAATTTGGATTTGATTATGGAAAGCGCGAAAAGCACGCTGATTTTTTGAATTGTTATACAGATTATCGCGAAGATAAATGGCTTAAGAAACAAGCGAATTTCACTAAATACATCAAAACATTTGTACTAAATTCAGATGAGTTTAAAGCCAAGGTAATAGAGAGGAGGGCTGATGGAATTGACTACTTTAGGTTGCAAGAAGACATATTTGTAAATGGCGAAGAAAAAGAACTGCGATATACACCCATAAATGCAGACTTGCCTTATTAGGCAAATTTCGGAAAGAGCGGTGAAAAATTGCCCGAAAAAAAAGAAAAAAAGATAGTGTATCCCTATAATATTTTTTTTTGATGCACTCTTTGCACTCTAATAAATAACTAATTAAAAATGAATATATTAAACAGTGCACAAAACGAAAAACATCCAATGCACTCTTTGCACTGTATGCACTGTACAGGATACCGGATACAGTGCATACTTTTTTCAATAGTGCAAAGAGTGCATTAAACAATATTAGCAAATGCACTGTATAATGAATTGAAAACCAATTATATAAAATACACAGTGCAAAGAGTGCATAGAAATACCATACTATTATAGCACACACTACAATTTTTTGCCCGAAAAAAAGAAAAAAATGACTTGTAAGGATACCAAAGATATTGATATAGTGGCATTTCTGCAAAGTAACGGCATTGAAACCACTCAAAGAAGCTCACATTTTTTTTGTATTTCGCCATACCGTGACGAAAAAACAGCCAGCTTCAGTATTGACCCACAAAAAAACAAATGGGTTGATTTTGGCACTGGTGAAAGTGGCGATTTATTAGACCTGGTGAAGTTGATGTACAAAACCGATACGCCTGGTGCCTTGCAGATTTTATCAAAGCAGGTGCCAGACCCCTCTTTTTCTTTTTTTCGGGCAAAATCCGAGCCGGTAGAAAGCGTATCAGGGATCGACCTAAAATACTTTCAGCAAATCCAAAATATAGCACTGGTCGAATATTTGAGCAGTCGAAAAATACCCTTGCATATTGCCCGGCTATACGCTCAAGAAGTTTACTACACGGCAAACGACAAAAAGTATTTTTCGATAGCCTTCAAAAACGATAAAGGCGGATTTGATTTAAGAAACAAGTATTCCAAACTGAAGACAAGCCCGGATTGTCATTCCACTTTGCATTTTGCTGACAGTGATACGCTAAACTTGTTTGAAGGTTGGTTTGATTTTCTGGCATGTTTGCAATACCGCAAAACAACGAAATTGAAACACACAACCATTGTGTTAAACTCCCTTAGCAACATGAAAGAAGTTATACCAGTGCTGACAAAATACGCGAAAATTAACCTATTCCTGGACAACGACCCAAAAAGCCAATCCGGGCAAAAAGCCGCCGAACAAATCAGCAAGCTGCACCCCTGCACCGTGAACCATGCCGAAATTATATATCCGGGCTTTAAAGACTTCAACGACTTTATATGTTGCAAACCAATACATTAACACTCTAAAAAAGTTTGTCCTTTCAAAAGGATACCCCTCTGAGTACATTTGGGGCTCAAACTTTTGAAATGAAAAAAAATCAAAAACGCAAGCCACCAGCCCAAATTGAAGATTATGTAAAAATACAGATTGAAATAATTTTGGATACGGTGAAAAAATCAAAAAAGTAAATACCAAATCACTTTAATAAATTCAACAATTAATCTAAAAACAAAATTCCATGCAAAAACAATTCACACCCATCACGCTCTCCGGCACTTCATCAAATGAGGAATACGGAAAAAAAACAGTCAGACAAAGCTACACAAGCCTTTGTGAAAAAGCCACATCCATCAAGTTTTGCCTGGAAGCAATCCTGTCCGACCTCGAAGACACCGACCCGCAGTTAACACTTGACTTTTTGAAGTCGAAAGACCCGCTGAAATTTATCAAGCTGAAATTTGTGGAAGCG
>CAIRHD010000299.1 GCA_903878265.1 uncultured Bacteroidales bacterium | reverse complement strand
TTTGAACTTTGACCACATCATTATCGCCAAATCATTTTTTACATTACTTTTGAAACTCTTTTAAATCCAACAAACCATGTCAGAACACGAACAAGACCAAATCAAGGGGCTTCCCGAAAATGCCTACACCGAACTGAAACCGGGCGAAACTTACAAACCCATTATGTCGCCACACAAGGTTTATCCCGAAGTGAATACCTGGAGTGTAATCTGGGGAATAATCATGGCCGCTGTGTTTTCGGCTGCCGCTGCTTACCTTGGACTAAAAATAGGGCAGGTTTTCGAAGCGGCAATCCCAATCGCTATTATTGCTGTTGGGCTTTCCACCGTTTTTAAACGCAAAGGCGCTTTGGGCGAAAATGTGATTATCCAATCCATTGGTGCCAGTTCAGGGGTAATTGTTGCGGGAGCTATCTTCACGCTACCAGCCTTATACATCCTGAATTTGCAGGTGCAGTTTTACCAGATATTCATGTCATCGCTGCTGGGTGGTTTCCTTGGGATTTTGTTCCTGATTCCTTTTCGCAAGTATTTTGTTGCCGAAATGCACGGCAAATATCCATTCCCGGAAGCTACTGCCACCACCGAAGTGCTTGTTTCGGGTGCAAAGGGCGGAAACCAGGCAAGGTTGTTGCTTGTAGCCGGACTTATTGGCGGTATTTACGATTTTGTGATTGCCACCTTTGGTTTGTGGGCTGAAGTGTTTACCACACGCGTTATCCCTGTTGGGCAAATGTTGGCCGATAAAGCAAAAATCGTGTTCAAACTGAATGTCGGGGCTGCTGTTGTTGGACTTGGTTATATAATCGGTTTAAAATATGCTGCAATTATTTGTGCCGGTTCCTTTGTGGGTTGGTATGTGGTAATACCAATTATCAATTATTTTGCTGATGGACAAACCCTTGCTGTTGGGACCAATATTACAGCACTTATCGGCAATATGTCGGCAGAGCAGATTTTTGCTGCTTATGTCCGTCCGATAGGCATTGGTGGAATAGCAATGGCCGGAATCATTGGGATTATCCGTTCGAGCCACATCATCAAATCAGCAATAGGGCTTGCAGGAAAGGAAATTTTCAGCAAATCGGAAGTTAAAACCACCAATTTGCGCACTCAACGCGATTTACCAATGGCTATTATTGCCGGTGGAATTTTGCTCACCGCATTGATAATTTTCGTTTTCTTTCAGTTTGGGGTTGTACACAACTTAACACACGCATTGGTAGGTTTGGGAATTGTAATGATAATCGCTTTCCTGTTTACCACTGTTGCTGCCAACGCAATTGCTATTGTAGGAACAAATCCGGTTAGCGGAATGACTTTGATGACTTTGATAATTTCGTCCCTGGTATTGGTTTCTGTAGGCCTTAAAGGCGAATCGGGCATGGTTGCCGCACTTATTATCGGTGGTGTGGTTTGTACCGCACTTTCCATGGCCGGAGGGTTTATCACCGACTTGAAAATCGGTTACTGGATGGGGACTTCGCCCTATAAACAGCAATCATGGAAATTCCTTGGAACATTTGTTTCGGCAATTACAGTTGGTGGAGTTATAATGGTTTTGAACAAAACATACGGTTTTACCGGCGAAAATGCAATGGTTGCCCCACAGGCAAATGCAATGGCAGCGGTAATCCAACCCATGATGAGCGGCCAACCGGCACCTTGGATGTTGTATGCGGCAGGTGCATTTTTATCTCTTATCCTCACCATGATTGGGGTTCCGGCATTGGCATTTTCATTGGGAATGTTTATCCCGTTACAACTTAATACTCCGCTTTTGTTGGGCGGAATTATTGCCAATTTTGTTGGAAACCACAGCAAGGACGAAAAGCTGAACAATGCCCGTCGCGAAAGAGGAACACTTATCGCATCAGGTTTCATCGCCGGTGGAGCTTTAATGGGCGTAATAAGTGCCATTTTAGCCAACTTCGGAATTAATTTCGTAAACAAGGAATGGTTCGAATCGCATAGTGCCGAAGCCCTTGCTTTGCTGATGCTGGCTGTGCTTTGCGGGTATTTTATCTGGGAAACGCTGAGGGCGAAAAAGGAGGAATAGATTGGGTTAGGGGTTGGGTTTTAGGGGTTGTGATTTAAGGGTTGTGAGGGGAGACTGGGTGACAGGGCGAGGGGAGAATCCGAGTAACATAATATCCAACTCAACAAACTGCAATTACTCAAATGAAATCTTGTGGAATACATCAGAGCACGAAAATTACAATAAACTTTCAACAACGAATAAAAAAATGAAAAACGAAATCCTTAACCGCTTCCTGCAATACGTTGCCATCGACACCCAAAGCGACGATTCGTCAACCACATTTCCGAGCACGGCGAAACAATTTGATATGCTTAACCTGCTCCACGATCAGTTGAAAACTTTTGGTTTGTCGGATGTGAGCATTGATGCAAATGGCTATGTAATGGGGACTTTACCATCCAACTCCAAGAAGAATGTACCTGTAATAGGATTTGTGTCTCATGTGGACACAAGCCCCGATATGAGCGGAGCCAACATCAAACCGCGATTGGTCGAAAATTATGATGGAAATGATATTTTACTCAATGCCGAAAAAAATATACTGCTATCACCGGTCGATTTTCCCGAGATGAAGGATTATCTTGGGCAAACTTTGATCGTTACCGATGGAACCACCTTGCTTGGTGCAGACGACAAAGCTGGTGTAACCGAGATTATG
>CAIRHD010000298.1 GCA_903878265.1 uncultured Bacteroidales bacterium | reverse complement strand
GAGCGAAGAACCGGCCGTGAGCGTAATTGCATTCTGCGTATTGCGAGAAAACAGGTTTTCCGTAACCGTGTTATTATTCGATTGCCAACAAATTATTCCATTGCGGTTATACATGAAGTAATTGTTGCTGATGCTGTTATAGGCTTGAAAAAGCTTCACCGCATCCTTGTTCCCATTAAAAGTATTTCCATAAATTGTGTTGTAACCGGGGCCGTTGTTGCTATAATTGCCAATATGCAAACCAATGTTGCATGCTGTTACCGTGTTATGCTTTATGATGTTGTTTTTCGAATGGGCGGCATCACTATTTATAAAAACCCCCACATCGTTGCAACCCGAAATGGTATTGCCCACAATGTTGTTGCCCGAATTGTAATATCCCTTGGCAATAAAAATGGCGAAATTACACTGGTCGAAGTTGCAATTGCGGATGGTGTTGTAACCAGATTCTAAAATATTCACACCAAAAGCACATTGTTCGATCAACGAGTTTTCGATCAACATGGTGGAATACTGATCCAATGTTATGGAATAACTGGCTTTGCTGATAATGGCGTATGAAATTATCGAACCAGAATAATATGTGCTGTCATCATAAGAACTTTTAGCCTTATTGAACACAATCCCATTCCATTGGCCCATAACCTGAAGCTCGTTGCGTGATGAAAATTTGATTTTTTGCTCCCTTGTTCCTAGTGCAATCAATGTGCCGTTGCTTATTAATGCGGTACCCGATTCAAACAAAAGCTCAACTCCGGGAAGTATGGTAAGTGTAATGCCGACAGGGATTTTAAGATCCTGGGTAACAATATAAGGATTATTGGCAGGGGAATAAGTTGCATCGGATGTGATTTCGCCGCCAACATAAACCTGGCCTTGGGTGGGCATAGCACAGCAAAACAGCAAAATGCATATTGCTGAATATATGACTATCGACTTGTTGAACAAAAATACCCTCACTTGATTGTATTTACCTAATAAACTATCCTGATTAAAAAGTTGATTTACTTAAAGATTGTCAGTCCATGCTGATGCTTGATTACTCAAAGAAACTAAAACTTGATGAACGCCGCTATTTTCAAACCAAACAGCCCATATCGTTTATCAACCGGCAAATCCTTGTATTGTTCGGTAGTTTGTTTATAGTAACTTGCTTCGGCCATAATGCCTGTACGCTTTGTAATAGGCACCGATGTGCCAAGCCCAATAATCCACGAAAAAAGCACAGGATTAAGATCGGACCTCTGGGTTTTCACCACATAATTTATTTCACCATGGTTTATATGGCTTGCGTTGACCGAAAGCAGGAATGATAGGTTTATGCCGGCCTTGGCGTAAACATCAAAAGTTTTGACTTTCCAGAAACTGTATTTTACCAAAAGTGGCAAATCAAGGTACCGATATGTATTTGTATTTTGATAGGTATAGTTTTTCACATCTTTTGGTATCCAGGTCGAATCGGCAATAACATAATGTGGAATTGTTTGGCCACCTTCGATGGTATAAAACGTATCGCCAATTGCCACCTGATAATAACCACCAGATTCGAGAAAGTAGGAATAATCGAATTTTTCGCCAAGGCGCGTAATGCCAATTCCACTGCGTACACCCAATTTTAAATACTCGTAACCAGCGACTATGCCAATAGAACGTTTGCCAAAATTTCCAGTATTGGCATTTTCCATTAACACGGCAAAATCATCAGCCTGCGGCGAAATGTTGCTAAAAATTGCTTGTCCCGGTAACATTTCAAAATACAGGCCAGAATAAAAATACGATTTTCCCGAAATTTGGATTGTGTCCGAATCACTTATCAAACCTGTATCAACTTCTGCGTTTTGAGCAATTGTGTTTTGTTCAATAAATACAGTATCCACAATCCGCACGGTGTCGAGATAGGTGATTGGCACGCTATGTAAAATGGTATCGGTATGGCTGATGTATAAGGTGTCGAGCTGGTAAACAAAAACTGTATCAGGATTTTTTTTTGGTGAAATAATTTTAGGTTTCCCCTTAACCAAAGTTTGGTTAGGCTCAAGTTGTATGGGCGGCGCACTGCTTCGGTATATAACTATTTGATTCCCAATTTCGCGAAAAGAAATTGTAGGGTCGGGGAACAATTGTTTCAGCACATCGTGGAGCGGAAGGTTGCTGAATTTCATGCTTATTTGACGCTCGGCATGAATAAGTTCGGGGTTGTACGAAAACTTCACACCGGTTTTGTTGCCAATAGCGCGCAAAACATCAGGTAGCGGTATGTCAGTAAATGTGAAGGAGGTTTTTGTATTGAGAAAAGGCTTCTGTTGGGCAAAAGCATCATTGCCCCGAATCAGGATGGTAAAAGTAACAAGAATTATAAAGTGAACCGGATACCGTACTTTGCCGGGCATAATTCGTATTTGGATTAACCTGTTATTATTTAACCAGGTAATCTTTTCCGTTATGTGTAAATTGAAGTTTGTGAACCAAACTAAGTACTTCCAACACCGAATCGAGTGATTCGTTATCAAAAGTAGCAGTCAGTTTTAGCTGGGAAAGCCTTTTGTTTTCAGTATGGAATTTTACGCCGTATTTATTGCCAACAACAGTGATAACTTCATTAAGCGGTGTTTCGTTAAAAACCAAAACGCCAGTTTTCCAACTGATAAAATTAATGTCATCGTTTTCCATTTTCACCAGCTTATGGGTCAATCGGTTATACACACCTTTGTCGCCTTTTTGTAATATAACCTGGCCTAAAATAGAATTGTTATTATCCACATGATAGAAAAGAACTGTCCCTGAGTTCACCACAACTTCAGTTATTCCGGTTTCGGGAAATGCTTTCACGTTGAAAGAAGTTCCCAACACTTTAATGCGTGCATCGCCGGTTTCGATAACAAAAGGCCTGGTAGGATCTGGAGCTATTTCAAAAAAAGCTTCGCCCCAAAAGTAAACCTCTCTACCGTGACTACCAAATTTTTCAGGATATTTTACCTCCGAACCTGCATTTAACACAACCTTGGAGCCATCAGCCAATTGCAGGGCCGAAGAAACCGCGTTGCCGGAAGCAAAACTCTTTGTTACAAGCGTATTATTGTAAAAAAACTGATAAACAGCAAAGGCAATCACAAAAACCGCAGCGATGCTTGCCGCATATTTTATAAAACGAAGAATAGGTTTTTTTATAATACTTTGATTAACAGTAGCTACAACCTTATTATTGATGTGCTTGTCAACATTAACCCAAGCGGAATCTATATCGTAAACATCGTTAGTTGAATGCGAAACAGAATTGTCCCACACCTGTTTCAATTCGTTGTAAGTATTGTTAATCTCCGAATCCGACTGTATCAAAACTTCAATTTCCAACTGCTCCGCTGGGGTACATTCCCCTGCGAGGTAATTGGTCAACTGGGATTCGATATTTCGGTTTTTCAGCATTAGAAATTGTGATTTTACACTATATAGACACTTGAGAATGGGTTTACCCCTACAAGCACAAAAAATATTTTTTTACATTTTATTTATCATATTCATTATCAATACGATAGAAGGGATAAAATCTTTCAGGTATTTTCTCATAAAATCGAGGGATCTGGTCATTTGGGTTTCGACGGTCTTAATATTTATGTTAAGCTTTTGGGCAATTTCGTGGTATTTAAGTCCCTCGAAACGACTAAGTTCAAATATTTCGCGGCGTTTTTCTGGCAGTTGCGACAAAGCCTTGCTAAGATGTTCGCTCAGTTCGTTGTTCGAATTAAAATCGGTGGTGCCATACACTTCCTCAAGGTTTTCGCCAAAACTGACAAATTTCCGTTCGGTTTCCAACTTGCGGTTAAAATTAAGGCAATGGTTTATTACGGATTTACGAAGGTAACTGGAAAGCCCGGTAGATATGCTGATTTCGTTTTGCTTATCCCAAAGGCGACAAAAAAAGTCTTGCACCACCTCTTCTGCCGAAGACTTATCGGAGGTATAACGTCGGGCGAAATTACACAGAAAAGGATAATATTCCCTGAATATCTGCTCGAAAACAATGCGGTCGCCCTCTTTAAGCCCTTTTATATATAGCGAATCTTTATCGACCATCCGGTTTTAAAACAGTAAATTATTGACAGGGCATTTGAAGCCCTTGATTTGAGGCTGTAAATTTATAAAAAACTAATCGGGACTTCTAAGAATTGTTTCTTTCTTGGCCCAAATATTCAAAAATAGAGGCATAGGAAATTGAGACAGAACGAAAAATTTGATGTGACAATCGTCAAAAATTTGTATTAAATCTTCATCATCAGCTCTGCGAAAGCAAAATCTTTTTGAATTGTTATCTTTATGTTTTCCAACCGGCCATCGGTTAAATGCAATTGAAATCCAGCCGATTGCATTACTGAGGCATCATCGGTAAAAAGAGCTTGAAAAGCTTGTAGGTAAGCATATTTCAATTCCGTAACCTTAAAAACCTGAGGCGTTTGCATAGCTCGTAACAGCATGCGGTCGAGCTGACGTGAAGTGTTATTTTCAAGAATGCGGATTGTGTCGTTTAAAGCAATTCCGGGTACTGCGGATCCATAAACCGATGCTTGTTCAAATAATTGTTTGATAAACCCAGCATCAATCAAGGGCCGTGCGGCATCGTGAATAGCCACAAATCCATCTGTTTCAATACTATCAAGACCATTTTTCACAGAAGCGAACCTTGTTTCACCACCATTGACCACCTTGTATGGAACGGAAAATTTATATTGAACACTTAACTTATTCCAATACTCGATATAATCGGGATGAATAACCAGAAGAATCTGTAAATCAGGATCATAATTATTAAACGCTTCGATAGAATATACAATAACCGGTTTCCCATTAAGTAGCACGAATTGCTTTGGGATATCACCTTTCATCCTGCTTCCGGTTCCTCCTGCAACTATAATGGCGTAGTTTTTCATTGGAGATTAATTGGTTACTTAATTAGGCTGTTAGTAGTTTTGTGGTTTTCTTTGCTTTAAGGTTGTTGGTTTGAGCTCAACTTTGTATTTTTCAACTATAACTAACTTACTAAAAGCGCAAGCCCGCCTTCGGACGTTTCTTTGTAAATATTTGGCAAATCGTGACCGGTTTCTTTCATGGCAAGGCAGGTTTTATCGAAACTTACGCGATGCTGCCCATCGGAAAGCAAAGCGTAAGCACTTGCATCCATGGCGCGGCCAGCCCCGATAGCATTGCGTTCGATACAAGGGATTTGCACAAGTCCGGCTACCGGGTCGCAAGTGAGGCCAAGATGATGCTCCAAACCCATTTCGGCAGCATATTCTACCTGCGAAGGCGTTGCCCCAAAAAGTTGTGCCGCAGCTCCGGCAGCCATGGAACAAGCAGTGCCTACCTCGCCCTGGCATCCAACTTCGGCACCCGAAATGGAAGCGTTCTCTTTCACAAGGTTTCCAATCAAAGCTGCAGTTGCAAGTGCCCTGAGAATTTTTATTTCCGAAAAATCATACGTCTGTTGAACATGGTAAAGCACAGCAGGCACCACACCACAAGAGCCACAGGTTGGTGCGGTAACAATGGTTCCACCGCCAGCATTTTCCTCCGAAACGGCCAATGCATAAGCAAAAACCAATGCCCGCTTTTGAAGTGTTCCGGCTGAACTTTTGGCTTTAATATAATAGGAAGATGCTTTTCGGGGCAAATGCAATATACCGGGCAACACACCTTCATGCTCTAAGCCACGGGAAATTGACTGTTTCATTGTTTCCCAAACTTCTGCTAAAAATTCCCAGATTCCTTCGCCTTCGTGGATTTCGACGTATTCCCATAGAGTACGACCATTTTTCTGGCACCATTTCAGTATATCGGTCATTTTGGTATGAGGATAAAACTGTGTTTTCTGGGATTTGATTTCATCATCTTCAATGTCGCCACCGCCCACGCTGAAAACAGTCCACTCATCAAGTAAAGTGCCGCTGTCGTCGAGCGCTTCAAATTTCATCCCGTTTGGGTGCTGTGGTAAAATGGTATCCTTTTCCCAGACTATTTTTACTTTGTCCTCAGGAAACGATTCCCTTAAAACTTTATCGGTAAGATGACCTTTGCCTGTAGCTGCCAAACTACCGTAGAGGGTAATACGTATTTGAGTTGCGGGTTCGTTTTTGGCTTTAAATTTCTCAGCGGCAAAGCGTGGCCCCATGGTGTGGCTGCTCGAAGGCCCAAGGCCAGTCTTATATATTTTGCGAATGGATTCCATTTTGGCTGAATTTGAATGTAAAGGTTAATCTTAAGTTCTCGAATTTATATTTCTTGCCCTGAACAATAAGGATCAAATGAGGTCAAAAGACAACGGTCAAAAGACAACGGTTAAAAGGCAAAGGGGAAAAGGTAGAATATTATGCTTTCCATAAGCCATAAGCAATGTGTGGTTAGGCTTTAAAATCAGCTTTTTGATTCATTTTATGTGCGTTTTAGGATTTGGTTTGCTTATGGAAACATGGGTAGATTGTTTCCGCAAAGGTCAAAAAAAAATCCCCTCTTCCGAAGGGATTTTATAAGTAATGTATTTTTTTGCTTACAGTATCAGCATAGCATCACCATACGTAAAGAAACGATATTTTTGAGCAACAGCTTCTTTGTACGCTTTCATTAGCAAATCGTATCCGGCGTAAGCCGCAACCATCATCATCATTGGCGATTGTGGCATGTGGAAATTGGTAATCATGCTTGTTGCAATGCTGAAATCGTAAGGTGGAAAAATAAATTTGTTGCTCCAGCCGCTGTAAGGTTTTACCTGCCCCGAAATGGTAACCGACGATTCAACGGCTTTCATG
>CAIRHD010000297.1 GCA_903878265.1 uncultured Bacteroidales bacterium | reverse complement strand
CAGAAATACCTTTGCTTTAATTTGACTATACCATCTTTACGAAAATTTAGACCTTTACATTTAGGGCAGCTATCCATACTTATTTAGATTAAGTTTATAACTGCACAAAAATACATAAACTATACTAAATTAACAATGCCAGAAATTTATCTGATGATGTATTTTAATAAAGTTTTCAATTTCAGCTTTAATGCTGTCGCGTACTAATCTTGTCATAGCCAGCTTTTCTTCATGCGTACCTGTAAATGAGGCAGGATCGGCAAAGGGCCAGCTTAACCTTTTTGTGATACCCGGGAAAATCGGACAGAGTTTCTCAGTAGCGGCATCACAAACCGTTATTACGTATTGGTATAAACGACCTTCTTTGAAAAAATCCCAGACTCCATTCGTGTTGTTCCCAGAAATGTCAATCCGAATTTCATTCATCACTTCAACTACCAAAGGATTAAGATTGCCAGGTTCAAGACCAGCACTTTCAGCAATAAATTCATCACCAGCCAATTGGTTAAGAAATGCTTCAGCCATCTGACTCCGGGCTGAATTGTGGACGCAAACAAAGAGAACTTTAGTTTTCATTTTACTGCATAGTATTTAAAATTATTAAACTTATCAGAATTATAATGCTTTCATAATTACCCATTTAATATAGGTTGAAAACATTTCGTAAAATTACGAATCAAATAATTCTTACCGACATTTATGTATTATCAAATTGTTAAGATTTACGCCTTTCGATTCATAATATGGTGTGTAACCTGAGCAATTGTTGTATTAATTATTGAGCTTTCCATCCTCAAGCATGATTTTTACATTTCCATAATTTGCTGCCTGTGGGCTGTGGGTAACCATCATAATGGTGATATTCAGTTCCTTGTTTATTTTTTGAAGGAACTCCATTATTTCGGTTGAAAGTGCCGGGTCGAGATTGCCGGTAGGCTCGTCAGCAAAAATAATACTCGGTTTATTTACCAAAGCCCTTGCAATTGCAACCCGCTGTTGCTGACCAGCCGATAATTCGCGTGGAAAATGATTTTTCCGGTTTTCGAGGCCAACCAATTCGAGTACTGCTGAGGATAATACCTGTTGTTCTGCCGATACATGGCCATTCAAACTTAATGGCACCATTACGTTTTGAATTGCCGTCATGTAAGGGATAAGCGAGAAGTTTTGCATCACAAATCCCACATGTTTTTTTCGGAAACCTGCCAATTCCTTGTCGGATGCATTTTCAAGATGTTTTCCTTCAAAGATAATCTGCCCTGAAGTTGGACGGATTAATCCGCTTAAAGCGAGTAACAAAGTGGTTTTTCCTGAACCGGAAGGCCCGGTAATAGAAACAAAATCGCCTTTTTTTATCGCGAATGAAACATCGTTCAAAGCATAAACAATTCCATCCCGCATGTTGTACGTTTTGGCGATATTCTGAACAGTTAATATATTTGTCATACTTCCTGCATATTTGAGTAAGGTTCGAAACGGGCTGCAAACCAGGCAGGTAGCACCGATCCGACCAATGAAATGAACACTGAAATTATTACCGACCAAAGCAATAGGATTGGGATTGGGGCAATATTGATACCGGCAATATAAGGACCTAAAAACCAGGCGATAAGAACGCCTGCCATATAGCCAATTATTCCGCCTATAAGCCCCATGATTGCAGCTTTAAGCATCAGTATATAATAAATGGATGATTTAGGGTAACCGATCATCCGCAGTATCCCGATTTCTCTTTTGCGTTCGTTTACATTGGCCCACATATAGTTGCCGATTGAAATTCCACCAACAAAAACAATGATGATCAGGATTATAAGTGAAATCTGGTTCATCAGTTTATTGGTTTTTATTTGTGTAGAAACGATTTGGCCGATAGTTGTGATTTTGGTATCTGGCAGGATATTCCGGAGTTTTCCAAGCAATCCATCTGAAATTGCATTGCAACAACCCATGATTTCGATCGCACTCACCTGGTCTTTTATTTCAAGAATGCTTTGAACGGTATGGAGGTGGGCGAAAATCCGGTCGTCATCAATGGTCCCGGTTTCGCCTAAAACTTTGCCGATTTTCAATTCAGTTCCCGCAACAGTAATCTTATCGCCTTCTTTCACCTTCAATCGGCTTGCGGCGTTGGAACCGATAAGGCAATCAGATATGCCTAACGAATCAATCGATTTTCGCTGGAGTTTTTCATCCTTGTAGCCTAAAGATTCGTTTGAAGGGCTTGGACCACAGGCTGCGTTCAATTCAGCACCGAACAATCCAGAGTTTTGCCAAATTGGTTTTGAAGCGAGTTCGTTTTTGGGGAGAATGCCAGTAAGCACCAGTTTTTGGCCGTTTATGTCAATCCGACGGGTTAATTTTGGGGAAAGGTTATCAACGCCTTTAAGTTCGGAAGTTACAATCCGTTCAACATATTCTTCCGGAAAAGTCGGAGCATCAATATCGGCCGCATAATAATTATCAACGCTTGCGCCTTGAGGCAAAACCATAATATTTGCGCCCAGGTTATCGAGATTGATTGCAACCGCTTTTTCGGAAACAACTGAGATAGAGCGGATGGCGACAATTACGCCAATGCCTAGAGTAATAGCAAGGATGCCCGATATTAACTGGGTTTTGCGTTGGCCAAGTTCGAGCCAGACTAATTTCAACAAGTTCATAATTCAAGGATTTATTTGGGGCCGCAGCCACTGGTTCCACTACCACAAGCACCTGGGGCACAGCCACTTTTCGCCACTTTTCGCGAAGAAGTTACAAGAGTTGCCGATTGAACCGGGGCTTTAAATTCGTCATTAAACTGGCCTTTTCCATTAAAAACCAGGACATGGGTTTCTTTTGCCGCCATTTCCGGTTTTAGTAAATCAAGGAATTCTGCTTCCGATTTATCGTCGAGATCCACCTCCACAACTACACCTTTCCCGCCGATACCTGCAACGGCCTTGTTACATTCAGCAACCGCGGCGGCTTTGTCTTTCATTGATTTTTTATACAACACAATATATGCGGTTTTGCCCTCGCTAAATGCCAACAAAGCCTGTGCTTGTTTTGCGGTTGGGATTAAGCCTACAAGGTTTTCGGGCGTTGATTGTTGCAGGGAATAACCGCCGGCCACCACTCCATTGGAAGCAATAACAAGTATCATAGGCATTGGCGCACCTCCAAAACCATATTTCGATACCAGGGCACCATTGGCTTTATCCGATTTGTCCATTGCAATAACTTCAGACTTTGGATATTTTTTTTGTGCCTTGGCTGCCATTTCTTTTACTTCTGTTAGCATTTTGCTGCCATCGGTTACAGCCAGAAATACAACATTCTTTTTTGAATTTGCCTTTTCAATTTTCTCTTTGGTTTGGGAATAACCTGTTGTTGCAATAAGTACAAACGCAAAAATTGCAATAATCCATTTAGCATTCTTTTTCATGAAACTGATTTTAAGTTTGTGATTTATGATGTTTCGCTTGTTGATTAGCAGTCGCATTCGCAAAGGAAGGATTGTATGGTATTGTCGAAAAATGCGTTGTAAGCCTTCCTCATTTCATCTAATTTTATCATATCCAGGCAATAATGAATTTTAAGTCCATCAATTGAACCTTTTATGATCCCCATTTCCTTGAGCACTTTCAAATGTTGCGAAACTGTGGTTCGGCTTATGGGCAGATCGTCGGATATATTTCCGGTTTTAACTTCCCTTTTTTCGGCAAGCAATTGAATAATAGCGATTCGGGCCGGGTGCGAAAGTGCCTTGCCGATATTGGAAAGAAGTTGTTGGTCGGCAGTAAATTCGTCAAATTTGTTATTGGTCATACCTTTAATGTTTAATGTTGCAAACATACGACAATAAATTAAACAATGGGTATTATTTTGATGAAATTGCGCCTTCAAACTGGTGAAAGATGGCGGTTATTTTTATTTGCCTTTATAAATGCTTGAAGGATAGTGGTTACTCATCCGAATTAAATCCTCATGTTTGAGAACAATCCTTTGTCATGCAAAATAAATCCAAACGAAGTAGAATCCGGTAAGAATAAAAAGCACCGCTACTATACGCCTGAACCAGACTTCGAAGATTTTTATTTTGTTGTAAAACTTGCCAATTCCACCAATGCTGAAGGCAAGAAGGTATGACAGCATGATAACTGGCAAGCCTGTGGCGATGGCAAAATCGGGTAAAAGCAGCAGTCCGGCCGGTTGCGAAAGCACCAATGGCATAAGCATACCAAAATATAATACTCCACTGTACGGACAGAATGCAAGAGCGAAAATCATCCCAAGAAACAAAGCACCCCAACTGCTGCCAATTTTAACCTTATCGGCAAAGCGTTGCAGGATAGTACCGGATGAGCCTGGCATTTTTATTACGCCCAGCATCAGGATACCTATTACAATAAGCAGTGGTCCTATCCATTTTTCACCATTGGCTTGCACTGCGCGGCTTATTTGAAATTTACTTGCACCAAAGAAAATGATTGCACCCAATACGGTATATGTAATCGCCCTACCCAACGTATAATAAATCCCATTGAGGAAAACAGTCCGTTTGTTTTCCACATCTTTGCTTATGTAGGCTAATGCTGTGATATTGGTAGCCAAAGGGCACGGACTGATGGCGGTCATTAACCCCAGAAGGAAAGCTGTTAGCAGCGGGAAGTTGCTTTGGTCAATTAGGTTTTGTAAGTATTGCATATAAATTCAATTGAATTTAGTAATGAGGGGTGACAGGGCGAGGAGCGACAAGGTGACCAAGTGAAGATTACAATATGAGCTATTTTATTTTCTTTTCTATTTCAGCTTTGAGGCCTGCAATAAACTTATCAGACTGGTTGCGGGAGTAGCTGAATGCAAAGTTGGTGAAGTCTGTAGTGGTTTCTTTTGTTCCGCTAACTTTTGTGAGGAATAAAGATGAACCATCGGCTTCGTATTTTTCAACCATTTTCAGGTTTTTGTCTTCCCCAACATTCAAAACTTGCAAAGTGATAGTACCATCTTTCAACTGGCTTGCAAAATATGTGTCAAGCGTTTTCTTCGTGTTATCTTCAATCGAGATGCAAGTTGGGCAACGGCGCTCGGAATGAAAATAAACAATCTTCAATGTGGTTGGTTTCTGTGCAAAAACGAAAGTTGTTGCGAGCAGCAAAATCGCTGCGAAAAGGATTTTTTTCATGATGAATGGTTTAGTGGTTGTTATTTTGAAAGCATTTCTTTGATTTCTTTAACCGAAGGCACCCGGCCATACATCAGCACTTTTTCATCGACAACAATAGCTGGGGTTCGCATTACACCGTATCCCATTATTTTTACTATGTCTTCTTCTTTTACTACAGAAGCGTCCAGTTTGAGTTCAGCGACAGCTTCACGGGTAGCTTTTTCGAGGTTTTTGCAATTGGCACAACCTGTGCCTAAGATTTTGATTTCCATTTTATTTGTTATTAGTTTTTAGTTGATTGATTTACAAAGGTGTAGAATTTATTTTAAGCACTATTTTCAAATCCCCGCATTTTCAAATCACCACATTTTCAAATTAAAAAATGTAGTTGAACAAGAAACCCACAAGTATTATCCCAGTTCCTACAACACCAATAAAGGTGAAGATTAATGGCATTTTCAGGACTTTGCGAAGTATGATCATTTCGGGCAACGAAAGCCCGATTACCGACATCATAAAAGCCAAAGCAGTTCCAAGGGCTGCTCCTTTTTCAATCAGGGCGGAAACAATTGGAATGATTCCGGCAGCATTAGAATATAGTGGAATGCCGATTAAGACTGAAAGAGGCACTGAATACCAGGCAGATTTGCCCATAAAAGATGCCATAAAATCTTCAGGAACATATCCATGAACTCCTGCGCCAACAGCAATTCCAAGCATTACGTAAATCCAGACCTTACCCACTATTTCCTTCACCGCTTCGAAACCCATTTTTATGCGGGTTTCAAAAGTCAGTTTTTCATCTTCTAAATGACTGCCGCCTTTCAGTTCATATACCCAGGGCTCAACCCATTTTTCGAGGTGTAACCTGCCGATTACCCAACCAGCAGTAATTGCAATAAATAAGCCCGTAACTACAAAAATAACAGCCGTTTTCCATCCGAACAAGCCAAAAAGCAGCACAATGGCAACTTCGTTTATCATTGGGGCAGCTATTAAAAACGAGAAAGTTACTCCTAACGGAATGCCTGATTCGATAAATCCCAGAAACAGCGGAATAGCTGAACAGGAGCAAAAAGGCGTTACAATTCCTAGCGAAGCAGCCATTACATTTCCGGTAAAAAGCGATTTTCCTTCCAAGGCTTTACGTGTACGCTCAGGAGAGAAATACGTCCTAATAATTCCCACAAAAAATATGATGAGCGTAAGCAGCATAATCACTTTCGGCACTTCAAAAATAAAGAAACGCAGACTTTCAGTAAGATGATTTCCGGCAGTTAAACCAAGAATATCATTTACAAGTTTGTCACTCAGCCACTTGAGGTTATGATATAGCAGAAACCAAACAGGCAAAAGCAGCAAGGGCAAGAACCTGGTTATGCTTGGTTTACAAAATGAAAGGCTATTGTCCGACATTACAAGGTGAGGATTTAATTGATTTTTCGGCAAGGAAAGCATCAAGCAAGAGTTTTGCCTGTTTCCAGTTTTCCTGGTTGATGCAATACTTTATAAATGGAGGATTTATTTCGCCCTGAATTAGCCCGGAGGCTTTTAATTCTTTCAAATGTTGCGAAAGTGTAGAAAGTGCGATTGGAAATTCATCTGCTATATTGCCGCTGTAACAGCACCCACGATCCGAAAGGATTTCGAGTATTTTAATTCGGGCTGGGTGACCCATTGCTTTGGCAAAACGGGCCAACTTTACCTGATCATCAGAATAGGGTATTTTCATGTGCATTTAGTATTTCGCAAAAGTACGAAACATAAATATTCATTTGCAAATTCCATTAAAAATAAAAATTTTTTTCATTAAATACCAAGCTCCTATTAAACACTTACAAAGTATTGAAAAATAGCAATTGAGGAGGCGTAAAGTTACAAAATAATGAGTGGGATATTAAGGATAAAAAAACAAATCATTGTTGTCCGGTAAAGCAATAATTCTGGACTAAAATGAGGGTAACTAATTGATTATTAATCGCATTTTTTTTCTTTTTCAAAAGTAAGCCCCCTGCTTATCTGGGAACAGTGAGTTTTGATAATTCAATTTATTTT
>CAIRHD010000296.1 GCA_903878265.1 uncultured Bacteroidales bacterium | reverse complement strand
TGGGACAATTTCAGCAAAGGATCTGAAATTTTATTTTGAGCGCGGTCGCGCTTGAAATATAAAATTTCGGATTGCTGCCTTGTAAATATCAGAGGAAAATAATGCTTTCTGTGGTGGCATGTGTGTGTGTTGGCGAAAAAAGCGTACCAGATTTTTTTCAAATCTGGTTTGCTTTTTTAGGGTAGGATTGTGTGGCAGCCTTTTTTTGGGCGAAGCCTGGCAATAAACAGTCCTTACGCTGTGGCTCGCGCATCTGACCGACTGGAAGGAGACGCGCACACGAAAATTCCATACGCCTGTGGCGGCGATGGTGCGTGGGATTTGGAAGCTCGTGCCTGGATTTTTCCATACAGGCATGTGCTTCTATGCGGTTGTGAAAGGCATGGAGTAAAAAAAAGTTTGCCAGTGCAATGCAGGTAATTTTTAACTGTGTGTGCGCATTTTGAAATGCTGCTTTGACCTTTTGGGGGCAAAGCTGCATTGGCGCAGACCGGTTTGGGCGTGGCATGTGGGCAGATGGAAAAACCGGCACACTGTTAAAATGAAACCGGAATGGAGCGCAGCAAATCTTTTTTTATGCAATGGCTTGCAACAACAAAGAAAGGGCGGATAATGGAAGTGGGAAGGCTTTAGAAGCTTATGCCTGAATCCTACCATTCGGGCATGTGCTTCGGTGTGGTTGCGAAAGGCATTTCCTTCTTCAGGAAATGGATTGCAGCAACGAGGGAAGTGCGGGGATAATGGAAGTGGGCAGGATTTAGAAGCTTATGACTGAATCCTACCATTCAGGCATGTGCTTCGGTGTGGTTGCGAAAGGCATTTCCTTTTTTAGGAAATGGATTGCAGCAACGAGGGAAGTGCGAGGGTTTTTGTTGGTAGGTGATTTAAGTTGAAATTGCCTGACAACGAGGCACGAAGTTGGCGGGCAATTTAGTATGGATTTGTTATTATGGTTTTAGTTATTGGCAGAAAATGAAGTTTTGTGTATTTGGCAGTTAGGAAAATCCATATTGAAATTGCCTGACGGCTCTGCCGTCGGGCAATTTGTAAGATATGGGTAGTTAATGGGATAGTTGATGTTTTGGTTTATAGGTAGTCGCAGTTGATATTTTGGTTTTAGTTATAAGTAAATTTATAATTGCTTGACGGCGTAGCCGTTGGGCAATTATGTAAGATTGATAAAGGAAGATGTTTGAAATAGTCAGCAAAAAACCCCTGAAAATGGGGTTTTAAGAATTTTAATTTTAAACTGTAAATTGATCATCAGTAACAAAAATCATGTTTCCGTTGGAAGTTATTGTTGCTTGCCAAATTGAGATTGTTTTGATGATTTTATGTAAGGCAATCTCGGTTTCTCCGTTAACTGGGAAATTCAAATTAGCTGCAATTGTTGTATTTTCTATAACAGAATCAGTAATTAAGTGCCCATTATGGATAGCTTCACTAACTTGCATACCAGACTGGTACATAGGAAAGAATGTTTGGTATGGGGATTCGATTATTCTCCATTCTTTTGCAAAGAAAAACCTGTTAATTTCCATTACCCATTCTTCATAGGTTACATTTTCTTTTGTCCAATTTTGTTTTGACATGATATTTAGGATTTGAGGTTTACAAAGAGCAAAAGCCCTGTCCCCAGGGCTTTTTGCTATATTTTTTGTTTTAGTTTTTAACTGCTGATTTGCGTTTTTTGATTGGTTTTGGTGCAATGGTTGGTTTTACCGGAAATTCTTCGCCGGCAATGATTTCAGTTTCATGGGCGACATTGACATAAAGGGTGTGAGTGTGTTCAAAATGATCCGGTTCCTTTAGTTTTGCTATTTCGAAGGTGAAATATTCTTTGCCGCCTTTTTCATATTTGTGCAGCATAACTTGGGAAACAGGGATTGTGGCCCGGATG
>CAIRHD010000295.1 GCA_903878265.1 uncultured Bacteroidales bacterium | reverse complement strand
TTATCCCGGCAGGAAAGAACAGGAAATAGTCGGAGCTATGGAAGGGATTTCGATTGCCCATGGCCGACCGGTTTCGTTTCCGATAATCCTGAGCATGAACGGGCAAATCCTGCACAACCACCATCACGAAGGTGTTCTGGAACAAGGCCGGATGCTGGTAATGGATGCCGGTACCGAAACTGCGCTCAATTATGCAAGCGACATTACCCGCACTGTGCCTGTCGGTGGAAAATTCAGCCAGCGCCAACGCGAAATTTACGAAATTGTGCTTAATGCAAACCTGAATTCAATAGCCGCAACAAAACCTGGCACTTTGTACCGCGACTGCCATTTTGTTGCTGCCGAAACCATTGCAACTGGGCTGAAAGATCTTGGGTTGATGAAAGGCAATGTAAAAGAAGCCGTGGCAGCAGGTGCCCATGCGTTGTTTTTTCCTCACGGTTTGGGCCACATGCTTGGCTTGGATGTGCACGATATGGAAGGTCTTGGGCAAATACATGTTGGTTACGATAACGAAATACAGCCGAGCAAACAATTTGGTACAGCATACCTTCGACTGGGCCGCCGCTTGCAGCCCGGTTTTGTGGTTACCAACGAACCCGGCATCTATTTTATCCCCGAATTGATTGATATGTGGAAAGCTGAAAAGAAACACCACGAGTTTATTGATTATGAAAAGATTGAAGCATACCGGAATTTTGGGGGCATCAGGATTGAGGACGATATACTTGTAACCGCTGACGGACACCGCGTTTTAGGCAAGGCAATTCCAAAAACTGTTGCCGAAGTTGAAGCCACTATGGCGGATAAAATCATGTAAACTGCCCTTCACACGGTTTTTTCACAAAGATGCAACGGTATCATGTTACGATGCCAGCAATTTGATATTTGCTGTAAATTAGGCTTTTTGATGATTTGAATCGGGAGGAAGGTAATTAAACAGTAAAATTTGAAAGGACTGATTAACACAAAAATATACCAGAGAAGTTTTTTCTTCGGTTAAAAAAAATACATTTGTAGCATAAAACTATTTTTAGATGAAAATAACCGGGAGTCTTTTATTTTCAAAACTTGTTGATGATTATAAAATTATCGGCGAAAAAGGAATAATCAACTTTTCATTAAAAGATTTGATAATTTCGATAGAAACCAAAGATACTGTTGGCAACTTGCTTCAGGAGTGGCTCAAGGCATGGATGGTGAGGGAAAAAGTTGAATTTGAGGAAAACCTGAATTCTCAAACTTTCCCGGATTTTTATTTGAACAAGGATGACCACAAATCTGGTTTGTTGGAGGTTAAGTCCTTTGATTTTGATCGGGGGCCAGGGTTCGATTTGGCCAATTTTGATTCCTACTGCAACTCGCTCCTATCAAATGCCTATCGCATTGATTCGGATTATTTGATTTTTGCATATCAAATGGAGGGCAGTGTAATAACCATAAAGAATGTGTGGATCAAGAAAATATGGGAATTAGCCTGCCCAAGTGGCCCATATCCGATTAAAGTACAGGAAAAGAAAAGTGTTATTTACAACCTTCGGCCATCAACATGGTATTCGGAAAGGACAAAGTTCAAACCATTTTCTTCGAAAGAAGAGTTTCTTTCAGCATTAAACGAAACAAGGTATCAATACCCACAAACTCGTCATTCCAACGGTCACTGGATGAAAAACGTCATCAAGAATTATCAGGAACACACTGGTATTTTACTGGCAATCGAGTGATTTTGGCAGTATTCAGAATAGGATTTTGCCAATTTCCCAGCAACAAATTCAACCACTGGAACCGCAACTGTGTTTCCCAACAAATCAAAAGCATCAATTTCTTTTGTTGGTATTTCGTACCATTCGGGATAGCCAAACAACCTCAAACCTTCGCGTATAGTCAATCTCCGTAATCCGTCGCCATCGGGCACGGCCAGGCGCGAAACATCAGTGGCAACAAGTGTTGGCGCAATATCTTCAGGATCCAAAATTTTATTGATTTCAAAACTAAGTTTGCCGCTTACGATGTTATATCCTTTTGGCTTTGTTTCGTCGCAAATCCTAAACGTATTTACACCGTTCCCATTTTGTTCTTTAACCAGTTTTTTAGGGTGTTCAATTTTCAAATATCCTTTTTGGGCCAAATCCTCCAACATGGATTCCAACTCGTTATCCGGCAATTTCATGAACGAATTGATCTGATCAAAAGTCAAGGCCATGCCATCCATCCAATCAATGCCAATTTCGTCAGCCCAATGCTTTTTCCTTCTTTCCTTAAACAGCCTATTGAGAAGCAGTGCTTGCCCTTTTGAAACTTCGCCTTTAAGCCCAATATCCCAACTATGTATATTATTGTCCCCGCCACGTTTGTCCTTGATTGATTTTCCGTGCAAATCCTTCAATTCAAAGTGCGACAGTATTTTAGTGACAAAATCCGACTTAATTGTTTCCAGCCCACTTTCCAAAACACTTTTCAGTGGGCTGAATTTAGGTTTTAGACCGTTTAATCCTATAGCTTCTTGCTTTGTGCCAACAATAAAAATTCTTTTTCTGGACTGGGGAAGCCCAAAATCTATTGAATCGAACAATTTCCAAGTTACATTATATCCAAGATCATACTGCAATGTGTGCAAAATAGTTGACAACGTGCGGCCAATTGGATCGCTTTTATGGGCCAAATCGTGTTTTATTAAGCCTTCTACGTTTTCCAGGATAAAACCATAAGGTTGTTTGTCCCTTAAAATCCTTTCAATCTCAAAAAACAATGTGCCGCGCGTGTCTAAAAATCCTTGTCGTCTGCCGCTCGCGCTAAATGGCTGACAAGGAAACCCGCCCAATAGGAAATCAAATTCTGGTATAAATTCGTTTTTGACCTGAAAAATATCACCCACGAAATAATCGCGTTTAAAATTTTTCTTCAGCGTTTCAACTGCATAAGGTTTAATTTCGGAAGTCATAACACAATCGGTTTGAAACCCCATGCTTTGAAAAGCAGATTCGAAACCAAGCCTGATACCGCCAAGCCCAGCAAATAAATCAATAAATTTAACAGTATTATTTTCCATTGCTGCTATTTTTATATTCTACATTATTATCGGCTGCAAGTAACATCGTATCCCCATAATCTTCGATTTCAAGTTTGCAGCAGCCAATTACTGTTAGGCATTGTAAAAAAAATGTCGCACTAAAACTACCACGACTAATTTTGCTATCGATGCTGGCTTTTGTTTCTTCAACACCCAATTCATTCAACATCAATGCTAAATCGGCATTTGATATACCACGTTTTATCAATTCCGATTTTAGAAGCCTTTTTGCCTTGTCGCCCCAACTTATCATTTTTAAACAGTATTGGATTTGCAAAATTAGACTATTATTAGCATATATGCAAATATTATGTAATTTATGACAAAATAAATTTATTTCTATTTCAAATGCCACAGCATGTTTCTAATTGAATGCCATTGATTGCAACGCTCGCTTTATCAAACCGCAAACCTCCCTGTTACCACACAGGTTAAATTCTTAAAACACTTATATCCTTGTTTTCACCAGAGAGAAACGCTGTTTCAATTTCAGGAATGGTTTTTCGAGCAATTCGTAACTTATAATTGGGATAATGAGCGAAAGCGCGAATACAAGGGCAAAATAGAAATACATATTATAAATGCTGTACGCCAACATCACCTTTTTGATAACAATTGGCACAAGGATATTGCCGTACATATAAATACCGTAGGAGATTTTTCCGAGGTAAAGCAGTGGGTTCCGTTTGCCAAACAACGTTGCACGTTCGGGGTTAAAAAGCAGATCCATCATGGGCAATGCCAGAATCGCGATATACACCGGGCGGCGGAGGATGCCATTGAACATATTGGAAAAATCGGAAGCATCGTCGAACGAAAGTATCACTACCAAAACCACCATCAAACCGGCAACGATATACCCGTTTAACTTGAATTCAAATGGCTTCTTGAGGTAAAGCACAGCAAGCAAACCGCCCATTAATATAACATCCATACGGCTAATGGTGTGCAAATAAAGCTGAAACCAGTTAGCGGGCAGGAAAATGTAGGTGTAGATTTTATAGCCCCAGCTCAATAAAATGAGTGAAATAATAGTTGGAACTAATTTGCGGAACGGCACGAAAGCAATAACCAGCGGCCAAACGATATAAAAATGTTCTTCGATACAGATTGACCAAAAATGGGCAAACGGATATTCCCAGGTTTGGGTTGCCATGGTTTGAAAATTGTTGACCAACAGCAGTGTACGCCAGTATTCTGGTTGTTTTTCGCCAAGCCAATTGATAATAAATGGGGCAATAGCAATTAGGAAAAAATACAAAGGCCAAATCCGCAAGCCGCGCCGGATATAAAATTTGGGGATGCTGACTTTGCCAAATTTCTGTTTTTCCATCACCAGCAGTATTGTGAGAAGGTATCCGCTGATAAAGAAGAAAATATCCACACCAAGCGGCATGTTTTTTACGAACCTGTCGAAATGGCTGCCAAAGGCCGAAAAAGTTTTGAAATCGCCTGTCGATAACAATCCAGGAACGCCAAACCATCCGGTCCACGCTATATAGGAGTGATAAATCACGATCAGGAAAGCTGCAAAAAACCGGATTACATCAAATTGAGGGAAATAAACCCGATCAGTTAACTTTTGTTCCACAGTAGTTAGGAGTAGATATTTGCCAAAAGTATGCAATTAAGCCGAAATGGCATTGCTTGTTCAACAGAAACAAACAAGAAATCGGGAAATAATCAATCCGTATTAAACCGGATTAGAAGAAAAATCATACCTTTGCTGCCCTAAAATAAAAAAAAGAATAATGGAACAATTTGCTGTTGATATTAATATGAATTACAAAGTTCGCGATTTAGCGTTGGCCGAATGGGGACGCAAAGAAATTGAAATCGCCGAAAAGGAAATGCCCGGCCTCATGAGCATCCGCAACAAATATGCAGCCGAGAAACCACTCAAAGGTGCTAGGATTACCGGTTCGTTGCACATGACCATCCAAACAGCTGTGTTAATCGAAACTTTGGCCGAACTCGGTGCTGAAGTGCGTTGGGCCAGTTGCAATATTTTTTCCACCCAGGATCATGCTGCTGCTGCCATTGCTGTTGCCGGTATCCCTGTGTTTGCCTGGAAAGGCGAAACCCTCGACGAATATTGGTGGTGTACTAATATGGCTCTTGCTTTTGAAGGTGGAAAAGGCCCAAACCTTATTGTTGACGATGGTGGAGATGCCACGCTTTTGATACATAAAGGATTTGCAGCCGAAAATAACCCAACTTTACTCGAAGCTAAAGGTTCAAATGCCGAAGAAGAAGTTATAATGAACTTGTTGCGCGACACTTATGTGGAAAACCCGACCAAATGGCACGGTTTTGTTGCCGATTGGAAAGGCGTTTCGGAAGAAACTACCACTGGCGTTCACCGCTTGTATCAAATGATGGAAAAAGGCGAACTGCTTATACCAGCCATAAATGTTAACGATTCGGTTACCAAATCCAAATTCGACAACCTTTACGGATGCCGCGAGTCGTTGGCAGATGGTATCAAACGTGCTACCGATGTGATGCTTGCAGGTAAAGTGGTTGTAGTTTGCGGATATGGCGATGTTGGTAAAGGAAGTGCCCGTTCCATGCGCGCTTATGGCGCCAGGGTTATTGTTACCGAAATCGATCCAATCTGTGCGCTTCAGGCCGCAATGGAAGGCTTTGAAATTACTACTGTTGAAGATGCTTTGGCAGAAGGCAACATTTATGTTACAACAACCGGAAACAAAGATGTGATTACGGTTGAGCACATGCAGAAAATGAAAGATCAGGCAATTGTTTGTAACATTGGCCATTTCGACAACGAGATACAAGTTGACAAACTAAATGTACTTGCAGGAGTGCAGAAAATTGAGATAAAACCACAGGTTGACAAATATTTATTCCCCGATGGGCATTCGATTTTTATGCTTGCCGAAGGACGATTGGTAAATTTGGGTTGTGCAACAGGGCATCCATCATTTGTAATGAGCAACTCTTTTGCAAACCAAACCCTTGCCCAACTCGATTTGTGGAAAAACAATTATGAAGTTGGCGTGTATCGTTTGCCCAAATACCTAGATGAAGAAGTTGCCCGCCTACACCTCGAACACATTGGTGTAAAACTTACCAAGCTCACCCCCGAGCAGGCCGATTATATTTCGGTTTCGTCTGATGGGCCATACAAAGCCGACCATTACCGTTATTAGAAAATGCGGTTATTATCAATTTTCAAAGGGCTGTCGGAAATGACAGCCCTTTCTGTTTTAGCGATATTTACTGATTCTCGGAAAACAATATGTCTCTTGATTTGAAGATGAATACTGTTTATCAACGATTCCTAATATTATTGTTAACCAATTGAAATCCAGTTACGACTAATATTAAATGTCGCTAATCCCAGTTCCTAAATCGCTTTTGCTTGAACAATAATGAATTATCTAACAAACCCTAATTGTATATTTGAAGCACTTCGCCATCATACGAAGTGTGATATTGCATCAGCGAAAAAGGTGATGGCCCCTCATAAGGACTGCCATTATAAAGGATGAATTTTGAATTGCAAACAGGATCTGTGCAGGTTGAGCCTCCGGCATCAACAACAACCCTGGCTCCGGCTGCTTCAGGATCATAAGGGCAGCAGCGCTCAAAAACCACAAATTCATCAGGTAGTGGACGATAAATTATAATTCCCTTATACCCGACAGGGATATCACCAACATTATCCTTCACCAAATAGCCGCCAACAGAAATATAATCTAAAGAATTTGGGTACAGTTGCAGGCTTACATACCTATAAGGTATCTGAGGCTGTTTGTCCTTGCCGCACCCCAAAATAAGGAGTAAAATAATAAATGTTGCCGACAGGATTCGCATAAAATAATTATTGTGGAGTTTTTCCGTTGTAAAGGTAAATGTTTAACCTTTTTGAAACGGAGTTGTTGGATTAAAATTGTTATCCGGCATTGCATCTTCCTTACTATCAAATCAGAATAATCAGTTTCTTTGCCCACTAAACCCAGTAAATATCAAATGTATAAGTTCCGTAATGATGGCCGGACAATGTTTTTCGCGGCTTTTTTAATTTTAATTACATTAACTTTCACGGCTTCTGGTTGTCGGTTGCTCAAACGCGACAAGCAATCCGAGTCGGAAAAGAAGCAAGCAGCAGCCGATAAAAAAGCAACTGCGGAATATGAGAAAGCCCGAAAGCAACATTATAATCACCAGAGCAAGGATGCAAAAAAGATGATGAAACGCACTGAAAAACAAGCTTCAAGAGTGAACAAACCTATGAAAAGGAAATGGTTCAACAGCTCAAAATGCAATTAATGCGATGTGTTTTCATTGGACTAAACCGATTCCTGCATTCCCACATTATTGCATTCCCACATTAACCCATTATCGCATTACCCCATTATCACAGGTATCATCTGCTATGAAAACCGATTTTGACAAAGTTAATTTAGAATAGGGCAATTAGTTGGATAATGATACTTAGGATGATTCTACCTTCTACTTCCCATCTTCAATGTTCAGTGAATAATAAAAAGCAAAAAATTTGCTTTTTATTTCCTAACATCTCCCCAACTTTAAGCCGATTTTTTTGTTATCTTTGCTGAAAATATATCATTATGAAAAAAATCCATTTGCTATTGATTTCAGCGTTTTTTGTTGTCACAAATGCGTTTTCGCAGTTTGCGCTCACCTACAAAAGCAATGCCCCTTTGGTTGGCGACACAATCCGGACACAGGGAATAGAAATTATTTCACCTGGTGGCGATGGCCTTGATCAGGTTTGGGATTTCTCGAAAACTCAGTTTACAGGCGAAAAAGCAACAAGTTTTTTGACCGAAAACCCTACCCAACTTATCGATGGTATTGGCAACCACAACGCTACGCTCAGCGATAAAGGATACGAATATGTGTATAACATTGGCGAAAACAAATCGGAGATAGTCGGGCTTGTTACCAAAGACCTAAGTATTGTGTTTTCGGATCCTATTGTAAAAATCAATTATCCAGTACCATTTGGCACCAATTTTATCGACGATTTTAGTGGCACCGGGACAGATTCGTACAAATCGAATATTGCAATAAGTGGCACAAATTCGTTTAAAGCCGATGGGTATGGAACGATTAAACTTCGCGATAAGACTTTGAACAACGTGTTGCGGGTAAAACTTGAGGAAAACAAAATACAGTTGAACCCTTGCAGTGTTTACGAAATGAAGACCACCACCTATTTTTGGTATGCACCCACTTTCAGGTATCCGGTTATGGGTACCACCACCCGCGAGGTTAAGTCGAGTATTCAGAACACAGTGGTTACACAAACCGCATTTATTAACGAAAAAGTTATAAATGCAGGCAGTTTGGTTACCGGATTGGATCAAAATGGAATAGATGCCAATCAAATCTCATTGTCATTATATCCTAACCCTTTTGTGGAAATACTTAATTATAGCTATTACCTCACAAAACAAATGCCTGTAACCATCGAAATGATTGACATTACCGGCAAAACCATCATGGAAATTGTCAGTGGGCAAGTGCAGTCCGAAGGCTTTCATAGCGGACAAATAGATGCTGTGAAAAACCAACTGGTAAGGGGAATGTACTCTTTCAGGATCAAATGTGGAGAAAACGTACTGGTGAGCAAGGCCGTAAAAATGTAAACAGCTATCATTGAGCAAATTTACACAGTTATAGTTTTAATACATAAATAAAAAACGGGCAAAAAGTTAAACTTTTGCCCGTTTTTGCATCCCGAAAGCGGGGATTTATTTTCCAGGTATAAACTTATCTTCCTTCATTTTAAACACAACTTCTTTTGCCACTTCGATTACGAGTTTATCAAGTTTTTTAGGGTTTGTTGATGCAGTAACCCCCGACCATAATAGTTTTTCGTCCTTAATCGAGTAAAAGTTGGAGGAAACTATATAGTCAACATCTGTGGAATAAGATCCCGATTTCACATAGTCGCCAAAGTAATAAATGCCATTTTGTACATAAGCTTGGTTATGGCCGCCCTGAACAAAGGTGCTTTTTGCTTTGGTAGTTAGAAGCCGCATAACCAACAATGCGTCATAGCCTTGTTCTTTTATCATGTTTTTCACTTTCAAGGTATCATCGCCCAATTGCTTGCAGGTGAACAATGGATAGGAGACATGAAGGGTTTTATTGTTTGAGGCAATCAGATCCTCAGCCGTTTTGCGGGCTTGTTCGTTTTTTGCCAAAACCACAACCATAGCTTTTTTATACAATTCGGGGGAATAAGTTGCGCCGGGCGCTTTCCAACTGTTGACAATGGATGTGGAACTGCAGCCGGCAGCAAGGATACATAAAGCAAAAAAGAGTTTTTTCATTCCTTAAATTCATTTAATGAGAAATAATTTGCGAAACCACTAACATAACAGCAATTCCTAAGCGGTAAAACTACAAATAAAACTCCAATCAAGATATTTTTTGCACTTGGGTTGCTCGCAATTATTACTCAAAGTAGGCATCCAAATCTATTTTCAACAATTTTGCTGGCCGCAAAAGCCAACCATTCAAAATGCTCTCGGATGAAATAAACGCAGAGTTGTCATTTTTCAGAAAGATGCCTTCCGATTGCCCAACATGCAAAACCGAACCGAACTCTATCCTTCTTTTGTTTTCCGTAAAAGAAATAATCCCATTGTTTGCTGAGAACAACCAAGCAAACGATGTATAAAATTTTCCTCTCGTGTTTTTATATCCAAGCAAAACAATATTTCCCATTTCGTTGATTGACGCATCGGTTATAAGTCCATCGGCATTAAACTGCCCTATAAAATTGGCTACATAAGTACCTGTATCCGATACAAGTGTATAATGCTTGCATTGCTTGTCGCCCCAGTTTTTGGTAAAAAGATGAAACGAATCGTTGAAATAAACGAAGGCTTCGCAATCGAAATTATTGCTGTTGAATTTGCTGGAAAAATCCGTTTGGTCGGGATAGGTAAACCGGATAAATTGCGCTTCGGCGCTATTGTTAGCATTTTGGAGCAAGTCTGATTTGCTGATAATTAAAATCTGGAGATTTGTCCGATTTCCGGCATTGTTCCCAAAATCGCCGATATACACACTCGAATCATCCTGTGCCAGGCTTTCCCAATCATGATTTTGGGCATTTGTTATTTTTACAACCTTCAAAACCTGTCCGTCAGCAGTGTCGATCTGATATATTTCAGCAGGGTTCCCGCTATCGTTTATAGTCCATAACAGCCCATCGAACATCACAAGTCCGGAAGT
>CAIRHD010000294.1 GCA_903878265.1 uncultured Bacteroidales bacterium | reverse complement strand
TACAGGTGAAATAATTATGGACACATTCGACTTGCAGCCGTGCCGCGAAATTGGCATTATCAAATCTGCTATTAAAGAAGCTATCCTCGAAGGTGAAATACATAATAATTATCACGAAGCCTACCAATATATGCTGAAAAAAGGTGAAGAACTTGGGCTAATCGCGAAAAAAGAATAAACCTTTTTTGTTTATCCCCCACAGTTTAAGGTTACAAACCGGAGTAAACTATTTTTATTTACTTCCCTGAATGGTAACAAAACCCTGATAACCTGATATACTATTAGTTGAGAATGTTGATAAGTCAGAATCTACAACCCTGTAATTTCCCTGAGGAATAGTAATGTTTGGATTCACTACCCAATTTACGCTTTTTGCACCTCCTGTTCCGCTTGTAGCTACTGCCTGCCAGGGACCATACGTGTTTCCGTTTTGATCTATTAAACTAATTGTGCCAGGATAAGCACCATTGCCGTTATTCCAATGATAATTACATATTCTCGAAATATACCAGTTGCCGGTTACCTGAAAAAAGGTTGGAGTTTTAGGACCATTTTCAACGGCAGATTTATTCCAGTTATCGAAAAGTGTAATTGTGCCTTCAGATGATGAAGGCTGGTTGCCTGTACTGCTGCCAACTCTTGTTCCCGTCCATTTGTAGCTGCCGTCGAATGTTCCTGAAATTGTATTTCCGTTTACAGTTCCGGTGTAGTGTTGGTTGCACGAAACACGTATAAAGTTTAGAACACCGGTCGAATTGTTGAATGAAACATTGCTGATTGCTTCATTGCTGCCAACATTGAAACTACCAGTGTAACCAGAGCCGGTGGACTCAATAGTTAAAGTTCCGGGAGTTCCGTTGGCGACAATAGACCATTGTCCAAATACGCTTAAAATGGTACTATTTGTGCCGCTGTTGCTTGGTTCCGAATTATTTGTAACTGGATTTTTACTTCCCTGAATGGTAACAAAACCCTGATAACCAGATATACTGTTAGTTGAGAATGTTGATTGGTCTGAATCAACCACTCTGTAATTTCCCTGAGGAATTGTAATATTTGGATTCACCACCCAATTTACACTATTTGCACCTCCTGTTCCACTTGTAGCTACAGCCTGCCATGGGACATACCAGTTTCCGTTTTGATCTAATAAACTAATAGTGCCAGGATAAGCACCATTGCCATTATTCCAATGATAATTGCATATTCTCGAAATATACCAGTTACCGGTAACCTGAAAAAAGGTAGGATTTTTAGGGCCATTTTCAACAGCAGATTTATTCCAGTTATCGAAAAGTGTAGTTGTGCCTTCAGCTGATGACTGCTGGATGCCTGTACTACTGCCAATTCGGGTTCCAGTCCATTTGTAACTGCCATCAAATGTTCCTGAAATTGTATTTCCATTTACAGTTCCGGTGTAGTGTTGGTTGCACGAAACACGGATAAAGTTTAAAACACCGGTTGAGTTGTTGAATGAAACATTGCTGATTGCTTCATTGCTACCAACGTTGAAACTGCCTGTATATCCGAAGCCGTTAGACTCAATAGTTAAAGTTCCGGGAGATCCGTTGGCAACAATAGACCATTGTCCAATTGGGCTACCGGTTATAGTATTTGTTCCTGAATTGTTTGTTCCGGAGTTACTGAAGCCGGAATTGTTTGTAATCGGATTACCTCCGCCAGAAATTCGGGTTCCTGTCCATTTGTAGCTGACATCAAATGTTCCGGAAATTGTATTTGCATTTACAGTTCCGGTGTAGTGCTGATTGCACGAAACACGGATAAAGTCTATAATACCGGTCGAGTTGTTGAATGATACATTGCTGATTGGTTCATTGCTGCCAACGTTGAAACTGCCGGTGTATCCAGAGCCGGTGGACTCAATGGTTAAAGTTCCGGGAGATCCGTTGGCAACAATGGACCATTGCCCAATTGGGCTACTAATTGTATTATTTGTACCTGAATTGTTCATGCCGGAGTTGTTTGTATTCGGATTACCTCCACCAGAAATTCGGGTTCCCGTCCATTTGTAACTGACATCAAATGTGCCTGAAATTGTATTTCCATTTACAGTGCCGGTGTAGTGCTGATTGCACGAAACACGGATAAAATATATAATACCGGTCGAGTTGTTGAATGATACATTGCTGATTGCTTCATTGCTTCCAACGTTGAAACTGCCTGTGTATCCCGAGCCGGTGGACTCAATAGTTAAGGTTCCGGGAGATCCGTTGGCTACAATAGACCATTGTCCAATAATATTCTGAGCTGATGCAAAATAAGTAGTCAATAACAATACGAATAACACTAAGACTACATTTTTAATTCGTTTCATACAGTGGTTCTCCTCTTATAAAAAGTTAATTATCTATCAAATTACAATTGTAACGATTCAACCTCCTCCGGATTGATCGGAATACGGGTTCCAAGAATTCTTGCACCAGTATTTGTAACAAGAATATCGTCTTCGAGCCTGATTCCCCCAAAGTCGAGATATTGGTTTACCTTATCAAAATTAATATATGCATGGTTAATTTTTTCGTTGTTCCATTTTTCGATTAATGCGGGAATAAAATAGATGCCTGGTTCGTTAGTGATTACAAAATTCTCCTTTAGTCGCCTTCCTAATCTTAAAAAACCAGTTCCAAACTGTTTTACAGGTTGTATTTCATCATCATAGCCTACATAGATCTGACCATAATCCTCCATATCGTGAACATCAAGCCCCATCATGTGGCCAAGCCCATGAGGAAAAAAGAGAGCATGGGCACCATTCACAACAGCATCCTGAATATTCCCTTTCATTAATCCCAATTCCTTTAACCCTGTAGCGATAACTTCAGCAACTTTAAGATGGATGCTTAAATAAGTTTCGCCCGGTTTTATTAACGATGTGGCAGTATTATTGGCGTTAAGAACAATATTATATATTTCAAGTTGCTTCTGCGAAAACTTTCCTCCCACGGGCGCTGTCCTTGTAAAATCGGATGCATAATGAAGATTCGATTCAGCTCCGGCATCTACAATCATCAGCCTCCCTTTTTCTAACTGGAACGAATGATCATGATTATGAAGCGTTTGTCCATTTTGTGTTAAAATTGTAGGGAATGATGTACCGCAGCCATAAGCAAATGCAATTCCTTGAATAAGCCCTGCTATTTCCTGCTCCATAACACCCGGCCTTGCCATTTTCATTGCAGTTACATGCATCTTATAGCCGGTTTCACAAGCCTTTTCTATTTCAGAAATCTCAAATTCATC
>CAIRHD010000293.1 GCA_903878265.1 uncultured Bacteroidales bacterium | reverse complement strand
TTTACAACCTGATATATCCTGTTAGTATGCGGCTTGGCGCAACAATTTATCCATACATCGGCCAACATCTTGAATTGATGCTTATGTACCGATACCAAAAAATGGGCCTGTTTTTAACAACAGTATCCCCAACACAATCAACCACCGAAACAACCACTACAGTTACAAACCCTGATTGCAATTACTCATCAGTAACCGCTGGCGTGAAATGGAGGTTTTAGCTGGCAAAGTCAAATGCCAAAATAATTTAGGTCAAAGGTCAAAATTACGAGATCAATGTTAAAGCCAATATTTCCGTTTTTTGTCATCAATCTTTGTCAGAAATTAATTTGTTGCTTGATATTAAAAGGTGCTTTTGAAAGAAAAATGTTCTAATTTCACTTTTCCACTTTGAAGTTTCAACAAGCCCGGCTCATCGCTTTTGTAGTTTCGACAAGCTCAACTCATAGCTTTTAAACTTTTCCTTTTGAACTTTTACCTTTATAAGATGTCCTTCCAATCCGAAATTATAAGCATTGGCGACCTGCCTCTCGGCGGGTATTTTCCAATCAGGGTGCAATCCATGACCAACACAGATACCAATGATATTGGGGCAACTATCAAGCAGTGTGTCCGTTTAGTAAATGCCGGTTGCGAGATGGTACGCATTACAGCTCAGGGAATTACAGAAGCCAACAATCTGGCTTTGATCAAAAAAGGTTTACTGCAAAAAAGCATAAAAGTTCCGCTAATTGCAGACATCCATTTCAATCCAAACGCTGCCGAAATAGCTGCCGGTATTGTTGAAAAAGTACGGATAAATCCCGGAAATTATTGCGATAAGCGCACAACGAACAGCAAATCATCCTTGCAGGATTACGATGAAGAACTTGAAAGGATTGCTGTGCGCTTGAGGCCGTTATTGAATATTTGCAAGCAAAATGGCACAGCAATACGGATTGGCACCAACCACGGTTCGCTTAGTGCCCGCATCATGGACAAGTATGGTGACACAGCCGAAGGAATGGTGGAAAGTGCAATGGAATTTGGCAGGATTTGTTTGGATGAGAGTTTCAGCAACCTGGTTTTTTCGATGAAGTCGAGCAATGTACGCGTGATGGTGCAAGCTACCCGGTTGTTGGTGGAAAAAATGTTGGCCGAAAACATGAATTTCCCAATACATCTTGGCGTTACCGAAGCAGGCGATGGTGAGGATGGCATTGTTAAATCGGCAGCTGGCATTGGCTCCTTGCTCGAAAACGGAATCGGCGATACCATACGAGTTTCGCTTACAGGCTCACCCGAAATTGAAATTCCTGTGGCCTTGGCAATCACAGAACGTTACAACATTCATAGAAAGCTTGACCAACAGAACCTTATTAGTAAAAACTCCTCTAACCCAATCCAATATCAGCATCGCGAAACCATAGCTGTTTCGGGCATTGGCGGCAATTACCCGGTCGCAGTTATTGCCGAAAAGGATGGTGAAACTTGTTTGTTGGATGAACATTTTCACAAAGTGGGCAATTTGTCCGATCACCATCTCCATTTTCTGGCTGTTTTGGAAGGAAATGCTTCGGAAATGAGACAATCACTTGATAAAAGAATTCTTGAAAACAAGCAACCTATCGTGCTGAAAAACAATTATTCAACCGACAATATCCTTCAATTTCAAATACATAGTGCCATTGATTTTAGCAGTTTGCTAATTGATGGGATTGGTGATGCCATAAGACCGACTGCCCCAAATATAAGCCCTGAAACAGTTAACAATACAGCCTTTGCCATACTTCAGGCTACCCGTGCACGCATTACACGCACCGAATTTATTTCGTGCCCATCGTGCGGAAGGACACTTTTTGACATCGAAAAAACACTTCATCAGGTAAAGACCGCCACCCAACACCTGAAAGGCTTGAAGATTGCCGTTATGGGTTGTATCGTAAACGGACCGGGCGAAATGGCCGATGCAGATTATGGGTATGTTGGGACAGGCAAAGATCAGGTAACGCTTTATAAAGGAAAAGAAATTGCATGTAAAAATGTGCTTCCCGACGAGGCCATTCAGAAGTTGGTGGAGCTTATAAAGCAAGGAGGGGATTGGGTTGATAATGCGATAATGTGTGAATTTGAAAATGAAACCTTTCGAGTGGTTTTTACCAAGCCTCGAAGTGGTTGATTGAATAATTTGATAATTTGGAAATGTGTGAATTTGGAAATGAAACCCCTTCGAGGGTTATCACCATCCCTCGAAGCGGTTTATTGATGTAGATGAGGGCGAAAAAGACCGTCAACTATCCGGAATAGACCATCAACGATCCGGAACAGACCGTCAACTATCCGGAATAGACCGTCAACAGTGCGGAATAGACCGTTAACGGTGCGGAATAGACCGTCAACGATATGGAATAGACCGTCAACGATGTGGAATAGACCGTCAACGTTGCGGAATAGCACTTCAACGATGTGTAGAAGACCGTTGGTGCCGGAATAAAAGGTACAGATTCTATCAACTGCGTTGTGGGCTCAACCTTGTTTACTAAAGGTAAAACTTTTTTGGTTACAGTATGCGGATAATCCATTACAAGCGTATCAGTTATAATTCGTCCGGTTTTCGCAGGTTATCGTCCGGCAACCTGTCAACCATATAGTTGTATGGATCAATACCAACTTGGTACGGTTTTTCAAGTGTGCGAAAAGTGAAAGTGTTTTCTTTGCGGTTTATCTTCAAGCGCTTATAAACAAGGGCTTTTCCAAGATTTTTCTTGTTTGTGGGTTTGGCAAACACACCTATGTCAATATAATCGGCAATAGGAAGGGCAGTCTCTTTTCCCAGCGTATCAGCCCTGAATTTTTCGGAACTGGTTTTTAGGGTAACTTCATACCCCTCCCCTATTTTCCTGTATTTAGCCTCCGTTACACTGTTTGAGAAAAGTGTGATATTTTCCAACAGGTCGGATACAAGATACTGCAAACTATCGGGCGTTACCTTTTGGAAAGCCCTCACCGCTGACCACGAAGTAGCATAAGGAGGATTTTTGTAAGCAAAGGAATCTATCAGAGAATGTAAGGCTGAATTTACTTTATCCTCTCCAATCATTTCCTTAAGGTAGTACATTACTACGCTGCCCTTTTGATAATGGATATATCCCTGGTTTTCAGTTTTCATAAGTGGGCGCTCGGCTTCCGGTTCCGTGCTTCTTCCCCGGAGGTATCCATCCATTTCGTATTCAAGGAATTTCTTCATCTTGTCCTTGCCATATTCATGTTCCATAACCATAAGAGCAGAATACTGGGCAAAACTTTCACTCATCATCTCACTGCCCTGCATACCGGCACCGCAAAACTGATGTGCCCAGTACTGATGTGCCATTTCGTGAGCAACTATGTAGAAAACCTGATCAATGTCATCGTTAGTAACTTTACGCAGATCAATTATAAACCCGATACCTTCGCTGTAAGGCATGGTTCCAGGAAACGACTGGGCAAAACTGGAATACCTGGGAAACTCAACAATCCGGCATTGTTTGTGGTAATAAGGCCCGAAATTAGTAGTGTAATATTCGAGTGATTTCTCAAGGCTAAGGAGCATATTAGGAACATTGTAAGCATGCTCTTTGGTGTAATAAACTTCGAGGTCAACCTCTTTCCACTTTTTACAGGCAACTTCGTAACGGGCCGATATAAAGGAGTAGAAATTCAGTGATTTCTTGTCGAGGTGGTAGTTAAAATACTTATGGCCATTGGATTCCCAGGTTTTTATAAGGCTTCCAGGAGCAACGGCTATCTGGTCTGGAGAAGTACTAATAACCGTGTTTACTTCAACCCAATCAGCATCAGTACTGATATAAGTATTGGCACGGGCAAGCATATTATTTTCATCCAGTTTTGGCATTCGTATCCGTTTTGAAAGTTTCAGTTTTACCCGTTTGTTTTTATCGTTGATCTCAAGTCCGTTGCTGTATCCAAGTGTTGGCATTATATCAGTGTTGTTGAAAAAAGTGCCATTCTGCGTAAGCTGTTTGAAACTGACTTCATTCTCAAAACCTTTGGTGATACTCCACAAATCAACCTTTATTAAAACCGAATCGTTGGGAAGCAAGGGTTTATTAAGTGTATAAATCCTGTATTTCAGTCGGTTGTCGCAAAGTTTAAGTTTGCTGCCCTTAATCGTGATTTGCACACTGTCCGTCAACTGAGACATAGTAAAATGCAGTTCCTTTATTGGCGAACCGGAAATATTTCGTGCCCAGGCGTCAACACTTGCAGCCATGCTGCGCTGGTAAGGCAACAGGTCGATAGTGTAGTTGAGTTTATAGAATCGTGGCTGAATAATGGGTTCAAACTTTTTATAGGTTTTCTCATACTCGGCCTGTTTGTTTTCGCTTTCCTTAGGCGAATCATACGAATTCAGTATTTTAGTGTTGTAGTAGACGAACCCTCCGCAAACAATAAATACTAAAAGAATGGCAATTGCTGCCAGTTTATTCTTCAGCAGCAGTTTACCGGAAGTTTTTAATCGGTTACTGAAATCGTATTCCTTTCCCCGGATAAAGAAAGTAAAGGCTATAAGCGCAATGAAGATGCTTGCGAGTGTCCAATAAATATTGAACCAGGCAACTGAACTCACAAAAGGTCCGAACCCATTCATATCTGAATAAGTAACCGATGGCGAACCACCGAACTTCAGCATATTGGTATTAATCTCAAACAGGCCCCAGATAAATTGGTTCAATATTACAAATGCTACAAAAGCGAAATAGGCAATGTACCGGTTGTTGATGATATAATGGAAAAACAGGGCAATCACGATAAGGTAAGCGAATGATAGCATATCCATTACCAGCAACGACTTTACATACACATCAATTTGGTAGCGATGGTAGCCGAAAAGAGTCTGGGCCGTAATACCTGCAAGGATTGAAAGTACAATTACAAGTGCTGTGGCTGCCACCATGGCAACAAGCTTGGAGGTAAACAACAAACCTGCTTTTACAGGTGTAGCATCCTGGATTTCATCAATTTTCGAATCGCGCTCCTTCCAAATCAGCACACCGGTATAAAAAGTAATGATAGCGATGATGAAAAGATAAAACGAGCCACGAATACTGTCGATTACATCGTAAGTAACCGGGAACTGATCTACTCCATAGCGACCAGTGAAACTGGTAATGCTGCCGGTAAGGTTTAATAGCCCGAGCATCACAATAATGATAAACACAGGATTTTTAATAATTGCTTTTGTTTCGAAACGAACAAGGTACCATAAAGTGCCAAAGAAATATCTACCTGCATTATGCGGGTCGTGAGCTTTTAAAGAGGTTACGGTTGGTGCTTCTTCCTTCAAAACAACCTTATCCTTTTTGACCCTTTCTTTCCGGGTATTGAATGAGAACCTGAAATAAGCACCTATCAATATAGCAGAACTAATACCAAGCCAGAGTATCCTGTTTAATAACAGAGCACCGACCAGTGGCACTGGATGTAGGTTTTTCTCATCAATAGTCATGTATTTTGCAATAATACTTTCAGGTCTGAATCCAAAAGGATCCAGGATATTTGCCAGCCATTCCTTTTCGATATCAGCAGTAAATCCTGACGAAACCACATAGAAAACCAATATGAACATGGCTCCCACAAATGAAACAATATTATTGCGGAAAAGAATTGCGAGTGCATAAAGCATCACACCCGCAATAATGGTGTTTGGTATGCCGAAAGTGAGTAATCCCTGTATATGTCCTGACCATATTACCTGGCTATATCTTTCGGGTTGAACCCATGGCATAAAAGGTCCGATAAGGCTTCCAAGCGAAACACCAAGCAAAGGAATTACCGAAATGCTTGCTGCACCTATAAACTTTCCATAGTAATAATCGCGTTTCCGTATTGGTGACGAAAATACAAACTGGTACATCCCGTAATGAAAGTCGCGGTTGGCACTTGCATTCATAAAGGCGGTTGTCATCAGGAGGCTTACAAGCGACATAACGCCGTAATAAGTCTGGATAACGTAAGGAGCATTTTTATGCACGCTCCCAACACTTCCGCCTATATTTACATTGTCGGATGATACTGCCCCGAAAACCATAAGCGTGTTAATGATCAGGAAAATCCACACCATGGGTGAGCTTAACCAGCATTTCCACTCGTGTTTTATAAATATCCACATAATTTCAAGGAATAAAGGTTAAATCAATTCGTTCAATTTGGCAAAGAACACATCCTCAAGGGTTTCCTCAGCAAGTACAAAGCCTTCGTCCAGATCTGTTTCTGAAAAAACATGAATTAGAGGTTTACCACCAACGAGCTTATTAGAAACTATTTTGTACCCCATCTGGTAGGTTGGGAGTTCCGATTTCTCGACTTTTCTCTCCCACACCTTGCCTTTAACCAGTTGTAACGCATCATCAGTATTGCCGCTGAACAGCACTTTGCCGTTGTCCATAATCGCCATTTGCGTGCAAAGCTCTCGTACATCCTGAACTATATGAGTCGAAAGCAGAATGATAATATTTTCGCCTATTTCGCTAAGTATATTGTAAAAACGGTTTCGCTCGCCCGGGTCGAGGCCAGCGGTAGGTTCGTCAACGATAACCAGTTTTGGATTTCCGATGAGGGATTGTGCAATCCCGAAACGCTGTTTCATACCTCCACTGAAACTGCTTACTGATTTTTTCCGGAGTTCGTAAAGGTTGGTTTTGATAAGTAACTGGTTTACTATTTCTTTCCGCTCACTGCGGTTGTCAAATCCTTTTAATAAGGCAAGATGGTCGAGAAGTTCGGCAGCCGATGTACGAGGATAAACCCCGAATTCCTGCGGCAGATAACCTAACACCTTTCGCAATGACTCCTTATCGTTTAATACATCAATATCGCCCAGGGTTACTGTTCCGCTGTCAGCATCCTGCAAGGTGGCAAGTGTGCGCATAAGCGATGATTTTCCGGCTCCGTTTGGCCCAAGCAGACCGAACATTCCTTTGCTGATGGTTAAGCTCACATTATTGAGCGCTACAACTCCATTGCTGTATTGCTTGTTAAGATTTTTGATCTGTAAATCCATGCTGCTGACTGAATTTTGTTATAAGTTTTGACTCCGAAAATGCACAAAACTATCTGACGCTAATACGCTGATTAAAGTTACAAACCAAGATCACATCCGCCAAAAATATCCGCAACGAGCTAATCATATTACTTGATATACAATTAATTATAATGAACCATTATAAAATAACAAAGATGGCCAACCCCCATTCGCAAACATATATTTTTATGAAAAGTGCGGCTCAAAAATATCGTTCTGGCAGGGTTAGCCTTCTTTACGGTTACATATTGTTCAACATAGTTCATGCCCATTGATATTAATATCAATACTTTCAAACCCATTGTAGTAATGTTATATTGCTTTTCGGGCTAAAAAAAACGGTTCACAACAAATGGGTTTGTTCAAGGACAAAAAGCTCTTGAAAAACATTTCCCAACTAAAAGTTCCCATCCGCTTTTCTCTTTTCTCCATGGCTATCTTCTCCAAGTCCGCCATCGACCTTTACCAAACAAATATTTTTTTATTTCATCCCCAAATTTTGTTACTTTCATCCTCGTTTTTCTTCATTTCGTCGGAAAAGAATTTCGTACTTTCTAATACTGTTTCATTTTTGCAACATCAAACAAAAAACATAAACAAATGAAACGACTATTTATTTTTACATTGATCATACTTGTTGCAACTTATGGATGGGCGCAACAGGTTCAAACCATCCGCGGCCATGTTATCGACAAGGATTCGAAAACATCTTTACCAGGTGCAAACGTAGTGTTGCTCGACGTTCAACCTTTAACCGGAACTGTTACCGACAACGATGGGAATTTCCGTCTCGAAAAGGTGGCAATTGGCCGTCAAAGCATTCAGGTTAGCTATATCGGGTACAAACCAGCCACCTTTCAGGGGATAATTGTTAATTCGGTGAAAGAAGTTGTACTTGAGGTAGAACTTGAGGAAAATGTAACCATGAGCAGTGGTGTTGTAATTACCGGTTCGGCACGCAAGGATCAGACCCGAAACCAAATGGCAACTGTAAGCGCCCGCACCTTTTCTGTAGAGGAAACCGAAAAATATGCGGGAAGCCGTGGTGATGTGGCCCGTATGGCTATGAACTATGCTGGCGTGTCCTCGGCCAACGACCAGCGCAACGATATTATTATCCGGGGCAATTCGCCCAGCGGTTTGCTATGGAGGCTCGAAGATATCGATATACCCAACCCAAACCATTTTGCCGAAGGCGGCACAACCGGCGGACCAGTTGGTATGCTTAACAATAACCTGCTCGAAAACAGCGATTTCTTCACAGGTGCTTTCCCCGCCGAATATGGCAATGCACTAAGCGGTGTATTCGACCTGAACATGCGCAATGGCAACAACCAGAAACACGAACAGCTTTTCCAGGTTGGGTTCAATGGTTTTGAAGTGGGTGCCGAAGGCCCTTTCAGCAAAAAACACGAGGCTTCCTATTTAGCCAATTTCCGCTATTCCACTCTTGAACTTATGGATGGAATAATAGACTTGGGTACCACCGGAATTCCGAAATACAAAGACCTTTCGTTCAAACTCAATTTCCCGGTTAAAAAAGGAAAGATTACGTTTTTCGGATTGGGTGGCGACAGCGAAATAGCCATGCTCGACAGCAAAAGCGGCAATGTTCAGGACATGTATTCTGGCGAAGGGCAGGATTTGGTAAACAGTTCGAGGATGGGAGCAACGGGAATATCGTACACCCGTTTCATGAATGAACATACCTATTACAAAATCATCCTTTCGGGGATTTACCAAAAAGGGGGTACAACTATTGATACGCTTGATATAACTGGTGTCCCGCACCCATTCCTCGACCACAACTATGCCGAATTCCGCACTTCGCTTAGTGGTTTCCTCCACAAAAAATACAACAGCCGGTTTTCAGGCAGGGCAGGATTCCTCGTAGATCGAATGGGGTTTGATCTTCTGTCGAAAATTTATGACAGCGAAACCAATACATTACGCCCTTTGATTGACGACAGCAAAAATTTAGCTAATGGGGTTACTTTATATCAGCCTTATTTACAGGCAACCTATCGTTTTAGCGAAAAGTTTAGCATTGTGCCGGGCATCCATTTCAGTTACTTCGATCTCAACGGGACATCAAGTGTGGAACCACGGTTCGGTGCAAACTGGCAGTTAAACACAAAGCAGAAACTTAGTTTTGGATATGGCCTGCATTCGCGGACTCAGGCATTGTCCACCTACTTCCTTGGCACGCAAATGGATGATGGTTCACTGATTCAAACCAACAACGACCTTGGTTTCATTAAATCGCACCAATTTGTTTTAGGGTATAACAATTCCATAACCCAAAACACCCGATTGAAAGCTGAAGTTTATTATCAAACTCTTTACGATGTGCCTGTTGAGCAAAATAGCACTTCGTTCAGCATGTTGAATACAGGAGCTGGATGGGGCGTTGGAGCGCAGGATAGTTTGGAAAATACCGGTACAGGAAAAAATTATGGAATGGAACTCACAGTTGAACGGTTCTTTCATAAAAACTACTATTATCTGGCAACGTTATCATTGTTTGAATCAAAATACAAAGGCAGCGACAGTATAGAAAGGAATACAGCATTTAACGGAAATTATGTTGCTAACGTGTTGTTTGGCAAAGAGTTTACGATTAATAGCAAATCCACATTCAATATCGATTTTAAAATGACTTACGCCGGTGGAAAACGCTATACCCCGATTGATTTGGTAGCTTCGCAGAATGCAGGCACAACAAAATATGATGAAACAAAGGCGTATAGCCAACAGTTTGATGCGTTTTTTAAAGCAGATATAAAATTCGGATATAGGCTCAACTGGCGCAGAGTTTCACAGGAATGGGTGTTTTATATCGAAAATTTTACCGACCACAACAACATACTGATGCAAACCTACAGCCCATCGAAAAACGAAGTTACCAATGTAAACCAGTTAGGTTTCTTCCCGATGATGCAGTATAGGATTCATTTTTAGTTTAAGTCAAAGGTTAAAAGGCAAAGGTCAAAAGTCGAAGGTTTGGTAGGTGAGGTTGATTGGAAAATTGTTTTGAAATACAATTGTTAACAGTTCTATACTTTTGACCTTTGCTTTTTGGCCTGTTCCAGAAGAACATATCCATAAATAAAAAAAAGACATTTAATAAAACCAGATTATTGAAACAATGAAAAAGATCCTAATAATTAACGGACACCCTGACAAACAAAGTTTATGCAGCGAATTGGCTTTCAGATATAAAAAAGGCGCCGATTTAGCCGGAGCAGAATGTAAATTGGTAAACCTTGCCGATTTGGAGTTTAATCCCAGTTTAAGCAACGGCTATAGGAAACGCACCGAACTGGAACCCGATTTGCTGATGATGCAACAGGAAATCCTTAAAGCAGAACATATTGTATTGGTTTACCCCAATTGGTGGGGAACTTATCCGGCACTGTTAAAAGGATTCCTCGACAGGGTTTTGCTTCCCGGTTTTGCTTTCAGTTATCGTGAAAACAGCATCCTGTTAAACAAACTGCTTTCGGGGAAAACAGCAAGGCTTATTGTTACTATGGATTCGCCAGGTTGGTATTATGCCCTCTTTTTGAAAAGTCCGGGGCACACTACAATGAAAAAAGGGATATTGTGGTTTTGTGGGATAAAACCAGTAAAAATCACATCGTTTGGGCCAGTGAGGAACTCGCCAGAAAACAAGCGGAAAGAGTGGATACAAAAAGTGGAATTATTGGGCAAAGAGTTGAAATAATTCCAAAATCAGTACATTTATCCCAAAAACCAAATGCTCCTTTAATGAAAACTTCACCCAAAGATACAATTGATTGCATACCTGTAATTAACCAGCCTCAAAGCCATTGGCGCGAAATTACCATTCGCGTGGTGGGGATAACCCTGATATCGGCGGTTTCGGTATTCCTCGATTTTGGTTATCCCCAAGGTAATTCCGGTTTTTTGAAGGTGTTCCTGATTTCGTTTATCCGGACTGCCTTGATCTGGAATGGGAGCATGGTGATAATACAATATGCGTTAGGCCGATATCCGGTATTTAAAGAAACCACTAAACTTATTGTATTTCAGGTTGTTTCGCTTAGTATTTTTGTAATGCTGGTCGAACTTGGCGAAATTTATGCCGCCGAACATTTTCTGAAAGTTTCAATTCCCAAATCTGATAAAACCGCACTAATAATTGGATCCTTGCTCATTACTTTCATGATCAGTTCCATTTATGCATCGGTGGCGTTTTTTATTCAATGGAAAGAAAACCTCCTGCGTACCCAGGCGTTGGAAAAAGCTAGCCTGGAGGCACGTTACGACACACTCCGCAACCAGGTAAACCCGCATTTTCTGTTCAATAGCCTGAATACTTTGCTGATGCTTGTGAACGACAACCCTGTTGCATCCAAATATGTCGAAAGCATTTCGGAAATCATGCGCTACATGCTGCAATCGCGCGACAAAGATGCCGTTTTGCTCCGCGACGAACTTAAAATTGCCCGCGATTATGTTTTTATCCAGCAAAGCCGCTTTGGGGATAAATTGCAGGTTGTGTTTGATGTGCCCGAAATGTTTTACCATTATGCCATACCGCCTCTAGCCTTGCAGATGCTGCTCGAAAATGCACTGAAACACAATGTGGTTTCTAAAGAAGATCCGCTATATGTAAAAATTTATGTCCATGAAAACAGTTTTGTTGTTGTGGAAAATACTGTGAAAGCCAAAATAGACAAGGATCCTTCTACAGGAGTTGGCCTCGATAATATCCGTAACCGCTATCTGCATCTTACAGGGAAAAATATTGTTGTTAAACTTGAAAATGATAAATTTGTGGTTATGCTGCCGCTTTTTGAGAAATCAATTTGAATTTGAAAATGAGATGATTTGAAAATTTGAAGGATGTGGGAATTTAAAAATTTGAAAATGTGGGATTTGAGGATTTGGGGATTTAGGGATTTGAAGCGGTAGTTGTAATAATTGAACAAGCAAACAATTGAACATTTTAGCAATAGAACAATAGAACAAGCGAACAATTGAACAATAGAACGCGCACTTCGTCAAGCTCAGTGGCCAACATTTTGAACATTGAACGCGAAGCATTGAACCCTTAAACGCAAAGCATTGAACCCTTTAACCTAGAACGCCCAACCCTCAATGAAAATCCTGATAGTTGAAGACGAAGAACTTGCTGCCAAACGGCTTGCGCAGTTGGTTTTGGAAATAGAGCCGGAAGCTGAAATCCATGGCCCCATTGATACTGTTTCGGCAACTGTAAAGCTCTTGAAACTGAAACCGGTTTATGATCTTATCCTGCTCGATATACAATTGGCCGATGGCAAAAGCTTTAGCATTTTCGACCAATACGAAGTTATTACACCGGTAGTATTTACAACTGCTTACGACGAATACGCTTTACAGGCATTTGAGCTAAACAGCATCGATTACCTGTTGAAACCAGTGAACAGGGAAAAACTAAGATCGTCGTTGGAAAAATTCCATAAACTGAAAGAATATTACAGCGAAGGAAACCCAAACAACCAACTTTACAAAATGCTCCGGAACTTGCAACAGCCTGGAAAAGTTGCATTTAAGGATCGTTTCCTGATCAATAAAGGAGATGCGATGATTCCTATAAAAGTTTCGGAAATTGCTTGTTTTTACGCCGAGGACAAGGAGGTTTTACTGCTCACAAACGATAAAAAACGTTATATCATACCTCATTCCATCGAAGAATTATCGTCAAAACTCGACCCTAAACTCTTTTTCAGGGTAAACAGGCAGTATATTATTTCGGGCGATGCCATACATAAAGTACACAACTACTTCAATTTCAAGCTTAAGGTTGAAATTACAACCGATCCGAAACTTGAAATAATAGTGAGCAGGGTTAAAACTGCCGCTTTCAAAGCATGGATGAATGGGGAAGCTGTATAGGCGATAGGTCGAATGGGTTTAGAAATCAAAAATTGCTTTGAACTATCTGCCAATAATGAATTTCTGATAATATGTTTTCCTTTTGTCTGAAATGGAAATCAAATACATCCCTGATTCCAACTTAGAAACATCAACTGAAAAATTACTGCAATTTTCGTGTTGTTGGCTCATAAGCTGTTTGCCGGCTGGGTCGAAAATGCTGACTGAGAATTTATTGCCAGCCAAGGTTTCAGGCACTCTGCATTGAATTTTGTTAAAAGCGGGGTTTTCACTTTCAATGAGTTTTGCTTCCGATTTCCCCAACTCGTCGAAGCCAGGTCCCAGCAGGAAGAAACTTGAGTATGCCCATTTGAAAAGGTTAACCCTGTTTTGGTAAGTATCCATAATTGCCGGATCGAAGAAAAGTGTCAATTCGCGATCACCGAAAAATTGTTCGTAATTCCTATAAACCGCTGAACTTAAACCTTGCAGTGGGTAGGTTGCAGGCCCCATTTCATAAAAAGAAGTAGCATCGGGCGTTGGTGTGCAGCCATCAACCCACCATGCGGTAGTGTAAACCCAATGGATAGTATCGAGTTCCATTCCCATCATTGGCAAATTTATTGGATCAAGTTGTGGCACTCCAAGGTTGCCATCGTCGCCATAGGATTGGGCATTGTAGGCCTCAATGCCAAGAAAATCATAAGGGAAATCGCCTGGTACAAATACATCGGGAGCGCTGCCATACCGGTCGTAAAGGAAATCGGAACCCATCAACCAAAGCTTGCCCCCATTTTCGAGGTACGTCAACAATTCGGTATTGTCGGTATTGTCGGCATTCCAAAGGTAATTCCCCACACCGTCGGTGGAGCAATACCAAATCACAAGCGGGTGCGAAAACATTTCGGCTGCTGTTGGCGAACGGAGGCTGTCGCGTGCGCTGAATATATCGTACTCAATACCGGCAGCATCAATGGCGGCCAAAACCGTATCGGTGTTGCTGCTGAATAGCCCGTTGTCGTTTACAAACAAGGATTTTGGTTGTGCTAAAGTACTTTTCGATAGTAGTATCAACATCGAAAAGGCAATAATCAAGTAAAAATGGTTTTTCATTTTATTGAATTTTAAACTTATTACTTCCATCTGAATATTAGCATGGTGCAAATGGTAAAGAGGAATACTATCTCCATTCGTAATGCCTGAACGTTACAAAATTACAATTTTTGTTGTTTGGGCTACTCAAAAAATAAACCTGATAGTATAGACCGACTCTATTTATACCATACGAAATCTATTTTTTAAAATTACAATTCCCTACGTAAATAGCCGCTTGTATAAGAGCAATAAAAAAGCCCTGCTGTTAACAGGGCTGGGGATATAAGGAAATGTTTCCGGGCAAATTGCCTGTAACATTATTCGGCTTCTGGCAAATCGTTGATTACATTGCTTGCGGCATTGGCAAAGTTGTTGACATCGAAGCGGAGATATTCAAAATCCGATGCTGGCAATTCAATAAGGCTACCGGTAGCGGTAAAGTTGTTTGCATCGAAACGCAGGTATTCAAATTCGGTGTTTACAGGCAACTCACTCATTTCGGTTTCAGCAATAAAATTATTTACATCGAAACGCAGGTAATCGAAGGAAGTGCTGGCCAAAAAGGTTTCCACGTTTTCGTTGGCGAATTTGGATACATCGAAACGCAGGTAGCTGAAATCTTTTTCGATAGAATTGGTTGCGGACATGCTTATATCGCCCGATTTCAGCAAATTGCCGGAGCAAATCTTGTTTGAATTGGCTATGGAGCCGGTTGACATAAATATCACCAGACTGAGTGTTGCAAGGGCGGAGGTAAATGTGGTTGTTTTCATTTTGTTTATTTTTTTTAGCTCTTTCGAGGGGTTTTATATTTATTGGTTTGTGTATTAAAGACGGCTTTATTTAGTGAAAGTTACAAATCAGGGACAATTAATTTTTTATTTTTCATTTTGCGGGGCTTGTTTCAATGCTTTATGTGATTAAAACGATACAAAGATACAAGCACTTTTTGGGGTGCGAAAACACTAATCTACCGATGGCGGTAAGTATCGGTTGAATGCAGGAAATTTGTCGATGAACGGCTTTTGTGGACTTTAAACTATCGGCCAAGTTATGGGTAAACACTTTACGGCTTATGAGTTAATGGGTTGATGCGATAATGTGCTAATTTGAAAATACGATAATTTGAAAATACGATAATTTTAAAAATGTGGGGATTTGGGGATGTGAAGATTTGGGGATGTGATTAAGCAAGTATTATGGGAATAAAAAAAATCCCAGCTACGGTTTGGCAGGGATTTTTTTTGTGGGGTTGGTGGTAAAACGGGTAAGTGGTTGGGATTGGCAAAGTGCATATAAAAAAGTGAAATTGTAAGAAGGGCTTTGTATTATGGAAACCACGCGAAAGGATTCGCACGGTAACGGGGATTTGTGCGGTGGCCGCAGAATAGATTTTTTAATCATATTTATAGACTTTTGTTTGCCAGAAATAAGTATCTTTGCTTATTATATTCGATTACAGCTAATTACAAAACCATGAACCCCATTTTAACTGAAAACCTTAATCAAATAAAGGAATTGTGTGAACAGTATGAAGTGAAGTCGTTGTTTGCTTTTGGTTCCGTATGTACCCCTGAATTTAACGAAGATAGCGACATTGATCTGTTGATTTCAATATCACAGCTTGACTATGGCAGCTATGCTGATACTTACTTTGAATTGGCCGAAAAGTTTGAAGGACTACTAAAACGACCTGTTGATCTGGTAACTGACAAATCACTCTCGAACCCTTATTTTATCGAATCGATCAACAAAAATAAAACCTTGCTTTATGGAAATTGAGATCAAAAAATATTTGTTCGATATTAACGAATCTATTGAAACCATTGAAATGTACTTGGGGGATAAACGTGATTTCAACATTTAAAAAGCGGATAAAATGCTACGGCGGGCTATTGAGCGGAATCTGAAATTATTGGGGAAGCCATGAACCGGATTGATAAACTTGATCCCAATATTGTGATAGCCAGTAAAAAACAGATTATCAGTATGCGCAACCGTGTAATCCACGGGTATGATAAGATTGACGATGAAATTATTTGGGGCACAATTGTAAGGCATTTGCCAAAATTAAAAATTGATATTAATGAGTTAATGCGATAATGTGCTAATTTGAAAATACGATTATTTGAAAATGTGGGGATTTGGGGATGTGAAGATTTGAAGATTTGAGGATTTGAAGATTTGGGGATGTGAAGATTTGGGGATGTGAAGATTTGAGGATTTGAAGATTTGAAGATTTGGGGATGTGAAGATTTGAGGATGTGAAGATGTGGTTAAGCGAGAATTATAGAAATAAAAAATCCCTGCCACGGTGTGGTAGGGATTTTTTTGTGGGGTGGTTTTGATTTAAGCACATAAGAGTGGTGAATCTTGGCCGGACGTGTCTGAAAATAAGATGCGCCTGAACGGAGATGTTATGCAAGGAATTTCAATGGCATTAGAGCATTAAGACAATTGAAATATGCACATAGGTAAGCATAAATTACCAACAAAAAAAATATAATCATTTTTGCTGGTTTACAATTAAAATAAGTTATTTTTGTAAAAAATAATTAAGAACAAATTTAAGCATTTATAGCTGTTTTAGATAGCAATAGTGCGATTTTGAAGTTCATGCATCTGAAAGTAAATAGCATCTAAAAATTATAGAATATGAAATTCATTCGTATACTATTAATTGTTATAATTGTAAGTCTAATTGGATTAATCTTTTTTTTAGCAATTCAAACCAACCCTCCATCTTGGACAGGCTTCGGTGAAAGTGAAAAGGATGATGCAAAAGAAGCAGCTAAAACTTTGTGGGACTGGTTAGATTTAATGATAATTCCTATTGCTCTAGCATTAATTGGATGGCTTTGGGGCCAAATTGAGAAAGCAAAAACAATGAAATCGGAGGATGAGAGGTCAAAGAATGAAACTCTAGAATCTTTCCTAAAAGTAATGACCGAACTAATTATCACAAATAATTTACATAATGGTCCAACTCCACAAACGATTGCCATTTCCAGAGCAAGAATAAATATAGCTTTGAGCAACTTAGATGGGGAAAGAAAGGGTCAGGTTCTCCAATTTCTTTATGAGGCAAATTTGATTGAAAAGAATCCCCCTAAATTATCATTAGTCGGTTCCAACCTCAAAAATATTTTGATAGATGAAATTAAATTAGGTGAATCAGAAATCAGAGGAGCATACTTCAACAATTCATCTATTCAGAATGCCAATTTGAATGGTGTTCATATGATTGCCTGCGATTTTACAGGCGCAAATCTTTCGAAAACTTTGGTAAAGAATGCAGATTTCTCTTACTCTATTTTTTTAAAGGCCAAATTAAGACATATGGATTTAACAACAGCTAATTTCGAAGGTTGTGATTTATCAAATGCTGATCTCAGAGGATCAACCATCCTGAAACAACAATTAGATAATATTTTAAATAAGAATAATGTTAAATTTTCAAAAAGGAGGGTTAAATGAACAATGAAAAACAACCATGCTCAAGATGTTCTGCAACAGGAAGAATTCCCTGCCCAGCTTGCTCAGGCGCTGGTAAATCCGAACAATTTAATGAAGGATTTGGTAAGAAAGAAAAAAGGATTGTTAGTTGTGCTGGGTGCCATGGTACAGGTGAAAGGGTTTGTGGAGTTTGTGGTGGATCAGGGAAAAAATAACAATCTACCAACATTATAGTTTACTTTTGGCGTGATAGTCTACAAATTAAATGGGTCTTGGTTGTAATGTTTTTGACGAAATATTTGAAAAATATGATGTTTCACATGAAATAGCTTATTTCAGACTGATAACATTAGGCCATTTACATGATAAAACAGAAAATTCCTTTAAATACATATTCTAAGAATTCAAATTCTGTTAAAGTAATACTTCCGGAAAAAGTCTGACAATTCAATGAAATGTTTTTTGGGAACCATTTTTGGTTTTTACGACTCTATATCAAAAAAAAGAGTGTGATGTCTTAAAAACAGACAAAAAGGTATTAAATTTGTATTTTTATGCTAAATGTGATTCATGTTTTATTGATAAAATGACTGTCATTCACATACCAGAGAAAGTGACTTCAAGTGTTTTGGATTTTTTAATCGAATCCACAAGCGCATCATATAGAAATAATAGAAGCATATTCAATAATGTGTTTCTTGACTTTTCAAAAGTGAAATACATTGATATTGAAGGAGCATTATCAATTATTTGTTTTTGCGCTGCGGTAAAAAGGAAAAATTCAACTGCAAATTTTGGGTATATTTATCCAGATGATAGCGTTCTTAGTTATTTAATAACTCTTGGGTTTTTCGGGCAAATGAGTAATAGGGTCGGAGTTATAGAAGGTCAGGACATTGTGCATATTGAAAATGAAAGAAGAATGAGACAAAAAGCAAAGTCAAATAAATTTGACTCAAAGTCTGTTGTTTTGCCTATTGAAACTATTCCTAAGAAAATGAACACGACCAGTGGTGCTGACTTTGAAAATATGGTTGGAGAATTTGCTAACCACGCTATTGATGTTTTTGATATTCTTCAAACATCACCATTTTATAATTTTAGCGGGGATGATTATTATCTATTCCGTCAATCAAACATTGAACTGTTTAAAAACATTTTCGATCATAGCAATTCATGGGGTATCGCATCAATTCACGCAAGACCAAATTATGGCACAACTGTTTGTTACTATGACATTGGTGTTGGTTTTAAAGCTAGTATAAAAAAGTTTGATACAGAAGCTGAATCAATCGAATGGGCTTTAGTTGATGGAAACACAAGCATGTCAAACGATGATAATGATGGGTATGGCTTAATAATAGTGGAGGAATTCGTCTTCAGTAGAAATGGCAATATAAAAATTAGAAGTGGTGATTGTGAGATGCAATTAATTTCTTTATCATCCAGAAAGAAAACCAAAGTATCTAGTTTTCCGGGTGCTCAAATAAGTTTTTTCATACCTGTTTAATTTGAACACATAGACATGAAAGAAAATATTATTTCAATAGATATTGTCGAGGATATTATCAAGGCTTCTTATACAGGCGGTCGCTATAAAGGAGAAGAGGTTTATAAACTACTTATTGGTATAATTACAAATTTAACACCTAGTTCATTATTACTTATTGATTTTCAAAAAGCAAATCCACTCGACTATGTTTTTTGTCAGTATGCTTTTGGCCCGATTATACACGCAATTCAAGAAAATAATAAGCCTACTATTTTCAAGATGAAACTAATTCACAAAAGATGTTTTTATAGAGGGATTCTAAAACATGTTGATAGAACTTTACCAAGGAATACAACCATTGAGGAAACAGAAAAAATATTCTTAGGTACAGGCTTATCAACAATGATTGAAACTGGTGGTATGGAGAATATAGAATTTATCGGCAATTTAAATTCTATTGATAAATCAATTCTAAAATTTATCAATGAATCACACTCCGTAACTGAAAGGGATATTATAGATGCAATTGAGGAATTTCAACCAAACAAAATAATTGAATCTCTAAGTTCTCTCAATAAAAAGGGATTTATTATTAATCCGAAAAATGGCAGTGATAATTATTGTTCCGTGTATGAAATCTTAAAATCTAATTGAGATGAGAATAAGAAAAATAGCCAATAAACTCAATGTTGTAGCTGAAATTGATGCATTAATTATGGAATTAACCTTAATTAAAAATGGTATCACGGCTTCCATTGATAAGCTAAAAAAAGGTGTGGAAATAATTGAACTTATTATTTCAGTTTCAGAAAATTCAAAAGAAAAAGAAGAAATTGAAGAAAAATTAGGAATCAACCCTTTTCACGACAGACAGTATCTTTACTCCGGAAAACTCCAAGTAGGGGAGCACAAGGACGAATTAGAGAAAGCTAAAGAGAGCATTAAAAAGTATATGCAAATCCCCGCTGCTTCTGACAAAAACGATATAGAGAAAATACAGGAGTTGCTTTTACAAATTTCAGTCCCTATTTGGAAAGAAGAAATTTCGATTCTAAAACCTAAACAATATAAAAGTATTGCATTATAAATGGAAAATCAAATTGAAAAAATTCTTTGTATTGAAGTCTTGGAAAAAATTTCAAGAATGAAGAGATATTTATTTTCTCATTATTCGTCTTCTAAAACCGAAGGGAAAGAGGTTGTTAGCTTATTCTGCAAAGCGTTGGACTCAACTCAACTTAATCTTGAAAATTTAATAGGATATCTTAAAATCTCAGGTGAATTAAATCCTTTTGAAAAAGCAACAGTATCAAGAAGAATATCCAATGCTTTTTTTACAATTATCAAATTACATGAACAGCTACAATTAATTTATGGTGAATGGGTCCGACCAGAAACACATATTTTCATTAAAGAGGTTGTTGATTTTTTTCCTGCGGACAGAAAAAACGAAAAAATAAATATTGTTCTCACAAATGATTATATGTTTTTTGAAAGCAATTTAGCTTGGTTATTCTCAGATATTTTAAATAATAAAAATATTTCATCAGAGTTTTTGGAAGAAAATCCAACCGTGTTCCTGCCAAAAATTGATTATGACAACCCCTTGAACTGGACAATACTTGCACATGAATGTGGCCATACTGATTTAAAAGGAATTGAAAAATTACTTTCTAACCCAAAGTTAATTCCGGATGAAATTACTGGGAGAGACAGAATGCTAATAGAGAATTGGATTGAAGAGATTTATTGCGACTTAATAGCTACTAAAATATTAGGGCCTGCCTATCTTGCTTCTTTTGCTACTTTTGTTCTTTTACTTTCTGGAATTGAAGGGAACGAAAGAAGCAGTGAGACTCATCCTTCAAATGTTTTAAGAATTAATATAATTCAAGAGTATTTAGAATCAAAAAAAATAATAATCCCATTAACAACATCTTATCTTGGCAATTCAGATTTGAGTTCCTTCTATTATTTTATGCTAGAGAATTATAATGAAACAAGTCGTAAATTTCTCAATCCCAATACTTCTCAAGCTTCTCCCTCAATTGATATGACATTATTGCTTGATGTGATAAGTGAAGAAGTAGATGAATTAATTAATTTGAGTTTCACTCTTTCAATAGAAGACTTTAAACGAATAAACTCTTTAAAGAAACGCCTTTCTGTTGGGATTCCTATTGCTTCATATAATGACATTGAAAAGCTTGAACTTATTAAAAATAAATATCTTGACATACCAACATCAAAAATTGAATTGAAAGAGCTAAATGAAGCAAAAGAAGCTTTACAAGAAACACGAACCAAGCTTTGGGAAATAATTAATACAGGTTGGATTAATAAAATTGAAAATATTTTACCAATATCGATTGAATTATTTTTTGATAATGGTGAGTATTCTTTTATTGAAAAGATGAAAATATTTGGAAATATCTTAGAGAAAAGCGACAACATTTTATTAAAGTCAATTGAGTCATCAGAAATTTTTAAAATAATGGAAGGATAACTATATGGTGCTTTCAGACAGAGACATAGTTCGTGAATTATTAAAAGGGACGATAATTATTACTCCATTAATGAGGGTTAAGAAACAAATAGGCAGTTCTTCAGTTGATGTAAGGCTCGGAACAGAATTTAGATATATTAAAACTGCCAAACAATCTCATTTTGATCTTTCGCTTACCAAAGAGGAGTTTCAAGAACAGGTTGCAAATTATTCTGAAGTGGTTCATGTTCAGCCAATGCAACCTTTCATATTACATCCAGATGATTTTGTACTTGCTTCTACACTAGAATATATAAAATTATCAAAGGGTATAACTGGAAGATTAGAGGGACGAAGTACTTGGGGACGGACAGGATTACAAGTACATTCAACAGCTGGATTTATTGACCCAGGTTTTGAGGGAAGTTTGACTTATGAATTGCATAACATGGGTAAATTACCTCTTCCATTGTTTCCTGGCATTCGAATCGGTCAAATTAGTTTTCATCGCATGGAAAATGAAGTAATTGAAGATTACACCAAAAAAGAGGGCGCCAAATATGCTAATACAACTGGCACTAAGAATCCACTGTTTTATGAAGATTATGAATATGAAGTAATCCAAAAATATCTTAAAAGGGAAAAATAACAAAGGCTAATTCGCCCAAGCATACAGAACAAAGTAAATAGAAAAAGAAAAAGGAGAACGACATAATGACTCACCTACACGTGAACTTAATGAAGAGCTAGGTGTGAAAGTGAAAGTCAGCGATTACTTTAAAAACAGAAATTTATTATTATGAACAATTCACAATAGAACTAATCGCCTTTAATTGCCAATTTATATATGCAAGTTTTATAATGACCTTCCATTGCCGTGCATCTTCTTTTCAGCCACATGCCGGTACAGATAGCCTAAAAAACTAAGAAAACTCATCATATCCTGCAATTAACAGATGCGTATTGGGTTAAGGCAAAAATACATTTTTTAACTGTCACTTTCTTACAAAAAGCTGTATCCGTAAATGTTATCATTGTTTTACAAAACAAAAAGCCCCTTCGGCAGTAATTGCGCAAAAGGGGCTTTGTGTTATGGATAATAAAACTATTTATACCTAAAGTTTGGAGTGCCTAAAATGCCTGGAGTGCCTAAAGTGCCTTGAGTGCGGTACTAACTTGAATTTCTGAATTTTGCAAGTATTTAGGCACAAATAGTTTAGTAGAATTCATCAGGCTTTGTTGATTATTGGTGTCAAATTTAAACTAAATCAGGAATCTAAATCCCTTGGCGGTAACTTTAGGCACTCAAGGCACTTTAAGTAATTTAAGTACTCTCAAAAACAGTAAAAACCTCGCCAAGAGTAAGAGTTGCAACTACTTTACCTCCAGCACTTTGTATCCAAATGCTTCGAGAGCAACAGCTTCGCCTTTTTTAACGGTGAGGGCCTGGTTTGTGAAAACATCGGCAAAGGTTCCTTCGGCTACAGCATCATTAACCGTAAACGAAACCGGTGCATTTGTAAGGTTTGCCATCACCAACACTTTAGAACTGCCTTTTGCACGAATGAAGGTAATTACCTTGGAGGTTTCGCTGTTTTTCACTTTCTCGAAAGTTCCGCCAAATGGTGGGTTAAACAAAGCTTCGTTGCCGTGTTTTAGTTTGTTGAGCGTTTGATAAAATGGCACAAGCTCCATATTGTCCCAACTGATGGTGTCTTTGGTGAAGAATTTGAGCCTTTTGTCCAGACCGGCTTCCTGCCCACCATAAATAAGTGGCATCCCCGGCAGGGTATAAGTCAGCACGGCGTATGCTTTGCCGCCATCGCCAAATTTTTCCTTAACAGTTCCATTCCATGAGTTTTCGTCGTGGTTGGTGATGAAATTCATTTGCATCGAATGTTTTGGCATAATTGAATCCATCTTAATTACCTGCTGCGAAATTTTATTTACCGAATCCTTGCCTTGTGCAACCTGGTGCATAACGTGGTGCATGCCCCAGCCATAATTGGCATCGAAAGCTTTGTTGCACAGTTCGGCTTTGTCCTCGTTTTCGGCCAACATAAACATGGGTTTGGTTTTTTCGAGTTCGAGGCGGGCATCTTCCCAGAAATCAACAGGCACTTCGCCGGCCACATCGCAACGGAAACCATCAATATCGCAATTGCTTACCCAGTATTTCATGGCATCAATCATAGCAGCGCGCATATCCTTGTTTTGGTAATTGAGCTTGGCTACATCGGTCCAGTCGAAAGGAGCAAGTATTTTGCCGGTGCTATCCTGCACAAACCAATCCGGATGTTCGGCAATCCAGCTAATATCCCTCGAAGAGTGGTTTGCCACCCAATCAATAAGTACCTTAAACCCCATTTCGTGGGCTTTGGTAACGAGTGCCTTGAAATCGGCTTCGGTACCAAATTCGGGGTTCACGCCTTTGTAATCGCGCACCGAATAGTAGCTGCCAAGACTTTCCTTCATCCCATCAGGAACTTTGCGGTCAACGATTCCAATTGGGTGGATTGGCATAAACCAAAGGATATCAATACCAAGTTCTTTTAGGCGTGGAAGGTTGGCTTCAAATGCTTTAAAAGTACCTTCGGGGGTGTACTGCCTTACGTTAACTTCGTAAATAACAGAATTTTTGGCCCAATCGGGATAGTTGGCTTTTACTTCGGGGCCAACGGGTTTTGTTTTACATGCCGGGAACAGAAAAGCAATGAAGCTCAGCATAAGAATTGATTTGGTTAGTTTTTTCATGGGATTTGTTTTATTGGGATTTATGTGTTTGAAAAAGTGCTTTGGGTTTATTGTGGATAAATGGAGATGCGATGCATCTGGTCTTTGATATGAGTCGCGAAATATCCCTTTTTTGTTATGAGACGCGAAGCATCTCTGGTTATAAAAGGAGACGCGAAGCATCGCGTCTGTACGCTGGCGGGGATATTATTTTTTGGGATCATTAATTTCGATTTGAACGGGTTTCCCATCCCAATTGAAATTCAGGCTCATCCATTTTCCATCAAAGGTGGCAGTGGATTTGGTGCTGCCGGATTCGCCTTTTTCGGGTTTTATTTTTATGGTTTTCCCATTCAGTTTTATATGGGCAGGTTGTGCATCAAACCTGACTTGCAAATGCATGAGGCGGCTTGTTGGCATTCCTTGCCAATTACCTGATTTTGATATTGATACAACTGTTGTACCCTCTTTACTCATCCCTAAATAGGCAAGCAACTCATAGTTTCCATCGTTAAGCGATTGGCTGTCGAGGCCATTATCCTCGTATTGAACAAACTCCGATTCGGCTGCCGGATAGTATTTTACAAAATATTCGCCGGCATTGTAATAATCGGTAGATGTAACAGGTCTTGCCATTGGGATAAAACTGCCTGCTTTTGCAAAAACAGGGATATTTTCGCTTTCGAGAGGGAAATCCATTCGCTTATTTCCATTATATTCAATCCCAGTATGGAAATCGTACCATTTGCCTTCGGGAAGATAAATGCTACGGCTTTTCAAGCCTTTTTGGATAACTGGCGCAACCATCAGGTTTTCACCCCACAAATACTGGTCCTCAACCCGGCAAGCTGCCGTATCGTTTGGGTAATTGTAAAATAAAGGCCGCATCAGGGGCAAACCGGCAGTTGCATTTTGCCATGCAAGCGTATAGTTGTATGGCAGCATTGCATAGCGCAACTTCATGTAATTGCGGACAATATCCTGTGTTTTTTCGTTCCAGAAAACAGGTTCGCTCGGGATTCCCGAACCATGAGGCCTGAGAATAGGCGTAAAAACGGCGAATTGAAGCCAGCGCGTATAAAGTTCATCGTCGCGCACTCCCTGCGCAAACCCACCGGCATCGGAATGTATGTAGCCCAAACCGTTCATCCCCATGGTTAATAGCAGTGGTAGCTGTGCCTGCAACCCGCCCCAACTGCGCGAAACATCGCCGGTCCATGGATAGGCCGCGTAGCGTTGCGAACCGGCAAAACCGGAACGTTGAAGGTGGAACAATCGGGTGTTTGGGTAGTTTTCGGCATATTTCTCGAACAGCATTTTATCCCAATAATGCCCGAAAATATTATGCACCTCATCTGCTTTTCCGTTAACATGCCTTATGTCGGCCGGATGGCTTTCGGGTTCGCCCAAATCGCCCCACCAGGCAGCAATGCCCATATCAATCTGCTTTTTATACTTTAGCCAAAACCAGTCGCGGGCTTCGGGTTTAAAAATATCGATCAAACTTCCGGCACCAAAATAAAACTGTTTATCTATGTATGTTTTGCCAAGGCTATCGGTTACAAAAACCCCTTTTGCGGCGGCGTCGGCATGGTTGGCAACCGTATCGATCACATAAGGTTCGGTAATAAGTATGGTTTTAACTCCTTGCTTTTTGAACTTTGCAACCATCCCGGCAGGATCGGGCCAGGCTTTTTTGAACCAATCTAGTTTCCCCAAATGGCCTTGGATGCTATCGCCAAACCAGTAAAAATCAAGGATTATGGCATCCATCGGAAAATCTTTTTTCTGCATCAGTGTAACAATGCTATCGGTTTCGCGCTGGTTGCGGTAGGCCATGCGGCTCTGCAAATTTCCTAAAGCCCAACGTGGAGGCAAAGGCTGCTTTCCGGTAAGTTGGGTGTATGTGCCTGAAATTTCGGCAAATGTGCTTCCGGCTATCAGGTAATATCTCGCGGTTCCGCCCAAGGCACTCCATTCGGTAACGGAAGGTTCGGCAAGACCAATATCAATATATCCTTTTTGGGGATTATCGAAAAGCAAGGCATACTTGCGCGACGAAATGGTCATGGGCACTGAATAATTGAGCATGGCAGCCCCATATTCGTACGCATAAAATGGACGGTTGTACAATTGGAGTTTTTTACCGCGCCTGTCCATGGGCATGGCACGTTCGCCGGTGCCATATACTTTTTCGTTGGTTTTGAGCGCGAAGCGTACGCCACTGTTGCCCGGTTTGTTAAAAAATCCGCTTTCCTCAGCTAACAAAGTGTCGCCTTTGTAAATATAGGTCAGATAAAAAGGATCGGCATTAGCAGTTATTGTCATTGCGCCGTTGTGCAAAGTATATCCCGTACTGGTTTTCTCCGAGGTAAGTGTTGTCTTAGCAGGCTGCATAACAACAGAATGTGAAGGATCAGGTTTTGTTAAGCCGTCGGGCAAAAAAACAACTTCCACCACGCTTTCGCTAAATGGGCGAACCGTAACCATGCCTTTTTCAAGATAAATATTCCATGAGGCCGCAAGCTGCTCAACTTTGTTGAGCTTATGCAATTCTTTATTTGAATTGGCACTTTCTTGTATTTTAGGCTTGTACCCGTTTACCGGGATTACAATATCCTCGTTTTCCTTGGTTTTGCCCACAACAGTCCCATCCTGGTTGCGGAAAACAAAAGCCAATTGATTGGCAACATCTTCGGGTAGCAGTTTGTAATATGATTTTATCACAAAACGGAAAGAGTAGAGGTTTTTGCCCTCCCGTTTCATCAGCACGCTTTTGTCGTCCGTTCCCCAATTTCCAACAACGTATTTCCAGTCGTGGCCATCAAGGCTTCGGTTGGTTATCACCCCGGTGTGCAGGTAAACATCACCTTGCAGGTCAATCAATGCTTTGTTGCCTTCGGCGGCGTTGAAAAACAAAGTTGCCGAATCGGTAAGCGAAGGGTTTTCGGGCTTCAGCCAGATTAGCTGGGCAAACGAAACCTGGTAAACGAAAAGGAATGTGAAGATTGCCAGGAAGCGGGTCAGGTTTTTCATTTCGAAAGTTCGATAATTTTAACGCTTTTACCTTGAACTTCAATGTTGCTGAGGTCTTTAAGCTTGTTTCCATCCATAACATCCTTACCTCGCCTGAACCCCTTTAAGTTTTCATCAAAACGTTTGGTTTCCAATGTTTTGACTTCAGTATTGTTGTTCACAATTATCATTACGGATTCTTTTTCAAGGGTGCGGAAATAGACATAAATGCCGTTTTCAGGGATAAAATGGGTAAGTTTCCCTTGCTGCACCACTTTGTTGCTTTTGCGCCAAGTGAACAATTTTGATGTATAATCGAGCACATCTTTTTGCTCATTGCTGAGGTTATCGCCGGTGAACATATTGGTTTTGTCACCCTTCCATCCACCAGGGAAATCTTTTCGCTTTCCTGGATCGCCTTCTAAAGTACCTCGGTCGCTTAGAGCTTCCGTTCCATAATAAAGCATTGGCATACCGCGTGTTGTGGCAAGGAAAGCCAAGGCCATTTTAACGTTTTCAACACTTTTCAACACAGGGTACATGCGTTCAATATCGTGGTTGTCGGCAAAAGTAATGAGCTTCGATGGGTCGCTGTAAAGGAAATCCTGCGAAAGCAATTCGTACAAACGCGCCAAACCTGTATCCCAGCCATCGCCCTCGTTGAATGCTTTTTGGATTGCACCCATCAATGGGAAATCGAAAACATGTGATAAATAGGAACGGTAGCCATCTTTATTATCTTTATTGTCCATCCAATAAGCAACCTGTGGCGGGTAATTGATCCAGGCCTCGCCAACAGTATTCAGGTTGGGATATTCGTCGCGGAGGGTTTTCATCCAATCCGCCATAAAATCTTTGTCGGAATACGGGTAAGTATCCTGGCGTATGCCATCCAAACCTGCAAATTCAACCCACCAAATGCTGTTTTGGATCAGGTATTTGGCCACATAAGGGTTTTTCTGGTTAAAATCGGCCATAGTGGTATCGAACCAACCGGTAGCCATTTTCTTTTCGTCGTATTGCGAACGGTAAGGATCGGAAAGCACGCCGCCGCGATAATTGGAACGGGTATATTCAGGCCATTGGTTCACCCAGTCGTTTTGCGGCAGGTCTTTCATCCAGTACGAATTTGTACCGAAATGATTGAAAACCATGTCCATAACCACTTTCATCCCTTTAGAGTGGGCAGCATCAACCATTTCGCGGTAGCTTTGGTTTGTGCCGAAGCGTGGGTCAATTTTATATAAATCGGTAACGGCGTAACCATGGTAGGTGTAGGCTGGCATATTGTTTTCGAGCAGAGGGGTACACCAGATTGTGGTAACGCCTAAGTTTTGCAGGTAGTCCAAATGATCAACAATCCCTTTTATGTCGCCGCCGTGCCGCCCGTTTGGATTGCTTCTGTCAGCTTTTTCCAACATTCCGGGCATATCGTCGTTGGTAGGGTCGCCATTGGCAAAGCGGTCGGGCATAATGAGGTACATCATATCCGAAGTGTTGAACCCCGCGCGTTTTGCCGAACCTTCGAGCCTGGCTTTAAGCTCATATTGGCTGCTTGCCACTTCAAGTTCCTTTTCTTTGAACGAAATTGTGAAGAAACCAGGCTTTGCGCTGTTGCCAATCACAAGGTCAACGAATAAATAATCGTCGCCGGCATTAGTAACATCCTTAATTTTCACCCCATTGTAGTCGAGCGATGGTTTGGTTTTGCCGATATTGTTGCCATGTATCATCAATTGCAGGGAATTGTTCTTCATCCCAGCCCACCAGCAAGGCGGTTCCACATGATCGATGGTAACCTGGGAGAATGCAGATTTTATAAGTAAAATACTAATCAGTAAAATTGTTGTCTTCTTCATGTTTGGATATTTTTTTCGCAAAGATATGAGAAAACTATCCATCTAAAACATAAGCTCTTAGTGCAATCGTTTGCAAGATAGAAAATTATGGAATTTATTTTAAATTGCCTGTCTGAGCAAAACAAAATGTGTTAAAATCAGAAATTACCAGGGCGAAACATTGTTTTCCTATACGATATATTGACAAAGGAAAATGTGCAGGTAAGAAAGCGATTAATGGAATCGAATTTAGCCTCTATCTATGATGGGTTAGAACCGGATTGTTGGCAACAAGTATCGGATTACTCCAAGCCACTCTTACACTAAAAAACCAAGCAGTAAATTTTTCCCAATTCATTTCCTGCGCAATCATAAATCATGTTGCATTTATTAGTTGAATTTAGGTCATTAATGATTCGCTGTTTTAAAATATAAAATTTACTATCCCAAATATTCAACCCGGCATATCTATTTCAACTATTCTCCTACCTCAAAATGCAAATCTCGGAGCAATTTAAAACTACCCCAAAACTACTGCAAATATCATGAAACTTTACAGATAAAAGGGGTTCAAAAGCATACCCTCCAAGATTGCACTTTTATTATGTCCCGCTTTTAGAGCAACAAAACGGCTACTTTGTTACAATCTTCCTTATCGCAACTATTTTATCGGACTTGTCCAAAACGCAGGCCATGTAAAACCCAACAGGCAACGAACTTACATCGAGTCTGAAGTTTTCGGTTACAATTTGCTGTTCAAAAACTTTCTGACCCATAGATGAAAACAAGACCAAACTGTGCTGCCCAACAAATTGGAGCGGTACGCCAACAAATACCATTTCATCGGCAGGAACCGGCCACAGGCTGAATTTTCTGCTAAGTTCATTATTGCCGATAGAAGTATTCGAAATACTGATAGGAATATGAAAATCGGCACCGCCGTTGTTGTTCCAGGTGTTGTTGTTGTAATGGATCACAAAATCAACCGCATCCACTTTTTGTGCCGCATTATTGAATGGGCCAATGCTTATGCTGTTATTGCCCTGGGTATCGGGTCCAACCATAGCCGATTCAACAGCCGGCCCAACCCCGTTAAAAAGGGCCGAACCTGCCGGCCAATAGACCTGATTGGGTTTCTGCCAGGTTACCCCACCCACTTTTACGCCCCAATGCAGTTTGGCCCCAACCGTAACATCCGTTTCGGTTATGGTAATTACATCGTCGGCTGTTGGGTTTTCGGGAGTCCAATAAACCCCGCTCTGTCCGCCGCCTCCGGGGTTGGATGGCCCAACATACACATGTTGTATGGCCGATTTTGAAACATTGCCTTTGGAGTCCACCGTTTCCACATAATAATCAACCAATGATTCAGCCACACCGGTTATTTCAGCCGAATACTGCCCGGCAATATGGTCGGGAAGGATGAAGAAATTTACTTCTGGATTATTGGTAACATTGCCTGTAGGGAAATTGCGGTATGCCATCGTCAGGTTTTGCCATGCCTGAACGCTGCTCCCGCCCGAATAGGTTTCGTTGTCGTTGTTGGCAATAGGGTTCAGCCCATCGTTATCGAGCCTGTATTTTAGGGTAACCGATTGTATTCCCGAAACATCATACGCAAAGGTCCACACATGGAAATCGGACGAATTCTGGTGCTGCTGGTACCCATACGTGGGGCCAAAGCCTGTCCCGCCCGGGTTATACGGATATCTTTGCGGGACAAAAATAGTTGGTGGGGTGTTGTCGGTACCTGCATGTGCATTGATAACCTGGTCGGCAAAAGTACCTGCGCGGTTACAGGCCAGCGATTGCTTTACTTCCATATCCAGCGAAGTACCGTAATACATATATCCGCTATTGTAGGCCGGAAGCAGGAAATGCCATGCCCTTTCGGCTGCATTGGCTGCCGCCGAAGGATGCACTATGTTGGCAATGTTGAGTGTCCCCTGCAAATCCTCAGCCATCTGAACACGGTTTTCGGCAGCTACCAGCACAGCCCAGTTACGCACATCTTCGGTCCAACCATCGAGGTTAAATTCATAATTGGATGTGTACATTGGCCACAACCAGTTAATAAATTGAGGATGCCCCCAATCGTTGGCGGCATTCACCCACGAACCATCTTCCACATGTACCACATCGCTTTCGGGCACCGGGTGGCTGCTCAGGAACTGTTCAACGGTTGAGGGTACATACCCCTTTGATGCAGCTTCGTTGGCAAAATTGGGCACCGAATTGGTATAATAATCGTACCCACCACCCCAGGCATTGTCGCCATCGTGGGCAAGCAGCACCATCGAAGGCTGCGCAGGGTTTTCGTAAGGGGCAATATTTGCATCAATGGTACCTGTCCCCATGGTTGAATATCCATTTTGATAACTCAACACATCATCCATGGGCACAACCGTAATTTTAAATTCTGCGCCGGTTTCGGGATCTACATACTTTGCTTTGTGTGCCTGGTAGCAATAAGGCGCGGCAAAAGTACCGCCCCTGCCATCTATTTGCCCGCTCCACCAATGTGTGCCATTTATGGGAATTATATCTGCCCGATTTGGCGGATCAATATTGCATACCGAAGTCCCATATTGCAACGGATAATCCTGTAGCGTGCGGGCCAGGTGGCTGTTGGCAATCACAACCCAATCAAAACCTTCCTCTTTCAGGGCTTTAATGTTCCTGATGCTAAAGGAACATTCTGCAGGCCAATATCCCTTCGAATAATTGGGCGACGAACCAAATTGCTCAGCGTATAAAAAACGGTGTGCCTGTATTTGCCTGCGGAGCATTTTATCGCTCAATAAAGGCGATAGCGCATGATCCTTTGTAAAACCAACCACATCCATCCTGGGTTTGCCGCCAGAGGTTGTCCAGTTACGTGCGGTTACAAAATTGTTTTGCCAACCTGTGGAATAGCCCCATTGGCCTGCATTGGCAAGGCTGTTAACGTTTTCCATCAGGCATCCCGAATAGTTTACCTGGGCACCGGCTTCAGCTAGGCTTAACAGGGATTGAACCGCATCTTTTGTACGGTATTGGTAAACCGCTTTACGGTCGTCGTTGCCGAAAATATCAGGCAAATTGTTCAACGGATGTTGCAGCCCGTCAGGGTACCAGTTGCCGTTATTCGACTTCAGATATTGCGATTCCCAAACACTTTGGTGCTCAAAGGGGTTCCAAACACTCTCCTCGGGCCAGTATATAGGTTGTTCCAAATGCCATAAGTAACTGGTATGTACCTGGCTGAAAACCAGATTTGAAACAGCACATAAAAAAGTGGTGATAAAAAGATGGAGGAAGCATTTCATGGAAATTGTATTTGTTGGACAAATTTAAGCAAAAAGCTCAGACAAAGCTAAAAGTCAAATCCATTTTGCCGGGTTTTAAGCAAAATCGACACCAATTTATAAGAAAACTGCAAAACCGGTCAAGTTATGCTAACCAGATAAAATAGAATTAACAAAGGCCGAAACTACTAACTCATCGCTTTTAGGACCGATCCAACTTTTTCCATCATGCCATCGGTGATATCGAGATGGGTTACAAAGCGGATTTCTTGCGGGGCCAAAGCCATGGCGAAAATATCGTTTTGCCGCAAGCTTTTCAAAAAAACAGATGCTGGCATCTCAGGTTTTAGGCTAAAAAACACGAGGTTGGTCTGTACAGGTACAACAGTTTGCACATAAGGCAATGAAAGTAATGTGCTTTCGAGTTGCTTTGCCTTACGGTGATCTTCGCTAAGGCGTCCTACATGGTTGTCGAGGGCATAAATACAAGCGGCAGCGAGGTATCCTGCTTGCCGCATCCCACCACCGAACACTTTTCGTATGCGCCGCGAACGGCCAATAAATTCCTTGCTCCCAATTAAAACCGAACCAACCGGTGCGCCAAGCCCTTTGGAGATGCAAATTGAAATGCTGTCGAAAATATTTCCATAATCAAGCGGCGTTTCGTTTGTTTCTGCCAAAGCATTAAAAAGCCTTGCCCCATCGAGGTGGTATTTAAGCCCGTTTTTCGCACAAACTTCGCCAATAATCTTTAGTTCGTTGAAATCATAAATAGAACCACCACCTTTGTTCATGGTATTTTCGACCGATACCAGCCGGGTAAGCGGTCGATGTGGGTCAGCAGGCGGGTTTATGTGTTCTGCTACATCAGCGGCGGTAATCCTTCCTTTATCGCCATCGAGCAAACAAACCGATGCACCGGAATTCATGGCAATACCTCCGCCTTCGTAGTAATATACATGCGACAGTTTGTGGCAAATCACCTCATCGCCAGGCTGGGTGTTCGCCTTGATCGCGATTTGGTTGGCCATGGTACCCGAAGCACAAAACAGGGCGGCTTCCATGCCAAACATGGCGGCAACCTTTTGCTCAAGGGCATTTACAGTGGGGTCGTCGCCAAAAACATCGTCGCCAACTTGTGCCGAAAATATTGCTTCCAACATTGCAGGCGTTGGGCGGGTAACGGTATCGCTTCTAAAATCTATCATTTATGGGTAGTTTGGGTTAAAGGATTCGTAACGTATGTTTTCGCTTGTGATTGTGTTAAAATAAAAGAGGATTGATTGAATTTACTGAAGAGTGAAATTCCCTTAGCTATACATTGGACTTACCTAATTTCTATTTCCTTATATAAACTTGCAGTACTCAAACTCCCTATTATAGTTCGTAATCGGCACATACTTTAGCAATAGAAAAATCTTTATTGAAATTTACAAAATCCTGATGCGCTGGATGTATGGTGTATGATTCAAGGTCGGCCATGCTGTCGAAATCCATCACAAGCACAATATCGTACGACCACCACAGGTTGCGGATATCAATACCAGTTTCGCATTTTCGGATAAGGCCAATTTTTAAAGGTAGCTCATCCAAACGTTTTTTCAAGACCAAGGCAGCAGACTGTTTAGAGGCTTCGTCCGGGAATTCCTTAAGTTTGAACATTACAATATGGCGTATCATAACAGAAATCTGGTTTATGGTTTAGTTATCAAGTGCTTAAAAAGTTAATAACGTTAATATGTTAACGAAAGTCTTTGCTGCGGTTTCATTTATTGTTGGTAGGTCGATTGCTGTGACTCCACGAAAAAGTATTTCCCACAAAGGAAATATATATCAACAAAAAAAACAACCTCTTTATTGACTTTATCGCCAAAATGCCTGGGATATTGGCATTAAAGCGAAATCCCAACAACATTTTCCGTTTGGTTCAACAAGGCTAAAAACTGTTCAACCGGAATAACTGCGCCACCTTTGCGGTATTTGTTTTCCTGTAGTGCGAATGTGATTATGTTACCATTAACTGCAATAGTTTTAGGACTGAAATTGCTTCCCGAAACTTTATATTTTAATGTTAAATGACGACCCAGCAAATCAAATGAAGCCGACATTCCATCCATAGAATCTGGGATAACGGGGTCAATGACCACATTCCCGAACTCCAGGCGTAAACCAAGCAATCGCGAAACAATCATGCTCACATAAATTCCAGGCCCACTTGAATAAACCCGCCAACCGCCTTTTAGCGTTATGTTTCCGGTTTTAATCTCATCGTAACGCTCGTCAGCTTCGTAACGGCTTTCAAAAGTTACGTCCGAGCTACTGTAATAACAATTTGCCTGTCGTATATCGCCACAAGGAACTATATCCCTGTATGCCACCGGAATTGCCTGTCGCAAAGCTTTCACAAAAGCATCGGCATTGCCAATACGGGCCTGCGATTCGGCATAACGGATATGCTCGTGAACATACATAAGCCCGATTTCGCGGCCAAAAAATGTGCTGCTTTCTGCCCGCTGGAAAATTTCCTGGATTCCACCTTTGTATTTTAGCGGTCGGTCCATCAATCTTGCACCATCGGGACCTTTCAGGTGCTCATCAATAATATGCTGATGGAATTGGGCTTGTTCCACAGTGAAAATTTCGCTTATGATGCCCCTGTTCATGGGCAATATGCTGTATTTAATCCCGGTTTTGGTGTCGCTTGGATGAAGCAATACACTTATATTGCCATCGTCCTCCAGCAAACCATATCCGGCAACAATTCTGTCTTTTATCAGGTATTTGTTGAAATCAGCCCTTATTCTTTCGCAAATCCCATTCAGTTCTTCCGCTTTCGCAGTGTTTCCAATCTGTTGATAAACTACCTGATATTGATTAAAAGCCTGGTAGTTCATTTCAACTGTCCAGCTCGAAATCAACCTTTTTGCCAGTTCTTCGCTAACAGGTTGCAGGGAATCGTTCCAATCGCCACCACCAAATGGTACCAATGCTGTTTCGGGGATAAACGAATTTATAATCATTTGAATGAGCCTGTCAACATGTTCTCCCATTGACTTTTTCTCAACACTGCCAGGCTTGTTTCCCTGATAAAATGGCAAAACTTCGTCAAGGATTTTCAAATCGCCGGTAACTTTTATATAGTCGCTCAAAGCGATAAGTACCCAATAAAAAACATCGCCATGCGAGTCGCCGGCACGTATAGCCGAATAACTATCGAACATCCACCATTGCGGCCACCCGCCATCGGTATTCTGGTTCACGAATATGGTACACAGAACCTGCTTCGCTTCACTGTACTTTTCCAGGGTAAGCAACAAATCAACAGGGCCTTGCGACACATCGCGCGTGCCCCAGGCAGCACCGCTGAATTGTTCCAACCCGTAAGGTGTAAGGAAATGGGTAATGGCGTTCATTCCATACCATGGAAGGATTTCGCTAATGGCGGTTGTATCCTCTTGTTTACCCATCAGTGATAGGTTCAGGCTAAGTTCCTGCCATTGTGCTTGCGCATCCCGGCAATCAGTAAACCAATGTTTGTCAGTGTCCTGCGGTTTGTAATGGTTGGTATTTGAGCAAACTTCCCCAATAAAACTCATGGAGAAATCAGAAGTTTCTTCTGTTTTAATAATAAATAAAGAGCCGTCGTCCATGGCAAAATTTCCAGGGTAAAGTGCCATATCCCTGGATGCTTTGTAATCAACTTCAATACTGTTTACAAGTATCCTGAACTGTGCGCCCGGAAATTTGCCTGCAATCATACTATCCGTTTTTGGCCTGGCCAAATAATTAAATAAAAGTATTTCAGGTTTTATTTCCCAACCGTTAAGTTTATCAAAATCGCATGTAATCAGTAATTTAACATTTTTCCCGCTAATAACTTTAAAGTCAATGTGTACCATGGGTTCCGATTTGGATGTCCATGTTCGTACCTGAAAAACTGAATTCCCATGTTTATAAATCCAACGGCAATGGTTTAAACCCATTTCGAAAGCTGAAGGAACTCCCAATAAATATTGTTTGCCGTCCACCTCCACAAAAATCCGCTGTCCCGCTTCAGGTGTAAGATTGAACTGGCTTGTGCAAACAGAAAGCAGCACATTAAAATTGGTATTGCCTTGCGTAAGGTGCGAATTGAAAACCCCGAACGCAAATGCTGTGGTGGAAACAATGCTTTCGTCGGGAGCGTAGCCTGACTGGGCTTGCATAATGTGCCCGTGAGGCCGGTCGGCCATAATTTCTTTTGCACGAAGCATTACATGGTTATTCTTATCGCAGAAAAATGACAACAACCTGCCATTCTCCATTTCGCAATGGCGTTTATCGTTCCCAAAAAACAAATCAAGTTCTGCATTGGTCAAATCGCTGACAGGCAGGAAGGGCGAAGTATTAAAGAGATTTTTATATGGCGAAATCATTTTTTCCAGAGCCGGAAGAGTAACCTTCTTGTCAAATTCAAGGAATACCCTGCTTAGCTGATTCAAATCATCCATGGACGAGGCTTTTGGATGATCAGGCAGATAAGTGCCAACAAAAGAACTTGTATGATGGGAGCTAATATTCAATTCAAAAGGTTTTTCCTGTAAGGCAATTATCGACGATTCACCTGCATAATTTCCTCCAAGTGTATCGGTAAGTAAGGCTTCCGGAATTGCGGTTTCTCGGTAGGTTTTGCCATAAAACTGCATGCCATCCACACTTCCGGCAATGGCTTTGTTTTTGGAAGCAGTCATCATCCATGGATTACCCACCGATTCCTTCATGTTCTGACGGCAGCAAATTACCGAACAATGGTTTTGGTCATCGAATACCAGTCGTTCAAGATATTGACTAACATAGTACTCGTTCACCAGGTTGTCGGAAATTTGTTTTAAACCCACATCCTGTACATAAATCAAATCAAGCTCCGCTGGATTGGCAGAATTATTTACCAATTCAATGCTCCATTGCCAACTCAGACTTTTCGGCGAAAGTTGCAAAATGCATTGGTAATCAATGCCTTCCCAACTGCCCTTGGCAAAAAATGTATTGTTTTCTATAAGGAATTGGCTATTGCTTTCGGGTCCCAGGAGCGAAGTAAAGGCAAAAGGTTCTGATCTTTTTCGCAGATAAATATTGGTTCCGGATCTGGAATAGAGTGTAGTTGGTTTAAGGCTTATCCGAATGGGATCAGCTTCGATGAACTGGACTGAGCCATTCTCAAGGAATGTAAAGGAAAGACCGGCAGAATTTCTGATTTCCATTTAGTTGAATTTTATTTTCAGATTCATCTCAGATTTATGTTTGTGGCTATAAACCAAAACGATACGTTTACTTTCGTGGTCCAGTCTTACCGCTTTCCCATCTATTGATGCAGAATTTAGTTTCGCTGCAACAGGTCCTTCAAATACAATTTCCCCTGCAAGGTCACGATCACCATACAGGGTTATATTAAGTTCACTATCAGTGCTTTGAATACTGAGTATATCGGAAGTGGTGTGCAAAATATATAAATCTTCAGAAACTTTTAGACAAATAGGACTAAGAATGCCGTAAACTGCCGGCCATTCTGTTTCATTTTGTGAATAAGGGATTGAAATGGTTTCGCCCGATTTGGGATGGGTGTAAGTTACTGATCCTTTGTGTTCTTCGTTGTAGTAATTGCCAACAAAAAGCATAGCGCAATGGTCGTCGGTAAAGCGTTCTCGAACATTTATATGGTAATTGTTGGAATTTGCCTGCCTTAATTTTGCAGTTGATTTCGAAAGAAGCGCCTCATAAACAGGTTTTTGCCCTTCGGTATCAAATCCAATCCAAGTTCCCAGATGAATGAAAGTGCCTTTTCCAAGTGGTTTTGAGAAGCCACAAACTGAACCACGGATAGTTCGGGCAATAATAACTGCACCAGGCAATAATTTTTCTGAAAAAACACTCTGCGGATTGGCGCACTTAATGTCCTTAAAGTTATATACATCAATTAACGGAGAATCAATGGTTTCAATAGCCGATGGCGATATCGAAATCGCATCTCGGATGATGGTACAGGGTTTCTGGGACATTTCGCGATCGGGCATATAAGGGAAAAGCACGAGGTTGCCGCCAGCGATGGTGTAATCCACAATAGTTTGTTGTTCGCGGGCATTCATTTCGTCGGTGCAAAAGGCCCAAACCTGTTTGTAATTGCTCAAAGTTTCAGCAGTTGCTTTGTTCAAATCCGCCATATCATAATCCACATTGAGGATTTGCAACACTTTTAGCAAGCCATCGAAATAGGCTGGCCTGCGTATGGCCGAAGCGTTGAAAATGAGTTCGGAAGCTCCAATTTCGGGACGTTCCAACTCAGTGGCGTAATATGGTGGATAAAAAAGAACACAAACTTCGGCCTTGCGTTTTGCGTTTATGATTAGCTCCTCCGAAATATTAATGATTTGATTCATCCGTTTTACCAATGGAAATGCGGTAGTCCGTTCACCTTCAGGCGTTAGCGGATTAAACCAGTAAAATGTATCGCCTGAATATCCCTTCCTGCCCGGGTTGCGCCCTTGCGAAAACATGTAATAGTTCCATCCAACCAATCCATTGGCAATGCTGGCTTTGTAGAAAAGTTCCATTTCGCGTGGATTTGTTTCTACGTGGTGTTCGCGCGAACCACATTGGAATTCGGCTGCGAACAAGGGTTTGTTGCCCTGCATGGCCATTGTAATATCATTGATAATGCGGTCGTCATGCAGGTTGCGGTAGGAGAAAAATTCGGGGATGTGATCAACACCAAATAGGATTTCGCTCTTATTTTCGAATAAATCCTCATACATGGTTATATTTACCGGGAATTCGTATCCATTCCCGTAAATCCACCCCGGAAGGTTATGATACAAAGGGACTGAAACGCCTCTGTCCCTTGCCATGCCTGTTAGCATTCGCAAGTAATCGCCGTAATAGGTGCGCCAGAAATTATGCCATTCGTAATCGCGGCCACGGTCAGCTTTAGATGCATAAGGAAGCCTGCCATCCGGCGGAAGTTCCACATCGGCGAAGTTTTTATAGCTTGTTTCCCACAGAATATTCAATTCAGCAACACTTTTAAACTTTTTAGACAGATATAAACTGAAACGGGTTTTCACAGCTTCGCAATAATCGGCCTGATGAGCGAGCCATGAAAAGACACCTATTTCGTTGCAAATCTGCATCATAATGATAGGCCCACCTTCCGATATCTGCCGTTTAGCTATAAAAGGCATAATTTTATCATACCACAGCGTTACTTTTTCCAAATATTTTTGGTTAAACAGACTAATGCCGTCGCTGGGAAAAATTTCACCTTTGCTGTTGCGCATTTTGGCTTCCTCCCGGTATTGATCCATAAACCAATCGGGCAAACCAGCACCACGATATTCGGCGAGGATAAACGGACCTGGCTTAACAATGCAATTCAAACCGTATAACTGACATTTTTCGATCCACCCATTTAAATCGCGTTCGGGAATTGAAGTGCCATTAAAATCAAAACAATTTTCTTCATACTCGTGCCATGCCCAGGGAACATACGTGCTGATGGTGGTCAAACCAGCTTCCTTGGCTGCTGCCAGGTGCTTGTCCCACAATTCGCGTTTGATACGGAAATAATGGATTTCGCCTGAATTGAGGAATACTTTTTTATCGTTGAGGTAGAAGTTGTTTTCTTTGATGGTGAAGGTCATTGGGGTGGTTATTGGTGAATGGTTATTGGTGAATGGTTATCTGTTATTGGTGGATGGTTATTGGTTCCAGGTTTCATAACCCGGCACTTGGCACCCGGCACTTCTTAACTAAACGGACTCGACACATTGTCTTTTTTCGGTTCTTCTAAATTTCTTCGTTTGAGCAGTTCTTTAATTTCATGGCTTCGTTTCTCGGTAAGGCTATATTTGAGAACAAAGAAAATTGAAAATATACTCAGTAAAATAGGCAGCCCAATCTCCACAACGCGCATCATCAACAGTGTGTAAGGCGATTGTATAGTGAGTTGTACAGTTTCTGTTTCGATGGAGGCTAGTTCTTTATCCAATTGGTCTAAAGGCATATTGGAGTTGATGTTTGTTAGCCTGTCGTCAATTCCCGAACTCTTTTTTATGATTATATCGAAGTGTTCTTTGCTCTTGTTTGTTTCGATGGATTTGCCTTCCAAATGGGCCAACAATTCAAATGAATTTAATCTGGCTTTTTCGAGTTTGGTATCCAAAGTGAGGGCAATGGCGTTTTTAGAAAGATTGGAAACGACAGAATCTGCTGGGTTTGGACCAAGTGATTTAATATCTGATTGAAGAAGTTCTAAACTTCCGACCGTTGCTTTTGTGTTGGATAAAGCTTGCTGCAACATGGATTTCCTTTGGCTTTGGTATTTGGCTACTTGTTGGTAGGTTTCGCTTTGCTTTTTAACTGATTCTTTTTTAAGTACTCTAATATACTGATTGGATTCGTCAATAGCTTTTGTAACTTGTTTGTTCATGTTTGCGAGCAAAGCCGTACTTGTTCCGGCAAGGCCATCACTTCCTTCCCAGTTTTTTATATCACTCCTCAGTTCCCTGATATTTCCCTGTAAACTATCCACTTTTGTTACCTGAGTTTCGTCGAAAAGCGTGAAAACAATCAACGCACCTGCAATAAGGCTTGCGAGTGCTGTCCCCATTTTAATAAACCACCAGAATACGGAATAGAAACTTCCTTCGGAACGATGGCCAGTTTTGAGTTCGTCCTCATCGCAAATATCGCCAACCATGGAAGAACCAAGCGTAAAGAAAAACAACATTCCGGCTGAAAGCAGCACGGTTGGGATAAGAACCAGGTAAGGATAGGTAGGATTGTAGCAAACAATTTTTGAAGCTTGCGCTAAAACCATCAGCAGAATAGCAATGGTGAGGGTTTTCCGTTTACCCAACCTTGGGCTTATCCAGTTAAGTGGGAAGACCGCCAGCACACCTGTTACTGCCCAAACCGTTCCATTGATGCCTAACAGCGTGGCACCTGCAACTTTGTCGCCGCCATAAATGTAAAAAATTGGTATGTACGACCCGAGCAGGCTCACAAAATTGAAACCCATTGCCAAAGTAAATATGGTAAGGGTTAGCATGATAAAATTCCGGTTGCTGGCAGTGCGTTTCATATCCGTCCAAAACGGGGTTTTTTCCTGTTCCGCAACTTTTTTAAATCCAGGTTCGCGCAATTTTAGAAACATCCAAAACGAAAGTGGAATCAATATGGCGGCAATCAGGATGGAAACATAACGCATTCCGTCAACTTCGTTTCCGCCCGGGCCTTTGAATATTTCCATGCTGGCAAGGGCAAAAAGCCAGGGAGTGCTCATAGCGAATAAGTTGCCCACAAAACTCTTGGCGCTGAAAAGACGGGTGCGTTCATGGTAATCAGTAGTCATTTCCATGCCTAAAGCTCCGTGAGGTATCTCGAATATGTTTACGGCGGTGAAAAAAATCAGAAGTGAAATGAGGATATAAACAAGTTGAAACGCCTGATAACCAGAATCGGTTGGGAACCAGCTATGCACCAAATCCCCTTTTGGAATCCACCAAATAACAACAAATGAGAGGGCAACTGCAATGCCACCTAAGAGCAGGTAAGGCCTGCGGCGTCCCCAACGGCTGCGCGTATTATCCGAAAGATGGCCTATAATTGGATCAGAAAGCGCATCCCACAAACGCGGGACGATTAAAATTGCGCCAAGCCAGAAAGCACTTAATCCCAGGCTGATATTTCCCATCAAGCCAACTAATATCCCCGCAACATTGAACAAGGCGATAGGAATAATCCCTCCAGCACCGTAAGCAGCCAATTGCGAAAAATGAATCTTGTCTTCTGTCCTTGTATTCCGATCAACCGTAGTTTCTTCTTTCATCTTGAATTTAATTTGTTGACATTAGTAAAATATTACCACTTCCGCCGGGATTTCTTTTACGCTTATTTCTTTTTCCGAAAAATCTTTTATATCTTTTCCATTTACCAGAACTTTTTTTGGAAGTTCCGAATGGTTGAAATTCTTGATTTTTATTCCGTTATCCGGAAGCTTGACATTTCCCGAAATTGAAAACTTATAGTTGAAGTTTTCCTTTTGTATGGAGTATGAAATTTCACCGTAGTAAGTTGGTAGGTTTTCGACAGACATACCTTTGGGTGTATCAATCCAATCCTGATATAGTGCCGAAGCCAAAACCAGCGACTGATCATACTCATTTTCATAAACAAACATAGACCGAATTGCATTGATAAAATCGCTGCCGCACCAGGTATGTGGCATGTCGCCAATGTAGCGAGGGGTGCGGTAATCTTTCCAAACCACTTCGGCCCAATGGTTCCAGCCTTGTGGCCGTTGATCATTCAGAAAGAAGGAAATCAGTTCATGGGCTTTTTCCGGTTGATCAAGCATGATGAATGAACCGATTAAACGGTTTTCGTAAGGGGTGTAATTTACCCATTCGGTTTTGCTATCGCGCCTGTTTTTGAAAAATTCGTAATATTTGTCGAAAGTATTGTAAACCTGTGGTTTAGGCAGATTTTTCAGTTCGTTGCAAGGGGTTAGGGCAATGGTAGTGGATGTTGCGTCAAAATCGCCAAGTTCGGCACATCCGGGAATGTAATCAATTTTCCTGTTCTTCATGGCGAGTTGCAAGGAGTTGTAAAGGTTTTCAGTAAATGTGTCACGAAGTTTTTTTATCCTTTCGTAATTCTCAGTTTCGCCCAATATTTTTTGGATTTCGACAGCATCTTTTAAACCTTTAATTGTAAAGAAATTATCCCAATAGGAGTGCATAGGCTTGGCAGAATAGCCTTCGTGGCTAATGGATTCGGGCATTAAACCATATAATGAACGCAAACTGTCGTTGCCATATTTGAAATAATCTGTCGAACGTTGGGCAACCAGGGTTTCAATATATTCAACAGCTTTAAGTACATAGCTATTTTTCGATTTCAGGAAAATGGTGTCGTGGGTAAAATTAAAATATTCCCTGAGCAGGTAAATTAATTGGCCATGGCTGTCGTTTTCGGGAACCGGATCGGGACCACGATGATCAACAACACAAGGGACTTTCCCATTTTCGTATTGGTGTGCTGCGTACCAATCAATAAAGTCCCTAACCTCGGTAACAATACCCGATTTTAAAAGGGCGGAAGATGTCAAGGCACCATCGCGGATCCAGCTTCTTTCATACGATCTTGAACCCGGTTGTATTCCTGCTTTATCCCTGTTTACTAAAACATAAGCCAGGTTGGCTCGGTAAGTATTTATT